>JBJHAV010000297.1:0-4533 GCA_050480685.1 Planctomycetaceae bacterium | reverse complement strand
CCTCGAAGGTGCTCATCCCATAGAAGGTAATGGCGACCAGATAGAACTTGAGGATCGGGTCGGCGGCGACTTTGTGCCAGGCGCCGCGCAGGGTCAAAAAGCCGTTGATCATGCCGCCCCAAGACGGCATCCACAGCATCAGCGAGAAGAGCATCCCGAGGGTGCTCATCCAGGCCGGCACGGCCTTGTAGTGCAGGTGGTGGGGGCCGGCCCAGATGTACAGGAAAACCAGCGACCAAAAGTGCAGGATCGAGAGGCGGTAGCTGAAGACCGGGCGATCCGCGGCCTTCGGCAGGAAGTAGTACATCAGGCCCAGGAACGGGGTGGTCAGGAAGAACGCCACGGCGTTGTGCCCGTACCACCACTGCATGAAGGCGTCCTGGACGCCGGCGTAGATCGGGTAGCTGTTCGTCAGTCCGACCGGCACCACCAGGTTGTTGAAGATGTGCAGGATCGCGATGGCCACGACCGTGGCGATGTAGAACCAGATCGCGACGTAGAGGTGCCGCTCCCGCCGCTTGGCGATCGTGCCGAAGAAGTTGATCGCAAAGGCGACCCAAACCACCGCGATGGCGATGTCGATCGGCCACTCCAGCTCGGCGTATTCGCGGCCTTGGGTGATGCCAAAGGGAATCGTCAGGGCCGCGGAAACGATGATCGCCTGCCAGCCCCAGAAGTGAAAGCGGCTCAGGGCGTCGCTAAACATGCGCGCCTTCAAGAGCCTCTGGGAGGAGTAGTAGACCGCCGCGAAGATCGCGTTGCCGGCGAAGGCAAAGATGATCGCGTTGGTGTGCAGCGGCCGCATGCGCCCGAAGGTGAGCCAGGGCGTGTCGGCGTTGAGTGCCGGCAGGACGAGCTGCACGGCGACCAAGAGGCCGACCAGCATGCCGACGATGCCCCAAAGCACGGTGGCGCCCGCGAATAGGCGCACGATGGCGTCGTCGTAGCGGAAGGACTCGAGGCCGGGTTGGTGGCCCTGGCCCTCGGCGGGCGGGGCGGCGGCGCTTTGGTGCGACATCTCGGGGGGAACGCGGGTGGCTTGGGACGGTGGGGCTCTGAGCCCCGAACGGCCGCTGAGGATCGACCTCCGGCGGTTCTGCCGCCATGGGGATTCGACCCTGCTCTTTCGCGGGCGGCGACGAGGGGGCGAGCGGCGTTCGGGGCGGAATCCCCATTGGCGGCGCGAGGGCTTCCGGGCGACTCTCGGCCTTCGCGGGGAGACCCGTGCGCGGCCGGGCGGCTCCGCCCCCTGCCGCCCCCTTCGATTCGATGGCAGCCGTTCGCGATCTTTGGGCCCTGGGAGAGGACAGCTTCCGCATCCTCCTGGAGCCGCGTTTGGCCCGCCTGCGACGTCCTGCGTCGCCGGTGGACAGGGGCTCCGTGCCCGCGGAGCCCTTGCTGCCGCCGTCGACCGCTGCGGCCGAGCGGGTCTGCCCGGAGGCCATCGCGGCTCCCCCGGCGCGGGTCTGGGGCGCGCTCACGCGCTTGATGCGCGGCGCGGGCATCCACGGGTTGGCGGCCCTGGAGTCCCCCGAGTGCCGCTCGTGCCTCGACCCGCACTTCCGGGTCGCCGAGCCGAGGCTTGGGGACCGGGTGGGGGAGGTGCTGGAGCTGGTCGCCCTGGACCCTGGCCGGGCCCTCCTGTGGCGCAGTCCGGGGCCGATCGAGCTGCTCGGCCACCGCTTGGATCGGCTTTGGCTCGCTTATCGGGTCTGCTCGCCGCGGCGCGATTGGTCGCGGGTCATCGCCCGGGCGAGGCTGGAGGCCGCGGTCTCCACCCGCGCCGTGCGCGAACACCTGCTCGACGCCCTGGAGCTGGCTCTGCTCGGGCCCCAGCTCGAAGCCCTACGCCGCCTGGTGGAGGAAACCCGGGCCGCGCCGCCCTGTACCTGCACGGTCCATCAGGCCGCCGCCTTTGTGCCCGCACCCGCACCGATACCTGCGCCCGGGCCCGAGCCGCAGGCCTCGCTTCGCGGGCGGCGCCGCGAGGCGCGCTAGCCCGGAGGTTGCATGAACACGCACCCTCCGGGCTAGGGTTCGATCAGCCCTTCGCGGATCGCGAAGCGCACCAGTCCGGCGCGATCGCGGATGTCGAGCTTTTCCATGATCGACTCCCGGTGCCCGTCCACGGTTTTTGGGCTGCGGGAGATGGCCTTGGCGATCTCGGCCCGGGAGAGGCCCTTGCCGATCAGCCGCAGGACTTCGAGTTCGCGGGGGGAAAGCGCTTCGAGTCGGGACACCTTGGGGCCCGGTTGCGCGCTGACCGCCGGTCCCGCGGGCGGACGGCAGCGCTCCGCCACCCGGGGGCTGAAGGTGAACTGCCCCCCGGCCACACTGCGCAGGCCGTCCAGAATCACCTCCGAGGGTTCGCTCTTCGCGAAGTAGCCCCAGGCGCCGGCGCGCACGGCGGCGGTGATGTAGTGGTCGCGCACATAGGCGCTCAAGAACACCGTGCGCACGTCCGGATAGGAGCGGTGCACATCCGCGGCCGCCTCGAAGGGGTCCGGTCCGGGCATTTCGATGTCCAGCAGAACGATGTCCGGGCGATGGCGCCGGACCTCGCCGAGCAGACCGTCGGCGCTGCCCAGGCGCGCAACCAATTGAAGGTCGGGTTCGAGGGCCAACCGGGCCTCCAGGCCATCGATCAGGAAGGCGTGGTCATCGACGCACAAAAGGCGGATTTGGCCGGTGGGTTTCATCGTTCGCGGGAGTCGACCAGGCGAGAGGCCAACTCGTGCAGCGCTTCGCGCAGGGTTTCAAAGTCGGGCAGCGGCGGCAGCACGATCCAGTGGTTCGGGCTGCGCCGCGGTTCGGTGCCCAGGTAAAGCACGGCAATCCCGCGCGCCGCTTCGGCCGAGGTTTGCCGGTCGGTGACCAGGCCCTGGGCCAGGTGCGGCTCGGCGGTGGGCTCCAGTCCGCTGTGTTCGGCCAAGGAGCGCACCAAGCCGGCGAGGCGCGGGTCCGCAAGTTCGATTGCGAGCCGCGGCGCCGCCGCGAGGGCCGCCTCGGGCGCAGCGGGTTCCTCCAGGGCGGCCGCGAGCATCAGGCGAACGGTGGTGCCCTTGCCCGGCTCCGAGTCGATGCTCAGGCTGCCCCCCGCGCCGGCGGCCACCCCGTGGGCGAGGGAGAGTCCGAGGCCGGTGCCCAAACCGCGCTTTTTGGTCGTGTAGAACGGCTCCAGGGCGCGTCGTTTGACCTCGGGTGTCATGCCGCAGCCGTCGTCCGTTACGCCCAGTTCGACGAATCGCCCATCGGGAAAGACCCGCGACCAAAGGTGCACGCTGCCTTCGCTCCCGACCGCTTCTCCGGCGTTGACGATCAGGTTGAGCACCGCTTGCGTCAGACGGTGGGAGGCCACGCGCACCGCCGGCGCGGGCGAGGCGATGTCGCAACGGAAGCGCACGTGGCGCGCCATGGCGCGGCTGAGCAGCGGGCCGGCTTGGGCCCACCAGGCATCGAGTTCCGTGCGTTCGGGGGAAGCCTCCACGTCCTCGGGGTCGAGCGCCAAGAGGTGCAGTCCGTCGCTGAGCTGCTGTAGGTACTCCACCGAGCGGCGCACGGCCTTGAGGTGTTCGGCGGCATCCGGCCCGAGCCCCAGGGCTTCCAAAGCTTCCAGGCGGAAGCGGGTCGGCAAGAGCACGTTGTTCATGTCGTGACCCAGGCCCGCGGCGAGGGTGCCGATGGCGGCCAGGCGATCGGCCAGACGCAACTGCTCGTGGGTCGTTTCCAGTTGGCGCGTGCGCTCGGCAACCGTGCGTTCGAGTTCATCGCGGTGCAGGGCCAGCAGCCGCTCCGCTTCGACCCGCTCGCTGACGTCGTGCAGAATTCCCGTGAAGAGCGGCTCGTCCCCCGCGGCGAGTTCGACCCGCGAGACCGAGACTTCCAGGGGAAACACCTCTCCGCTGCGGCGCTGACCTTGCAGCACACGGGTGCGCCCAAGGATCCCGGTGTGGCCCGTGCGCCGGTGCTCCCGCAGGTAACCATCGTGGGCCGAGCGGTAGGGCTCGGGCATCAACTCCGAGACGTTGCGCCCGATCAGCTCCTCCGGGCGCCAGCCGAAGACCCGCTCCACCGAGCGACTGGTTTCCACGATCGTGCCGTCCGAACGGATCGTGACCACCGGATCGAGGGTCGAGGCGAGGATCGCCTCGTGGGGGGTGGCGGCTGAACCAGACCACTCCTTCGGGCCCCAGCCCGACGGGGGCGCCGGGTCGAGCGGGGCGGCCGGGACGAGCGGGGCGGCCGGGACGAGCTGGGGCTCGCCGGGCACGGGGGGCTCGGTGTCCTGAGCGGCGCGCTTCTTCCGAGAAGCCATGGGCCGCCAGTTTAGGCCCGGCGGGTCCCTGTCCCAGGCCGGAAGCGGGAAGGTGGGCCTTGTTTGGCCGCCCGCGGCGCCGATCGCTCCCGCCCGCGAGCGGGTCCCAATCGCCGGGAAGGCCCGCGGCCGCGCGGCGTCCCAGGTCGTTGGAGCCGGAGGGTGCCCGGGCGGGGTTCGCGCCGCAAAACCGGGACAGCCCCCTGCGGGGACAGTCC
>JBJHAV010000296.1:0-4570 GCA_050480685.1 Planctomycetaceae bacterium | reverse complement strand
GGCCTCGGCTTCGGCGCGCTCCGTTTCACCCTCCAGGGAAGACTTGAGCACACCCTTGGCCAGGGGCCGGTAGAGCCGCAGGGACAGGCGCTTCTCCAGCGCTTCTTCGCCGAACAGCACGTCGCGGCCGAGCAGCTTGCGCGCCACCACGTCCTTGGGGTACCCGACATAGGAGGCGACCGTTTCGCGCACGCCGTTGGCGGCGCTGACCGAGGTGCGCGAGGTACCGAGGTCGATGCCGAGGTGCAAAACACCTCCGGTGCGCTTGGGCTGGGAAGAGCGGGAGTCGGTCATGGGCGTGGAGGATCGTCGGTCGGAGGGGCCCCCGGGGGCCCGAGGGCGGGCATGGGACCATCGACCGGCGCTCGGGTCCAGCTTGCGCCCGGGGTGGAACGGCCGCGGCCGGGCGTCGGGGGGGCAGCGGACCCGAGCAGGGCCCCGGCCACGGCTCCGGCGGCGCCCCTCGGCGCGGTCAATCCGCTCCGGAGGCCTTGGGACCGGGGGGAGCGGCGGCCGCCTTGCGGCGGGCGATTTCCTCGCGCAGTTCCTCGTTGGCGTGGAAGATGCGCCCCATCAGCTCCTCCCGCAGGGCGCCCAGGGCGCGGACCCGGTCGGCGCGCTCGGGGGGCGCCGCCGCCCCCGGGCTGCCCCGGCCGCCCAGGGACTCCAGGGAACGCTCGACCTTCTCCAGGAGGGCCGCCATGTGGCCCACGCGCTCTTCCAGGGCGCGCATTCCGGGGGAGCCTTCGGCCCCCCCCTGGGAGCCGCGGTTCTGGAGCAGTTCCACCAGGGCCCCCACCAGGGCCGAACTCTCGCCGCTGGCCGCCAGGCGATCCAAGAGGCCCGAGAGGTCGTCCGCCGCCTCCGGCGAACCTTCCCCCCCCCGCGGGCGGGCGCCCTTCGCGCGGGGTGCGGGCGCTTCGGCGATGCGATCCCCGCCGAGCTGCGCCGCCTGGCGCTGGGCCCGGGAGGCCTGCTGCAAAAACGCCTCGGGCTCCAGGAGGTCGTCGCCGCGACCATGGCAGAGGCCGATGCTGAGGGCGATTTCGATCGAACGGCTGTCCCCGCGGAAGCGCAGGCGCCGCACCAGGCGCTGCAGGCGCCGGGCCAGGTGGCGGGTGCCCTCCAGGGGCGCGTGGGGCAGCACCAGCAGCAGCCGATCGTCGATCAGGGCCGCTACGAAGTCACTGGCGCGGGTTTCGGCCCGCAGGCCGCTGAGCACGGAGCGGTAGATCTCCTGCTTCGAATCGCGGCCGTAGAGGTCCTGGAGCTGTCCCAGGCGGTCCACCCCGGCCACCAGGCAG
This sequence comes from Planctomycetaceae bacterium, assembly GCA_050480685.1. Lineage (GTDB taxonomy): Bacteria > Planctomycetota > UBA1135 > UBA1135 > JBJHAV01. The sequence continues at coordinate 3,266 of JBJHAV010000296.1, read as the reverse complement.
GCCAGGGGCAGGCCGTAGCGGCGCGCGCGCTCGAACTCCGCCCAAAGCAGGCGGCGCTGTTCCTCGGGGGAGAACAGGCCGCCTCCCAAATCGGAGAGGTGGACGGCGTCGGACATCGGGGGGTGGCGCGGGGCCGGCTGGGAAGCATAGTCGGAGCGCGCGGGCCCCGTCCCCAATCCTCGGGGTCCGGCGGGCGGCGGCCCTTCCCGGGGGCGGGGGGAGGCGCGCCCCGGACGGCCGGGCCGGCGCGGGAAGCAACCCCGAGGCTGGTGCCCCCGCCCCGCGCGCGCTACGAAGGCGCTGCTTTGTTCGTCGACGTCAGCCACCTTCTGCCCGCCAACGGCCCGGCCCTGTGTTATGGGGCGGCCGTGGTCGAACCGTTCGCCCCCGGCGAGCGGCTGATTTTGGTGGCGGGTTTCCTGGGGCCCAATCGACTGATCGGCTTCGAGGGCGGGCGTTTCGTGGAGCGCGCCGACCTGACCCTGGCCGATCCGGCGCGCCAGGCCATCGGCGTGGCCGGGGCCGACGTGGACGGGGACGGGCTGGAGGAGCTCTACCTGGTCCACGCGGACACCTACTCGGGCAAAAAGCGCCTGCCCGACCGCCTGTTCGACCACGGGCCCGGCGGCTTCGAGGACCTCTTCGAGGCTCCCGGCTCGGAGGGCGAGGCCAACCAGGTCGCCGGTCGCTCGGCGGCTTGCATCGACCGGCGCGGCGACGGGCGCTACGGCTTCCTGGTGGCGAACCACGGCGGCCCGCTGAAACTCTACGAGACCCGGGCGGACGGTCTGCCGCGGGACGTGGCCGACGAGGCCGGCCTGGCGCGCAGCGGGCACGGGCGCGCGCTGCTCTCCCTGCCGCTCGTGTCGAAGCGCATGGATGTGCTGCTCGGCAACGAAAACGGCCCCAACGCGCTCTTTCGCAACCAGGGTGACGGCACCTTCCGCGACGTGGCCGCGGTCGCCGGCCTGGCCGATCCGCGCGGACACGCGCGCGGCATGTGCACCTTCGACGCGGGCGGTGCCTTCGGGCTGGTGGTGGGCAACTGGGAAGGGGCCCTGCGCTTTTTCCTGCCCGATGTGCCCGGCGTGCACTTCCGCACCCCCGGCGCCGGACGGGCCCCGGCCGCGGGACGCGTGCGCACGGTGATCGCGGCCGACTTCGACAACGACGGCCAGGAAGAGCTGTTCGTGCACCGGCTCGGCCAGCCCAACCTGATGCTGCGGCGCGGCGAGCGCGGGTGGACCCGGGTGCCCTTGGGCCCGGCCGAGGAAGCGGGCGGCTTTGGCACGGGCGCCGCGGTCGGCGACTTCGACGGCGACGGCTGCCTGGAGTTGCTGCTCTGCCACGGGGAACAGGCGCCGCAGCCCCTGAGTCTTTTCCGCTGGGCCGATCCCGGGCGGCGCTGGCTGCGCATCGCGCCGCGCACGCCCTTCGGCGCGCCGGCCCGCGGCGCCAGGGTGCGGCTTGTCACCGACCGCGCGCCGCGCCTGCGCGCGATTTGCGCGGGCTCGGGATATCTCTGCCAGATGGAAGCCGTCGCGCACTTCGGGCTGGCCGCCGGCGAACGCGCGTTGCTCGTCGAAGTTTGTTGGCCCGACGGCACCCGGGCACTGCTTCCCGATCCGCCCGAATGCAGGGAACTGCTCGTGCCCCACCCGGGCACCCGCGGGCGATTCAGCGGGTGAGCACCCGCCGCACCGCCTCGCGCCAGGCGGCGAGGCGCTCGGCGCGCTCGGGCTGCGCCGTGCGCGGGGAAAAGTCGGTGGTCGGCGGAGTCGGAATGCCCTGGGCCTCGGACCAAAGGCCCGCACCGAGACCGGCGAGCATGGCGGCACCCCGCAAGGTCGCTTCCAAGTCCTCGGGCCGGCGCACCACGAGCCCCGCCAGATCCGCTTGAAGTTGCATCAGCAGATCGTTCGCCGCCGCTCCGCCGTCGACGCGCATCTCATCAAGCGCCAAGCCGGAACCGGCGCGCACCAACTCCACCAGTTCGACCACCTGGAAAGCGATCGCTTCCAGGGCCGCACGCGCCAGATGGCCGCGGTTCGTGCCGCGGGTCAGGCCGAGCAACGCGCCGCGCGCGTCCGGATCCCAATAGGGCGCGCCGAGCCCCGTGAAGGCGGGCACGAGCACCACACCGCCCGTGTCCGGCACACCGGCGGCCAAGGCCTCGGAATCCGCCGCGCGTTCGAACAATCCCAACTCGTCGCGCAGCCACTGCACGATCGAACCGCCCTGAAATGCGCTGCCTTCGAGGGCGTAGGCCGGCCCGCCGCGGCTGTCGACCCCAAGGGTCGTCAGCAAACCACCCTCCGCCCGCGGGCGGCGATCGCCGGCCAGGAGCAGCGCAAAAAGGCCCGTGCCGTAGGTGGTCTTGAGTCCGCCCGGCTCAAAACCGCCTTGGCCAAAGAGCGCCGCCTGTTGGTCCCCGGCGACTCCGCGGATGGGCACCTCGCGCCCCAAGAACTTGGGCAGGGCCGAACCGAAGTCCCCCGCCGAGGGGCGCACCTCGGGCAACCAGTCCGGCTCCACGCCGAAAAGAGCACAGAGCTCGCCATCCCAGGCCCTTCGATCGATGTCGTAGAGCAGGGTGCGCGAGGCATTGGTCGGTTCGGTGGCCAAGGTCTCACCACCGGTCAAGTGCGCGACGATCAGCGCATCGACCGTGGCGAAGCGCACCTCCCCGGCCCGGGCGCGGCGTGCGAGTTCCGCGTCCGCCCGCAACAACCACTCGATTTTGGTGGCGCTGAAGTAGGGATCGGCGAGCAACCCCGTGCGGCGGGTGAGCAGCTCCCCGGCCCCTTGGGCGACGAGTTCCCGGCAACGCTCGGCGGTGCGCCGGTCCTGCCAGACGATGCCCGGCGCCAGGGCCTTCGCGCTGCCCCGTTCGAGGGCAAACACCGTCTCGCGCTGGTTCGTCAGGCCGATCGCTTGGGCCTCGGCGCTGGCGGGGTCCGAGCGCAGCTCCGCGAGACATTCGTCGAGGGCGGCGAGCAGTTCCTCGGCGCGGTGTTCGACCCAGCCGGAGCGGGGATAGTGCTGGGGAAACTCCCGGTAGGCCCGCCGGCGGATCGTCAGCCGCTCGTCGTAGAGCAGCGCGGTGATGCCGGTGGTGCCCGCGTCGATCGCGATCAGGGCCATGCTTGGGGTGCGAGTTGGGTGGACCTCGCTGGACTCAGCATGGACTTGGGCAGAGGCCCCGCGCAACGCCCCACCGAAGGGGAAGCCGGCGGGAAGACGGTGCCTGGCTCCAACTTCCCCCC
>JBJHAV010000295.1:0-4601 GCA_050480685.1 Planctomycetaceae bacterium | reverse complement strand
GGGTGTGTACCTCTCGCGACGCGGAGGGGCGTCGGGTGGCCATGCGCATGCGCCAGGAGCTGGAGAGCCTGGACCGCAACTTGCCGCGTTTCGGCCCCAGCCGCGCCGCCATCCAGGACCCGGCCCTCAGCCGCCAACTGGCGGATCTGGGCTACGCGGGTTACTGAGCGCAGCAAACGCTGCGGGCCGCAAAGCCGGACTCAGCGCAGACCCGGATCGCTGCCGGGTGGACCTGCCCGTGTGTCGTACACGAGCACGGAACGGTCGAGCACCAGGAACGGCTCGAAGCCGTCCAACCAGGCCCACTTCTCCCGCTCGCGCAGGGCGTGCAGCACATGCACGGCGACGATGCCGCGCACCGGACCCTCGGGCACACGGGTGGTTCCCAATCCGAAGGCGTCCGGATCGCCCACGCTGTAGGGTTCGTAAGAAAGGCCGCCGGCCTGGGCCAAGGCTTCCCGGTGGCGCGCGGCGAAGCGCCCCACGGCCCGCACCCCTTGCCCCCAATCGTCCCCCACGGCGGTGATCCGGGGCCCACCCGCCGGCCCGCCGGCGGGCAGGTTGTAGTACATGAGCTGGTGCGGATGGATCCAAAGGGATTCGAGCGCCGCGACCAGCGCAAGCCCCAGGGTCAGCCGCGGCGCCGAAAGCGCGAGGCGCGCGCCGAACAGCGCCAGGAACGGAAACACCGGCAACAGGTACCGCACACCCATCAGCGCGTTGCCGGTGGAAAACAGCCACAGGGCCACGGCCGTGAAACCGCCCACCGCCAGGAGGCGCAGTCGGCCGAAACGGCTCGGCGCAACGAAGGCGAGCGCCATTCCGGCGAGCACCGCCGCCAGGAAGCCGAGCGGATTCTTCACCGCCAGCACCACCGCGTAGTACTCAGGGTGCGGGTTGCCTTCGCGGAAGTCGGCGGGGGCGGAGAGGACCCGTCCGCGGAAGTACGAACCGTGGCCGAATTGGCCGTGGTAGAGCTGGTAATCGACGCCCTTGATGGCGCTGATCAGCGGGATCGGCCGGGTGTCCCCCAGGAGGCCGCGGGTCAGCCGATCGAAGGCCGTGCCGACCAGAATGCGCTCGTCCCAATCCTCGTGGCGGGCGCGATCGAACCAGCGCGCCCACACGTCGAGCCGGGCGCTGTCCTCCAGTCCCGCGTCGAACAGGAATTGCCGCTCGGCGAGCACCGGCAGCACAGCCAGGCGTTCGGCCGCGGAGACCGTGCCCCCCGGCGAGGCGAGCAGGGCTTCCACCGCGCGGCGGCGAAGCATGCCGGGACCGCCTTCTAGGCCGACGAGAGCCCTGGCCGCCGCATCGGCCGTCCCCGCGGGATGGGTGCGTTCCAAAAGCGCCAGGTGGATTTCGAGGGCCTCCACCGCGCCCCGGGCCCCCGCCACCCCTTGGGCCAAGGCCGCGGCCTCGGCGGGCAGTTCGGCCGCGAGGCTTACCCCCAGCCGCGCCGCTTCCACCGGCGCACGCCGCTGGGTGATGGCATAACCGCGCTCGCCCCACAGATCGTTGATCGCCCGCGCTTCAAAGCCGTAGCCGATGGCGAACACCGTCACGCCGACGAGCCAAACCCTGGGAGCCAGGAGCAGCGGCCTGCCGCGGCGGGTCGCGAGAGCGACGACGAGCACCAACCCGGCCTGCACGGGCACCAGCAGCAGCGCGCTGAACTTGGCCAGTTGCGCCAACCCGAAGGCCACGCCGGCCCACAGCACGCGGCGTGCGCTCGGGCGCTCCAGGGCCGCCACGAAGGAGACCAGCGCCAGGAAAATGAAGAACGACGAGGCCGCGTCGAGCCCGGCCAGCGGAGCGTGGGCCAGGAAGTTCGGGTTGAGGCCGAACAGCGCGGCGCCCGCCAAGCCGGCCCGGGGCCCGAACCAGCTTCGCCCCACGCGCCAAACGGCCAACACGAAGAGCGCCCCGAGCAGGCAGAAGGGCAACCTGGCGGCGAACAGGTTGAGGTCCAAGTCCTCGCCGGCGCGCCCGTAGAAAAACGTCGCCGGGAAGGCCAGTTGAGCGCCGCTGTCCGGCCCCGGATCGACGCCGAGCAGTTTCAGGGGCGCCCCGGCCAGGTACTTGAGCAGGGGCGGATGCTCGCGGTTGAGGCCGAAGTCCCCGCCCCCCAGGTAGTGCACACCGCTGGCGATGTAGAAGTGCTCGTCGTAGGTCGGCCCGACGCGCCAGGCCGAGTGCACGAGCAGCGCGAGCACCGCCGCCACCAGGACCCAACCGGCCCGGTCCCAGCGGGAGGCCGCGGGATCGGCCGGCGCAGCGGCCCGCGCAGCGGTCGGAGCGCCGGCCCCAGGCTCGCCCGGGCGCGCGGCGCCTGCGGTCCCGGCGGGCGGGCGATTTCGGGGCTCTTGGGACATGGGCGCCGGGGAAGTGTCCCCGCGGACACACGCGGGGCCAAGACAGACGTGGCGGTTTGCCGCTCCGGGAGGGCGGTTGTAGCCTTCCCGGGCCACGTGCCGGCGTCCAGCGCGCCCCCTCCCCCCACCGCGCCGCGGCCCGCCGACGGCACTTCCTCGGCCGCCCCCCCCCCGTTCATGTCCGCCCGTACCCCCGGAGCCGATCGCTCCGCGCCGCTGCCCACCGCCAGGGACGCGGCGCCGCGTGTGATCTGCACGGTGCCCACCTACAACGAGGCCGAAAACGCCGTCGATCTGGCCCGCGAGTTGATCGCGCTGGGTCCGAACGTCGAGGTGCTCGTGGTCGACGACCACTCCCCCGACGGCACCTGGCGCCTGGTGGCGGAAGCCGCGCGGGAGGAGCCGCGCCTGCACCTTTTGGACCGCACCGAGGACCGCGGGCGGGGCCGGGCAGGCCGTGACGGTTTCTTGAAGGCGCTCGAAATGGGCGCCGACGTGGTGGTCGAGATGGATGCGGACTTTTCGCACCATCCCAGGTTCGTGCCGGCGCTGCTCGCCCGCCTGGGAGCTCCCCACCCCCGGTCGGGCAAGCCGATCGGGCTGGTGCTCGGCTCCCGCGGCGTGGCCGGCGGCCGGGACGCCGACCGCGGCCTGCTGCGCCGCTGGATCACGGTGCTCGCGAATCTCTACATCCGCCTGCTGCTGGGTGTGCCCGTGCGCGACTGCAACTCGGGCTTTCGCTGTTGGGACGCCGAAACCCTGCGGCGCATCCGGGTCGAGCAGACCTTTTCGCCGGGACCCGCCATCGTCCAGGAGCTGCTCTACAAAACCGCGCGCGAGCGCATCCCCATCGACGAGGTGCCGATCGAGTTCGTCGATCGGGTGCGCGGCGAATCGACCCTCAACCTGCGCATCCTGATGCAGGGGTACACCACGGTGCTGAAGTTGCGCTGGATGTCCCTGACCGGCAGGCTGTGAGCGTGGCGGCGCAAGCGGAGTCCGGTCAGCGGGGAACGAGCGGGCGCGGCGCCGCGGACGGGCTCTGGCGTTGGGTTTTGGCCTTCGCGCTCGTGGCGGGCCCGCTGGTCCTGGGCGCGCGGGTGATTTTCGGCGAACGCACGCCGGAGCCCGCGTTCCTGCGCCCCACGGCCATGGACCTGGTGCTGGTCACCTTTGGATCCTGGCCGGACCCGGAGGTTTTGCCCGAGGGGCCCGCTTGGACCGCCATGCAGCGGCGGGGCCAACGGGTCGGCCCGATCTGGGCCGCGAGCGACCACCCGCCGGCATCCGCCGCGAGCCTGTGGACCGGCCGTTTCGCCCCCGGCCACGGGGTGCGCCGCCCGGGCGATCGGTTGGCGCCGGGCACCTGGACCTTGGCATCGGCCGCGCGGGACGCCGGCTGGCGCACGGCCGCGTTTTTGTCCGAGCCCTTGGCGGGGTCCACGGGACTGGAGGGTTTCGAAACCCTGGAGGAAGACGCGGGACTGGACGCCGGGGCCCTCGCCGCCCGCGCCCGCGCGTTTTTGATGGCCGAGCGCCATCGCCGGGCCCTGCTCTGGGTGCACCTGGCGGATCCCGGCGCGCGCGGCGAGGGCGCCGAGACGTTGCTCGGCGCGGTGCGCGGCGCCTTGGCCGAGAGCGGTCGGCGCCACGACACCCTGCTGGCGGTCACCGCCCTCGGGAGCGCCCCGGGACCGCTGCCCGAGGCTTCCCTGCGTGTGCCCTTCATCAGCGAGTTGCCGGGGGCCCTGAACGCCGGCCGCACGAGCCCCGCCGTGCTCTCCCACGTGGACGCCACGGCCCTGTGGCGCACCCTGATGCGATTGCCCCAGCCCTCGGCGATGGCGAGCCAGCCGCCGCTGCACGGCCGCGAGCAGAGTTTCTGGGGCGCCCTGCGCGGTTCCCCCGGGCAAGAGTGGGTTTGGCTGGATGGGGCCTTCGGGGAGGTTCTGCGGGAGCCGGGTTTGAGGGTGCACGTGGGACCGGATGGACGCGAGCAGCGCATCGATCGGCTCGGGGAAGCGCAGGTGTTGGTGCCGATCGGACCGCTGCCCACGGCACGCCAGGCGGCGGCACGCGAAACCTTCGTGCAGCGCCGCCGCACCGTCCCCACCCACCGGAGGGGCGTGTCACCAGAGGCGGCTCGAGCCCGGCTCGATCGCCGCTGCGGTGACTCTTCGCCCGAGCAAACCGTGCCAAGTCCCCAGCCCCTTGGCCAGCGCTCCT
>JBJHAV010000294.1:0-4607 GCA_050480685.1 Planctomycetaceae bacterium | reverse complement strand
GGGAGGGAAGTTGGAGCCAGGCACCGTCTTCCCCTCTTCAGGAGCGGGGGGAGCCGCGCAGTTCGAAGCCTCTGTCTCGGCTGGTGCGCTCCAGGCGCTCCAGGAATTTGCGCACGTCCGCTTCCTCCAGGGTGCGCTCCTCGCTCACCAGCAGGACGTTGTACGCCAGGGACTTTTGGCCCTCGGCCAGGCCCGGGCCGCGGTAGAGGTCGAACAGCTCCACGCGCCGCACCAGCCCCTTGCCGGCGGCGCGGATCAGGGCCTCGGCTTCGGCCGCCGGGGCCGAGCGGGGCACCGCCAGGGCCACGTCCAGGGACCGGCCCGGGAAACGGGGCAAGGGCACGTGCCGGGCCCCCGGGCGCTCGAGACCCAGCAGCGCGTCCAGGTTCAGGGTCGCGACGGCCACGTCCGCTTCCAGCTCCAACCGGCGCGCCGCGGCCGGGTGTAACTCGGCGGCGAAGGCCAGCTCGCGCCCGCCGCATGAAAGGCTCGCCCGGCGCGTCGGGTGCGTGAATGGCGGCCCGCCCGGGGCCGGTTCCCAAGCGGTTTGGGCCCCCACGCCTGCCCGGCGAACGAGCAGTTCGACGATGCCGCGCAGCCTGGCGAGTGCGCCGCCCAGGGCGTGGCGGCCCTCGGCCACCGGCGGCGACGCGAGCACTAGGGCCAGCTCGTGCACCTCGGCCGGCTCACCGCGCCCATTGGGGGACTCCGGCAAGTAGCCCTTGCCGATCTCGAAAAGCCCCAAGTCCCCGCCGTGGCGCAGGTTCAGGGGCAAGAGCCCCACCAGGCTCGGCAGCACCGAGCGGCGCACGCGCTGCCAACCCTCGGCCACCGGGTTCTCGACCTCCACGTGGGGCTCTTCGTCGAGGGCCAGGTCGCGGGCCAGGGGCGCCGGCAGGAAGGAGTAGGTCTCGACCTCCAGCAAACCTGCCGATCCGGCCGCGGCATCCGCCAGGGCGCGCGCCAACTCGCGCCGCGCATCCCGGGGCGCGGGGGCGAGTTCGGCCCCCATGCGCGCTTCCCCGAGGCTGGCGTAACCGACCATGCGCCCGACCTCCTCGACCAGGTCCTCGGGCAAGGACACGTCGCGGGTCGCCCGCCAGGTGGGCACACCCACGCGCCAGCCGTTCGCCGTGACCGCCACGTCGAAACCCAGCCGGGTGAGCAGGTCCTCGACCCGGGCGCCGGGCACTTCGGCCCCCAGGGTGGCCGCAAGGCGCGCGGCGTCGAGTTCGATGGGCGCGGGCACCGGCGGCAGCTCACCGGCGACACTCACCGGCCCGCTCGGTGCGGCGCCCGGCACCAACTCGGCCAAGAGGCGCGCGAAGTGCGCGGCGGCCGGCTCGACCAGGTGCGGATCCAGGCTCTTCTCGAAACGGGCGGAGGACTCCGAACGCAGGTCCAAGCGGGCCGCGGTGCGCCGGACCGGAGTCGGCCGGAAGGTGGCCACTTCGAGCACCAGCGAACGGGTGTCCGCGACCACCTTCGAATCCTCACCCCCCATCACGCCGGCCAGGGCCACCGCCCGCTCGCCGCTCGTGATCAAAAGATCCGCGGGCAAGAGCGCCCGTTCGGCGCCGTCCAGGGTGGTCATGCGCTCGCCCGCGCGCGCCTGGCGCACGGCGATGCCGCCCGCGTCGATGTGGCGCGCGTCGAAGAGGTGGTTCGGTTGCCCCAGGTCGAGCATCACGAAGTTCGAGAGGTCGACCAAAAGGTCGATCGGGCGCTGACCGGCGGCCAGCAACAACAGCCGCAGCCAATCCGGCGAGCGCGCCAAGGATCCGGGCTCCAGATCCGCGGGCAATTCCAGGGGCAACGCCAGATAACGCGTGCAATCGGGCGTATCGATCGCCACGGGGATAGGCCGTTCGCCGCCGCCGTGGGTCTTTGGCAGCGCCGTTTCCAGCGGGCGCAGTTCGCGGCCGAGGAGCGCCGCCACCTCGCGCGCCATGCCCCGATGTCCCCACAGGTCGGGCCGGTGGGTCAGGGACTTGTTGTCGATCTCGACGACCCAGTCGGACGCGTCCAGGGCTTCGGTCACGGGCACTCCGATGGGAGCATCCGCGGGGAGCACCCAGATGCCGGCGTGTTCGTCCCCCAGGCCCAGCTCGCGCTCGGAACAGATCATCCCGGCGGATTCGACGCCGCGGATCTTGGAGACCTTGATCTTGAAGTCGCCGGGCAACACCGCGCCCGGCACGGCCACCGCCACCCGGTGCCCAGCGCGCACGTTGGCCGCGCCGCACACGATCTGCGCGGGCTCACCCTGCCCCAGATCCACCCGGCAAACGCCGAGTTTGTCCGCGTTCGGGTGGGGCTCGCGGGAAAGCACGTGCCCGACGACCACCTGCCCCAAAGCCGGCGCGAAGGGTTCGATGCCCTCCACCTCGGCGGTGTGCAGGGTCAACAGGCGGGCGAGTTCGGCGGGCTCGACGCCGGCCAAGTCCACGTGCCGCGCCAACCAGCGCAGGGAAATCTTCACGACAGGGCCTCCAGGAAGCGCCGATCGCCCCCCAGCAAGTGGCGCACGTCGTCGATGCCGTAGCGCAGCATCACCAGGCGCGAGAGCCCGAGGCCGAAGGCGAATCCGCGCCACCGCTCGGGATCGATGCCGCCCGCGCGCAGCACACCCGGATGCACCATGCCGCAGGGGCACAGTTCGATCCACGTGCTGCCCTTGCAGATGCGGCAGCCGTCCTTGCAAAAGGGGCAGCGCGCATCGAGTTCGAAACCCGGCTCGACGAAGGGGAAGTAACCGGGCCGCAGGCGCACGTCCAGGTCCTCGCGGCGGAAGACCGCGCGCAGGAAGTCCTTCATGGTGCCCACCAGTTGGGCCACGCTGGCGTCCTCGCTGACCACGAGGCCTTCCATTTGATGGAAGGTGTGTTCGTGGGTCGCGTCGGTGCTCTCGTTGCGGAAGACACGCCCCGGCGCGATGGCGCGGAAGGGCGGCTTCAATCGCTCCATGGCGCGCACCTGCACCGGCGAGGTGTGCGTGCGCAGCACCAGCCGTCCGGCGCCCGGCACGAGGGGGCGCACATAGAAGGTGTCCTGGGAATCCCGCGCCGGATGGTCGGCGGGGATCTGCAAACACTCGAAGTTGTAGTGCTCCAGCTCCACCTCGGGCCCGTCGAGCACGTGGTAGCCCATGGAGGTGAAGATCTCCTCGAGCTCCCGCCGCACGCGCGTCAAAGGATGCAGCGCGCCCGCGATCACGGGCGCCGCGGGCAGGGTGGCGTCGAAGTCCGGGTCCGCCAAAGCCGCCTCCAGGGCGGCGGCTTCCAGGGCGGCGCGCCGTTCGGCCAAGGCCCCTTCAAGGGCGCGCTTGAGGCCGTTCACGGCCCCGCCGAAGGCCTTGCGCTCTTCCGGCGCAAGGGTCGGAATGCGCCCCATCAGCCGCGCCAAACGGCCGCCGGGCCGGTCGAGCCAAAGGCGCTCCAACTCGCGCAGGGCCTCGGCGTTCGCCGCTGCCTGGACCTCGGCCAGGAGCGGGTCCAGATCGGGCAGCGCCTCGAGCGGCGCGTCGGAATCCTGGGGAGGGCACATGGGCGCCGGTCGTTGGTGCGGACCGATGTTGCTGGCCGAGGATGCGTGACAGTCACCGCTCCGGAGCGAGTTCCCTCGCCCCGCGCGGCTCCCCTGCCCGGCTTGGAATCAGCGCGCCGCGGCGGCTTGCCCCGCGTGCTCGCGGGCGCTGGCCACCAGGCTGTCGAAGGCCACCGGATCGTGGATCGCCAGCTCCGAGAGCTGCTTGCGGTCCAAACGAATGCCCGCCTTGCCCAGCCCGTTGATGAGCTGGCTATAGTTCATGCCGCGCTCGCGGGCGGCCGCATTGATGCGCAGGATCCACAGGCGCCGGAAATGGCGCTTGCGCTGCTTGCGGTCCCGGAAGGCGAAGGCCCAGGAACGGACCAAACGCTCGCGCACGGTCCGCCAGAGCCGGCTGCCGCCGCCCCAGTTGCCACGCGCTTGCTTGAAGTAGCGGACTTTCTTTTGGCGCCGGGGGGCACCGATCGTTACTCGCACCATGTCGTCGGCTCCTCGGGCCTCAGCCCATCATGCGGCGCATCAGCACCGCCCACGTGCCCGTCAGGATCAGCGGCTTGCGCTTGTTGCGGCGCGCCTTGCCGTTCTTCGACGCGTGCATGTGCCCGCGCCCTGACTTGGAGGCCTTGGCCTTCCCGGACTTGGTGATCTTGAAGCGGCGTTTGACCGCGCCGCGCGACTTCATTTTGGGCATCTTGGATCGTCCTCTTCAGTGGCCCCAAAGGGCCCTTGGGTGTCCCTGTTCGCAGGCTGCCCGCACCGCTCCCAGGGGGCCGGCGGAGACCGCCGACGCTTGTGTGGGAGGAAAGAGGATAGCGCCGCTCTCCGCCGGATCAAGCCCGAGCTGAGGCCCGGGCCAAGAACGAGGCCAAGCACCGAGGCCAAGCACCGGGGCCAGGTCCGGGGCCCCCAGGGCGGACCCACGGGCCCCGCCGGCTCCCCCACCCCCCGGGGCCGGGTTCAGCCGCCGGCCTTGCGAGCCAACATCATCGTCATGCGGTTGCCGGCCATGCGCGGCTCCGCTTCGATCTTGCTGATGTCGCCCAGGGTCTCGGCCACCT
>JBJHAV010000293.1:0-4639 GCA_050480685.1 Planctomycetaceae bacterium | reverse complement strand
CTCGGGGTCTGGCTGATCGACCTGACCGCGGGGGAGGCCGGCACCCGCGGGGACGGCCCCACGCGCCTAGGGGAAGCGGCCGAAGCGGCCCGGGTGCTCGGCGTGCGCGGCCGGGTCTGCCTGGGCCTGCCCGATCAGGGGGTGGCGGACGCATTCGGGGCGGAGCAAATCCTGGCGCGGTGGCTCTGGGCGCTCCGCCCCCGCCTGCTGCTGAGCCCGGCACCCTTCGACCCCCACCCGGACCACGGGGCCGGAGCACGTCTGGTGGCGAGGACTCTGGAATGGATGGCTGCCCACCGGTCCGAGGCGCAGGCGAACTGGGATCCGCCCCTCTGTCTGCTCGGGGCGCCTCCCCTGGTCCCCGGCACCTACGCCGCGCCGGCGCCCACCCACCTCGTGCCCTCGACCGCCGGCCTGGAGCGCAAGTGGAGGGCCCTGTCCTGCCATCGCTCGCAGATCGAACCGGCCGGACCCGACGACCTGGGGGAGCACCTGCCCGAAGGACTCCACATCCTGGAGCGCGCGCGCCTGGCCAGCTTGGCTTTCGGGCGGGCCGCCGACTGCGAGCACGCCGAGGCGCTCTGGGCGCCGGACCCGCGGTCGCCGGGGGACCCTTTCGAACTGCTCGCGGCAGGGTGCCCCTCTCCACCGTAGAATCGCGGCACCCGTGTCCACCATGCGCAGGATCGCGCTCGTCAACCAAAAGGGCGGTGTCGGCAAGACGACCACCGCAGCGAATCTCGGTGCCGCCCTGGCGCGCACCGGCAGACGCGTCGTGCTCATGGACCTGGACCCCCAGGGAAACTTGAGCACCCACCTGGGCGTCGAAATCGCACGCGGCGAGCCCTCCAGCTACGGCATCCTCACCGGCCAATGCACGGTCGCCGAGGCCCTGCGCCCCACGGCGACCCACGGGCTCTGGGTGGTGCCGACGGACATCGACCTGTCCGGTGCCGAACTCGAATTGGCCGCCGAACTCGGCCGTGAACAAATCCTCGCGGAAGCGGTGGACGAGTGGGAGCGCCACAGCCGCAGTGAACGCGGCGGTGTCCCGGCCGAGTACCTGATCTTCGACTGCCCGCCGAGTTTGGGGCTGCTTTCGATCAATGCCCTGGTGTCCGCGCGCGAGGTGTTCGTCGCCTTGCAGACGGAGTTCCTGGCACTGCAAGGCATGACGCGACTGCTCGACGTGATCGCCCTGCTCAAACGACGCCTCAATCCCGCCCTCGAACTGACCGGCATCGTGCCCTGCCTCTACGACTCGCGCCTGCGCCTGGCGCGCGAGGTGCTCGGCGAACTGCGCAGGTACTTCCCCGAGCAGTGTTTCCGCCGTCCGATCGGCACGAACGTGAAGTTGGCCGAGGCGCCGAGTTACGGCCAAAGCGTGTTCGAATACGCACCGGACTCCAGCGGCGCGCGGGACTACGAACTCTTGGCGGAAGAAGTCATCGCCCAGGAAGGCCAGCGTCCGGCGCCCAGTGTGCTCAGTCCGGCGCAGTCTCCGGCGGCGCAGTCTCCGGCGACGGCACCTGTCGCGGAACCCGCACCGGCGAGCCCGCCGGCGAAGGCGAGCGAAGTACCCGCCGAGCCCTCGAAGGCCCTGCCCGACCTGCCGGCCGACGCCGTCGAGTGGCCCCAGCGCCGGGCCTCGTCGGGCTGAGGCGGCCTCGCGCGCCGTGCCCCTCGTTTCGGTCCGCGGCTTGCGCGTTGGCCTCCTCTGCCGGGGGGGCCTCGGAGGCAGCACCACCGCGGCCGTGGAACTCGCCTCGGCCCTGGCCCGGGCCGGCGCCGACGTGGTGCTTTGCGCGGAACGTTTCCCAAAGCGCCTAGAACTACTGGGCTGGACCTCCCCGGCCCCGGGCCCGATCCGCCCCATGGCCTGGTCCGGGCACCCCTCGGCGCAGCTCGAACTGCGCCTCGCGCAGCCCGGAGCCGCGACCCAAGAAGCCCTGCTCCAGGCCCACCGGGAGCGCCCCTTCGACCTGCTCCACGGCCACTTCGCCTTCCCCTGCGGAGAGGACGCGGCCCAGGCCGCGGCGACCCTCGGGTTGCCCTGGGTGCTCGGCCTGCACGGCTCCGACGTGGCCTCGGCCGCCTCGGATCCCGCACGCGGCGCCCGCCTGGCGCACCTCGCCAGCCGCGCCACCGTGGTCGTCTGCCCCTCGCGGGCCCTGGCCGCTCAGGCCCGGGAAGTGTTGCCCAGTGGGGGGCTGGATCACCCTCTAATCATCCCTAACTTCATTGATGCCTCGATTTGGGAGCCCAACCCCGACCAAGAACCGTCAGAGCGCCTCTCATTGCTATTTGTAGGTCATTTAGAACCATGGAAGGGCGTTGATGTCGCCCTCCACGCCCTCAAGGTCCTCCTGGACAGGGGAGCCGGGGCCCGTCTTGGCGTGCTGGGCGCCGGCCCCCTTGCCGAGCCCTCCAGGGCCTTGGCCGACCGCCTGGGATTGGAGGACCGGGTCGTTTTCGAGGGCGCCGTGACCCTCACCCCCGCGCGTTTGGCCCGGGCCGATCTCTTGCTCGTGCCCAGTCGCCGGGAAGCCTTCGGGCTCGTGGCCCTGGAGGCCATGGCGGCCGGGGTGCCCGTGGTCGCCCACCGGGTGGGCGGACTGGAAGAGCTGCTCGGCCCGGACGGCGATCCGACCTCCCCCGGCCGCTTGGTGGACCTGGCCGAAGGATGCGGGCCCGAGGCTGCCGGGCGGCACTTGGCCGGCGCCGCCCTCGAACTTGGCGGCGATGCCGAAGCCCGCCGCCGGTGGACCGAACTCGCCCGCGCACGACTTTTCGAGCGCTACGACCTGCCGAAGGGGCTTCAGGGTCACCTGGAGCTCTATGCCCGGGTGCTGGACCGACACCCAGCTTAGGCGCCGGCGGAGGATCCCCAGCGCTATCGTGGTTGCCCGGCTCGGGCGTGAACCCGCCCGGCGACCCCATGGCGATCTACCTGGACCACAACGCCGCCACTCCCCTGCGGCCCGAGGTGCGTGCCGCCTGGATCGAGGCCTGGGAGGAGGCCTGGGCCAATCCCTCCAGCCTGCACGGGCCGGGCCGGCGCGCCCGCCACCGGATCGACGAAGCCCGGGAGCGCATCGCCGCGGCCCTGGCGGTGCCCGAGGACACGATCTTGTTCACCTCCGGCGGAACGGAGGCGACCAACTTGGGCCTGAGGGGCAGCCTGCGGGCCCTCGGAAAGGACGGCGTGCGCCACCCGGGCCTCGCCGTGGGCGCGAGCGAACACTCCGCCGTGCTCGAAACCGCCACCGACCTGGCCCGGGCGGGACATGCCCTGGCCCTGGTGGGGGTGGACCGGGAGGGTTACCCCAGGACGGAGTCCCTGGCGGAAGCGCTCTCCAACCCAGACTGCCGGTTGGTGTCCCTGGCCGCGGCCAACGGCGAGATGGGGGCGGCGCCCGACCTCTGCGAGCTGGTCCAACTCGTGCGCGCCGCGCCCGGCCCGCGCCGACTCTTCCACACGGATGCAGTTCAGGCCCTGGGCAGGCTGCCCGTGGACCTGGTGGGGTGGGACGTGGACCTGGCCAGCTTCAGTGCCCACAAGCTGGGGGGCCCGAGGGGGGTGGGGTGGCTCTACGTCCGCCCCGGCACGGCCCTGGAGCCGCTTCTGACCGGCGGAGGCCACGAGAGGGGCCTGCGGGCCGGCACCGAGGACGCACCGGCGATCGCCGCGGCAGCCGTGGCCGTGGAACTGGCGGTAGCGCAGCGGGAGGCCTTCGCGGACCGCTCCCGCGCCCTGCTCGTGGAGCTGTGGCAGGCCCTTGCGGAGTCTCTGCCCGGGGTGCGCCTGGTCGGCCCGGCCCTAGAGGCGGTCCAACGTCTCCCCAACACGCTCTGTTTGGCCCTGCCGGACAGGGAGGGCAAGGTGCTCGTCACGGCCCTGGACCTGCTCGGACTGGAAGTCAGTTCCGGATCCGCCTGCGCCAGTGGGTCGGTGGAGCCTTCCCACGTCTTGCTCGCCATGGGATGGGACGAAGCCACGGCTCGGGGGGGCCTGCGCCTCAGCCTCGGCTGGAACACCAGGGTGGAGGACATCCGCACAGCGGTGGAGATCCTGCTTGCGGGAACGACGCCGTCGCGCGCAAGTCGCGGCGGGACAGGCCCGTTGTGAAGAACTCGGGTCACTTCGGACCGCAGATCCGTTGACCCCTCCGGGGGGCGGCTCTCTAATGCCCCTCCGCTTCGCACTGCGACCCCTGCCCGGCACACGCCGTTGCAGTGAACACGCAACGCGACCGGCAAGCCCCCCCCAAGCCGTGTCATCGAGCCTCTTCGACAGACCATCCCAGCCCGAACCCGCGACCGCCATGTCGGCCGCGGGGCCCCTGGGTTGCCTGCTAGAGCGCCGCGGCACGCACTCACCCCTGGCCGGCATGGCTTCCGCCGGCATCCACGTCCAACCGCGGCGTTCGCGGCTTCGTCCCAAGGGGCGTCCGCGGGCTTCGCAGCCCTGACGCCTCACCGCCCCTCAGGCAACGGCAGTGCGCCGCCTGGGGAGGCGGCGGCGACTTCGATCTTCACGTCGGGACCCGTCCGCTTTAGGACCCGCCCCGGCCCGACCTGTCTCTCCGGCGAGCGTCTCACCACCCCATGCCCGAAAACGTCCCGCTCTCGGCGCAGT
>JBJHAV010000292.1:0-4644 GCA_050480685.1 Planctomycetaceae bacterium | reverse complement strand
CCCCGATCCATTGGATGGACGTGGGCCCCGGCCCTGAACTCGACGACCTGCACGGCAGGGTGCTGGAGGCACTCGACGTCCGCACACCCGGCGGCGACGGACCGGCGCTGGACGGCCTCCTCGTGCCGGGGCTGGTGAACGCCCACACCCACCTGGAGCTCTCCCACCTGGCGGGGCGCGTGCCGGGGGGCGGCGAGGCGCGTTTCAGCGCCCCGACGGGGGAAACCCGACCCGCCGAGCCCCTGGCGCCGGGGCGCGATCCGGCCTTCGTGGTGGAGCCCGCTCCGCCCCTGGTGCGCGCTCAGCTCGTGGGGCCCTACGGGTGCACCCTCGACGCGCTGCCCCTGGGGCCGAAACTCGCGTTTTTGGGGACCGACCGCGAACCCGAGCCGTCGCCGCTGCACCGCGCCTGGCGTGTGCTCGAAAGCTCGGCCCTCGACCGTCGGCGGGTGCGGCGCATGCTCGGCGGCCACGGCATCGGACCCGTCCGCGTGCGTGCACGCGGGCACCCGGACGGTCCCGAACAACTCGCCCGGACCTTCGCCGGGCGGGGCGAACGCAGCGGAGAGCTGCTCGTTGCACGGCTGGAACGGGGGCATCGCGCCTACCTGGTGGAGCCCCTGCCCCGCTGGCGGCCCGCCGGCGGCGAGCCCGGGGCGCTCCCCCAAAGCCACCCCGGGTGAGGACCTATACTCGAAGGGAGCACGCGCCGGCAGCGGCGCCGCCGAGCCAGCCCATGCCCAACACCAGCGACCCGGCCCCGCAGGTTCCCAGCCGCCCCCCGGGGTCGCGCCACATGGGCCTTTGGGTCACGCGCCTGGCGTTCGTGGGCCTCTTGGCCGCCGCCTGGTGGCTGGGGCGACCCCAGGACGACGGCGGCGTGCGCGGCGGCCCGCCGCCCCCCTTCGCCTTCGAGGAAGTCGCCCAGGAAATCGGCCTCGGGTTCCGGCACCGCTCCGCGGCCCTCGACCCAAAGGTGCAGCACATCCAGCCCCACATCCTCGGCACGGGCGCGGCCGTGTCCGCCGTGGACTTCGACCGGGATGGCTGGATCGACCTTTACGTCACCAGCTCGGATTTCGATGCCCCCAATGCGCTTTTTCGCAACCTGGGGGACGGCAGCTTTCAGGACGTGGCCCAGGAGGCCGGCGCGGCGCACCTGAACGTGCGCGGGCGGGGTGTCTCCATGGGCAGCATTTGGGGTGATGTGGACAACAGCGGCTACGAGGACCTGCTCGTGCACCGCTACGGCTATCTGGCGCTCTTGCGCAACCTCGGCGACGGCACGTTCAGCGAGGTCACCGCCGAAGCCGGCCTCGAGCGCTGGATGTACTCGAACGCCGCCACTTGGATCGACTACGACCGCGACGGCTTCTTGGACCTGTTCGTGGCCGGATACTTCCGCGCCGAGCATGACCTGTGGAATCTCGACACCACGGCGATCATGCACGACAGCGGCGAGTTCTCCACCAACGGCGGTGACAACGCGTTTTTCCGCAACCGGGGCGACGGCACCTTCGAGGACGTGACCTTCGAGGTCGGTTTGACCAGCGACCGCTGGACCATGGCGGTCTCGATCGCCGACCTGGACCGCGACGGTTGGCCGGACCTCTACCTGGCCAACGACTACAACTCGGAGCAGCTCTTTCGCAACGTCGAGGGGCGCTACTTCGAGGAAATCGACGTGGGCCTGGGGCACGATTCGAAGAGCGGCATGTCCGTGAGCTTCGGCAACGTGCGCAACGACGGCCGGCTCTCGGTATTCGTCACGAACATCTCCAAACGCGGATACGTCTTCCACGGCAACAACCTGCGTCTGAGCATGATCCCCGAGGGCGGCGCCATGGTGCAGACCGCACGGGGAGCCCTGGTGGACACGGGCTGGGCCTGGGGCGCGCGTTTTGCCGATTTGGACAACGACGGGCGCGACGACCTGTTCGTGGTCAACGGCTGGATCAGCGCGGACGAGCGCCGGGACTACTGGCACCGGGCGGCGAACCTGGCCGGCGGGTCGGGGCGCATCCTGGCAGACGCCGCCCACTGGCCGGCCTTCGAGGGGCGCAGCCAATCCGGCTACGAGCGCTCGGCCGTGCTGCACAACCGCGGCGCCGGCAGCTTCGTCAACGTCGCCGAGCAGGTCGGTGTGCGCGACCGTTTCGACGGCCGTTCCCTGGTGATCGGCGACTTCCGCCGTGTTGGGGCCCAGGACGTGGTCATCGCCAACCAGAACGGGCCGCTGCTCTACTACCGCAACACACCCGCCGCCCAGCATTCCTGGATCGCCCTGGAGTTCGACGCGACGCGCTCCAACGCCAGCGCCATCGGGACCGAAGCGACCCTGATTTTCGGCGACCAGCGTTCCCTGCGCATCGTGGAAGGCGGCGGAGGTTTCGCCAGCCAAAACCCCCGTGAACTGTTCTGGGGATTGGGCGAACGCAGCGACCCGGTGCGGGCCCTGGTGCGTTGGCCCTCGGGCGTCGAACAGGAGCTCGAGGGCCTCGAGCTCAACCGCCGCCACCGGGTGCGCGAACCCGAATCGGGCGCACCGCCCCACTGAGCCCCATCGCGAACGATTCCGCCGGAAGCCGAACAGCACCGAGCGCGTCGTCTGGACGGGCATACCGAATCCAGTGACCCCCTCCCGATTCCCCCGGCGGCGCGGAACAAAGCCGCGCGGCTTGCGGTCGGACGGGCTACGTTGACTCCGCCGGCGAGCCCGCCGAGCCCCCATCGACCATGACCGCCCTCAGCCCGACCCTGGCCGGCGAGCGCCCGTCGCCGCTCGCATTCCTGCTGGAGCCCAAGTGGCTGATCACCATGCTGATCAGCCTGATCGTGATCATCGCGGCCCACCTGGGCGCGATCTCGAGCCTGACCGTGTTCGCGGTGGCGCTTTCCACGGCGGTCATCGTCGAGTCGCTCTTCTCCCTGTGGACGCGCGGCCACCTGGTCCACATCCAGAGCGCCTACATCAGCGGTGTCAGCGTCACGATCCTGACCAACCCGCAACAGGGCCTGATTTGGCCCTTCGCCCTGGCCGCGGCGATCTCGATCTCCTCCAAGTATGTGCTGCGCTACCGGGGCCGGCACCTTTGGAACCCGACGAACTTGGGCATCACGCTGATGCTCATCCTGGCGCCGGCCAAGTTCGCGATCCTGAGCACCCAGTGGAACAACAACCTGGCGCCGCTGGTGGTGATCTGGTGCGTCGGTCTCCTGGTCACCTGGCGGGCGCGCATCCTGCACGTCACCCTGACCTACGTGACCTCGTTCCTGGTGCTGGGCTGGGTGCGCACCTGGTTCACCGGTGACAGCTACTTCAGTTCGATCGCCCCAATCACCGGGCCGATGTACCAGCTCTTCATCTTCTTCATGATCACGGACCCGCCGACCACCGTGCGCTCCATGCGCGGGCGCATGTTGGTGGCCTTCCTGATCGCCCTGGTGGAAGCGGGTCTGCGCCTGCTCGATCTGGTGCCCTGGATCCCCGACGGATCGCTCTTCGCCGCGCCGGCCTTCTTCGCCCTGGCGACGGTCGGGCCGATCGCGAAGTTCATCGACCTGCGCCGCGAGGCGGCGGGTCGCTGATCCCGGACGCCAAACGGAAACCGACGTTGTTGCTGCCGTCCGCTTCGAGCTTGAACTGGCGCGCGTCGGAGCGGTAACCCTCGCAGACACCGCGGGCGCACAGGAACGAGCCCCCGCGGATCTGTGCGATTAGGCCCGGCTCGTCCGCCGCCGAGAGCCGAGGGTGCCGGCCCGCGGCCGGACCGCCGCCGCGGCGATCGGAGACGTACTCCCACACGTTGCCGGCCAGGTCGTGGAGGCCGAAGGGGTTGAGGGGAAAGCTCCCCACCGGCGCGCTGCCGCGATGGCCGTCCTGCGCGAGGTCGCGGCTGGGGAAGGGCCCTTGCCAAATGTTGGCGGGTGGAGCGCCGGAGGGTTCGTGGTCGGGGCCCCAGGGGAAGGGCCAATGGCGGTCGCCGGCGCGCGCGGCCCATTCCCATTCGGCTTCCGTGGGCAGCCGGGCCCCGGCCCACGCGGCGTAGGCCTCGGCGTCGCGGATCGAGACGTGCACGACCGGGTGGTCCCAGCGGTCGGTTAAGTCGCTGCCGCGGCCTTCGGGGCTGCGCCAAGTGGCGCCGGGTGTGATTTCCCAGGCTCCGCCCTCGCCCCGGTAGCGAAAGACCACCGAATCGCCGATGCGCTCCGCGTCGGTCACGTGTCCGCTGGCCTCGACGAAGGCGCGGAACTCGGCGTTGGTGACTTCCGTGCGCGCGAGGAGGAACGGCGCGACTTCGATGGAAACGGCGGCTTCGCCGCTGCCGAGGAGGAGCTGTCCGCCGGGTACGGCAACCCAGTCGATTTCGGGCGGCTGGAGGGCGGGGGCGCAGGCGGCGAGGGCGAGGGCCAAGGAGCCGAGGGCTCCGGGGCGCGGTTGCCGAGGGGGGACGTGACGCTCCATACGTGGCCCCAAACTAACCCCTGCGCAGGTGCCCGGTGGGTGGGGACGGTGCCAGGCTCCAGCCCTCGGCGAGCAGGATGGCGGCCCCGATCAGGACCAGCAGCCCCGCGAAAGCCTGGCGCAGCATGTCCTGATTCAAGCGCCCGCCGAGCCGCTGGCCGAGCAGGGTGCCGAAGGCT
>JBJHAV010000291.1:0-4646 GCA_050480685.1 Planctomycetaceae bacterium | reverse complement strand
GGGCCAGGAAGCTGACCAGGAGCGACGAGCCCCCTGTGGACAGCCAGGGCAGCGGCAAACCGGTCATCGGAACCAGCCCCAGGTTCACCCCCACGTTGACGAAGAAGTGCGCGGCGAAATAGAGCGCCACGCCCCCAACGATCAGGCGGGTGGTGCGCTCCCGCACGCGGCCCGCCGCCCGCAGGAGCAGAGCGATCATCAGGGCGTAGAGCACCAGGAACGCGCTGATCCCGACCCAGCCCGCCTCCTCCGCCAGCACGCAGACGATCGAGTCGCTCTCCCGTTCGGGCAGGTAGGCCCCGGTGGAGGTCACCCCCTGGCCCAGGCCAGTGCCCAAAAGGCCCCCGTTCCCGATCGCCACCCGGGCGTGGTAGACGTGGAACGCGGGCCCGTCCTTGCCTTCGATCAGGGCGCCGGCCTCCAGGGACGCGGCCCAGGTGTCGATGCGCCGCAGTTGGTAGTCCTGCACCCAGCGCAGCTCCCAGGCGCTCCACCCCAGGGCCACGGCGGCGAGCCCCAAGGCCGCGATCCAGCGGCCGCTGCCGCCGGCCAGGTAAAGCATGCCCAGCGCCACCGGCGCGAGCGTCAGGGCCGTGCCCAAATCCGGTTGGCGCGCCACCAACGCCATGGGCACCAACGTCAGCAGTCCGACCTTGGCCCAATCGCGCCAACGATCCGGTCGCCGCGCGCCGAGCACACGCGCCAGCACGAGGATCAATCCCAGCTTGGCGAACTCGGACGGTTGCAGATCGAATCCGATCGGCGTGGAGATCCAGCGCCGCGCGTTGTTGCGCTCCTCGCCGATCCACATCACCGCCAACAGGCCGAGCAACGTCAAAAGATAGATAGCCCAGGCGCGGCGCTTGAGCCAGCGGGCGGGCACGAGCAGCCCCACCAGCAGCATGGGCAGGGTCACGGCGACCTTTTGCAATTGGCCGCCGAAACCCGCGCCAGGGCGCTGGAAAAGGTCGTCCACCTCCGCCATGGAACGCAGCAGCACGAGCCCCACGGAGAGCAGCACGAGCGCCAGGCCGAGCACCTGCCATTCGTAGCGCTGCCAAGCAAAGGAGGGCGCCAGGAGGCGCCGCTTGGGGCGCCGGGTCGACTCGACCTTCATCGCCCGTTTCCCTCCCCTCCGACCACGGCCGCGCGGCGCACGCCGCGCTGCGCCAAATAGCGCTCGATCTCGGGGCTGGCCAAAAGATCCGCCGCCAGGTGCGCCGCCGAGTGGCTGGCGGTGGCGACGGTTTCGTGCACGAACACGACGAAGATCAGCTCGGGCGCCTCCGCCGGCAACCAACCGGCGATCCACGTGTGCTTCGGGCGCCGCCCGTCGCCTTCGCTGCCGTCGGCGGCGCGCCGGGCGACCAAATCGGCGCTGCCGGTTTTGGCGGCCACCGCATAGCCGACACGTTCGAGCGACAGGCTGCGGCGCGCCGAACCAGAGCGCCCGTTGGTCACCGCCCAAAGCCCCGCGTGCACACTCGCCAGCGCACCCGGCGCCAGCACCAGGGGTTCGGGCGCGCGGCGCGGCAACTCCACGCCGCCCACCGAACGCACGAGCCGCAAGGGCAAACGCTCCCCGCGCGCCAGGGCCAAGGTCGCGCGCGCCACCTGCATCGGCGTGCCTTCGAGCACTTGCAAGCCGTTGGCCGCGCGCCGCATCTGGCGGTCGAGGGGCACACCGGGGGTGAATTCCAGAATGCGCGGCACGGTTTCGAGTCCGCCGAGACCGCGCTCCAGATCAGCCACGCCGGTCGGCAGGCCGAAACCCACCGCTTCCGCCAGGGAACGCATTTCCTCGGGCCCGAGGAAGTCCGCCAGGCGCGCGAAGTAGCTGTTGCACGAAACCTCCAGCGCCGCGGTCAAATCCACCGGCCCGTGGCCCCAGCGGCTGTGGCATCGCACGCCGCCCCACTCCGCGTGGCTGCCGTCCGGCCCAGGTTCGCAGACGTGCACGAACCCCGCGTGCAGTCCGCGCGATGCGTGATGGGTCAAGGTGTGCAGCGCGACGAAGGGTTTGAAGACCGAGCCCACCGGCTGGAAGGTCGGTTGGCGCAGGGTGCGTTCCACCGCGAGCAGCGCTTGGCCCTCCGCGTTCGCCCCGGGCGGATAACTCGCGTTGGGCGCGGAAGCCGCCGCCAACACGTCCCCGCGCCCATCGAGCAGCACCAAAGCGCCGACCGGATGGCGCTGCCAATCGCGATCCACGTCCGGATCGCCGGCGGGAAAACGCGGGCGATTGAGCACACGCTCCGCGGCCCGTTGCAACTCCCGGTCGAGGGTCAAAACCACATCCTGCCCATCGACCGTGGCGCTGAGCTGCACCGCGTAGGCCCCGCGCCCGTGCACGTCCTCCAGACCCAAGCGCTCGCGAAAACCGTGTCGGCCGCGCAGGTACAGGTCGGCGAAAACTTCGATGCCGCTCACCCCGCGCTGTTCGTCGGCGAGCAACAACTCACCCATCAGTTGACGCAGCCGGCGGGTCTGCTCTTCCGTGCGCCGCGACATTTGGCGCAGCTCGCGAAATTCCGCCGCCTCGCGCCGTTGGCGCTGCAAACGCTCCGCATCGACTCCGGCCACGAGGCCCACCAGTTCCGCCGCCGGCAGCGCGTGTTCTCCCTCCAAGAGGTGCGCTTGCCGTTCGCGGGCGGTTCGCACCTCGAAGCCGGGATAACGGCTCGGCTCGCGCGTGAGCAAATAGACCACCTCGTAACTCGGACCTTCGAGCAGCACCGCGCGGCGACTGCCGAAGTCCTTCACCAGGTGCCGCGCCCGTTCGGTCAGACGGTCGATGCGGTCCGGGGCGAGCGCCAACCGCGGCCGATCCGCTCCACCACCCGCCAACGCGGAGAGTTCCAGCAAACGTTCCGCCAGGCGCGCTTGAAAGTCCTCCTCCAGCGCGTCGAGTAGCACCCTCGCCGCCAAGTCCACGCGCTCGCGATTCGCCGCGCGCCAGCGGGTCGGACCGCCCAGGGCCACACGCCAAAGCCCGGCCACGTTGCCGCCGAAGTGGCGCCGCCAACCGTCCTCGCCCACTTCGGCCACGAGCGCCGCCTCGACGCGCTCCGCCGCGCGCACGCCACCGGCGAGTTCCAGGAGTTCCCAGCGCGCCTCGCCCGCGAGCCCCGCCGCCCGCGCGCGCAAGGTTTCGCCTTCGAGCAACAGCGGCAACTCCGCCGGGCGCCAGCCCCGCGGCGCCTTCACATCGAGCACCTGGGGCAATTGGTCGAGCACCACCCTCGGCCGCGACCGGCGCCAATCCAGGGGCCGACCGTCGAGGGCCGCCGCGAATTCCTCCGGCTCCGAATAGAGCGCAAGAAACGCCGAGAGCACACGATCCGCATCGAGTCGCGTGCGCCCGTCGCCCTCGCGCGCGCGTTGCTCGGTCAGGCGCAGCTCGGCCAACAGCCGCGGCAGCGCGTACCCATCGCGCCAGGAATCGAGCAGCCCGGCGCGCTCCGCCGCCAGCCACTGCTCCAGTCTGGCCCCATCCCAGCGCATCTGCACCGCCAGCCAACCCAGGTCGATGTGACTGCGCCAAAGGTCCGGCGCCACGCGCCCGGCGGGAAACCCAAACACCTCGCGCACCAGCCGCGAAGCGGCCGAATCGTCCACCGACACGCGCCAGTCCTCGAGTTCCGCCACCAACCGGTCGAGGGCGCCGCCCGGCCCGCCCGCGAGCCCGCCCGTCTGCCCCTCCAAACGCAGGGCGAGGAACTCCAGTTGTTCGATCGAAGCGAGCCATTGGCCTTCGAGCTCGCGCAGCAGTGTTTCCGGCGTTTGGCCGCGCCACTCGGCGAACAGATCCAAATAACTGCGCGCGCCCTCGCGATCCCGTTCGATGCCCCGCAACCGGCGGCGCTCCGCCAGGCTCGGGCGCATCAATCCTTGGGCATAAAAACGCAGGTCCGCCGCCCGCGCCCCGCGCTGGACCCCGTCGGCCCCGCGGTCGACGCCGGCGACCACCAGCGGCCCCCCGCGCGCGAAGGCCGCCAAACCGCGCGGCGAAAGCTGCACCAACTCGCGCGCCCAGGGCACCAGCCGCGCGCGCGCCTCGGGCAAGGACACGTCGCGCATCTCGAGCGCCGCGCGGCCGTGGGCCACCTGCCCCAGAGGGTGTTCGCGCCGAAAGTCGCGGTACGACAACTCGACGCGATAACGGGTCGTGTCCTCGGCCAGGGGCCGATCGGCGCCGTCCAGGATCGCGCCGCGCCGATAGGGCAGCAGCGCGCCGCTGCGCACCAGGCGCCGGGCCTCCTCGGCCCAGATGCCGTGCTCGACCACCTGAATCTGGTAGAGCCGCGCGATCAGAGCGGCGGTCCCCAGGATCAAGAGGGCGATCAGCGGGCCCGTGCGGCGAGCTCCCACTCGGCTTCAGTGGGCAGGCGCTGCCCTGCCCACGTGGAGTAGGCGTCGGCCTCGAAGTAACTGACATGGCACACTGGCTCGTCCGGGTTCAGACGGCGGATGGGGCGCGGCTGGCGCCGAGGCGCGCGTGGAAGGCGCCGATCCTGCGCGCTGCATCGGACAAGATATCCTCGGGCTGACACAGGCTGACGCGTATGTGGCCGCGCGAGGCTTCGCCGAAGCTCGAGCCCGGCATGACCGCGATCCGCTCCCCCTCCAGAAGCGACCAGGCGAAG
>JBJHAV010000290.1:0-4667 GCA_050480685.1 Planctomycetaceae bacterium | reverse complement strand
CCTACATCGGGCGCAAGTTGATGGCCCAGCCGGACCTGGCGGCCTGCTTCGACTCGATCGTGCTCTACGAAGGGGAGCGCCCGCTCGAAGCCCTGTGCGCCGCGCTGCGGGACGGCAGCGGGCTCGAATCCGTCGGTTCGCTGCTCTGGTTCGATCGCGCACAAGGCGAGGTGCGGTCCGTGGAAAACGCGCCCGCCCACCCGATCCGCTTGGAGGACGCGCCCCTGCCCGACTTCGACGGCCTGCCCTTCGAGCTCTACTTCGCGCCCGAACTGGTGCTGCCCTACGACGTCAACCGCGGCTGTTATTACGGCGCGTGCACCTTTTGCACCCTGCCCATGGTGATCGGCCCCGGCTACCGCACACGCAGCGCCAAGCGCATCGTGGACCACATCCTGGCCCTCAAGCAGCGCCACCGCACACGCAACGTCAACTTCATCACCGACTGCATGCCGCCGGGCATGTTGGCCGATCTGCCCGCCGAACTGATCGAACGCCGGGCGGACATCCGCTGGTGGGCCGACGCGCGGGTGGAGCCCAAGGCCTACGACGAAGCCGGCGCGCGGCGCCTCTACGACTCCGGCTGCCGCAAGTTGCTCTTCGGCTTCGAGACGGCCACGCCGCGGCTGCTGAAGATGATGCAAAAGGGCCAAAGCCCCAGGGCCACCCTCGAAGTGGCGCGCAACTGCGCGCGCGCCGGAATCAGCGTCACCTTCTACGCCATGGTCGGTTTCCCGACCGAAACCCGCGACGAAGCGCGCGCTACCTTGGAGTTTTTGCGCGCCGCCGCGGAAGAAGGCACCCTGCGCGAGGTTTCGCTGCAGACCTTCCACATCGACGAGGTCGCCAAGACCTACCACGAGCCCGAACGCTTCGGCATCCGCATCCTGTCGAACCCGGACGCGGATCTGCAGCTCTACCACGACTACGAAGCCGATTCGGGCCTGACCCAGGCGGAAGCGGCGGAAATGTTCGACGAGCTGATGGCGGGCCTGCGCGCTTCGCTGCCGATCTTCGGCGGCGACAACATCTTCTTCTTCATGCAGAAGAGCCACTACTTCCTGCACCTGGCGCGGGACGTTTCGCCCGACGAATTCGCCGAGCGCTGCCGCGCCCGCTTGAACCGCCGCGCCGCGCGCGCGGATGGAAACCCGGCCGACGCAGCAGCGCGCTTGAGCGCCGGCGCCTCCCCGGCCCGGGACGTAACCTTGGTCCCCCTGGCCCACCCCTACGCGGAAGCGGTGCGCACTCTGGCCCACCCCCTCGCGCGCGCCGTGCGCCCGGACTTCACCGTCGGGCGCTACCTGCCCGAAGCCGCCGAAGCCGCCCGCGCCCAACTGCCCGCCCTCTCCCCGCGCCCACGCACCCTGGCCTTCCGCGCCGACACGGCCGAGTTCACCGACCTGTCCGCCGACGCCGCGCGCCTGGTCTCCCACCTGGCCGAAAGCGGCTCCCTCGATCCCCTCCAGAGCGCCCTCGCCGCCGCCCGCGGCCCGGCCCGCGAACACCTCGCTGCCTTCGCCACCGCCCTGATCGAGCAGGGCCTGATCGACGCCTCTCCCCCCTCCCTGCGGGTACCCACTTCCGCGACTCGCTGACCACGACGCCTAGGGCAAGAACTTCCGGCTCCATCAAGCCGCAGCAAAGCGCCGCTCAAGCCTGATCGATTCTTGCGCGGCGATTGAGGGACTCCTGAGTCGGTTTCGGCTCCGCCGGAAACGAAGCTGCCGGGGCCGCGGCGACGTTGCCGCGGGATCCTTCCCCGACTCCCACGAGGAGGCCCCATTCCATGGCCATGCGCACCCTGCGCCGCGCTGCGGCGCTGACCGCCCTGTTCCTTCCCTGCACCCTGGCCGATGCCCAGGTGCGCGTCCAAATCCTGCACGCCTCCGATCTGGAGGGTGGTGTGGGCGCCATCGACGCCGCTCCCAACTTCGCCGCCGTGGTGGAGGCCCTCGAAGCCGAAGCCGCCCAGCAGGGACTGCGCTCCTTGCTGCTCTCCGCCGGGGACAATTCGATCCCCGGCCCCTTCTTCTCCGCGGCCGCCGACCCGAGCCTGCGCCCGGTACTGCAACAGGTCCTCGGCAACCCCAACGCCCGCGAAGGCGTGGGCCGGGTGGACGTGGCGATCATGAACCTGCTCGGATTCGACGCTTCCGCCGTGGGCAATCACGAGTTCGATTCGGGCCCGGGCGTCTACGCCAGCATGATCGGCACGGACATCGTCGGCACCCAGGCCCGCTGGCTCGGCACCGACTTCCCCTACCTGTCGGCCAACCTGTCCTATCAGAACGAACCGGCACTGGCCGGGCTCTACACGCCGCAGATCCTGCCGAGCACGGCCTTCGTCTCTCCCCTCGCGGACCTGGACGCCGCCAAGGCCGCTCCCAAGCTGGCACGCGCCACGATCGTCGAAAAGGACGGGGAACGCTTCGGCATCGTCGGAGCCACCACCCCCATCGTCGGCACGATCAGCTCGATCGGCGGCACCCAGGTGCTCGACCCCGGCGCCGGCACGAACGACATGACCCTGCTGGCCCAAATCATCCAGCCGGTCATCGACGAGCTAACCGCCGAGGGCGTCGACAAGATCCTGCTCGTGACGCACTTGCAGCAGATCCAACTCGAGCAACAACTGGTGCCCCTGCTGCGCGATGTGGATGTGGTGATCGCCGGCGGCTCGGACACGCTCCTGGCCAACCCGGGGACGCTGCTGAACCCCGGCGACACCGCCCAAGGCCCCTATCCGATCGTCACGTCGACGCTGACCGGCGATCCCGCGGTGATCGTCAGCACCGACGGCCAGTACAGCTACGTCGGTCGCCTCGTGCTGGAGTTCGACGCGAACGGAATCGTCTCACTGCCCTCGATCGATGCGAACGAAAGCGGCCCCTACGCCACCAGTGATGCCGGCGTACTGGCCCTCTTCGGCGACCTGACGACGCCCTTTTTGCCCGGCACGACCGCGGACTTGGTCCGCACCCTGACCGACGCGGTCTTGCAAGTCGTGATCCAAAAGGACAGCGTCGTCCTCGGTCGCACCGGCGTGTTCCTGGAAGGCCGTCGGGAGAAGGTGCGCACCGAGGAAACCAACCTCGGCAACCTCAGCGCGGACGCCAACCTGTTCCTGGCCCAGCGCCTGGCGGATCCCTTCACGCGCGTTTCCCTCAAGAACGGTGGGGGCATCCGCGCGGAAATCGGCACCATCGACGGCCTGACCGGTGAACTGCTGCCGCCCCAGGCGAATCCGCTCTCGGGCAAGCAGACCGGCGAAGTCAGCCAGCTCGACATTGAAAACGCCCTGCGCTTCAACAACGGCCTGACACTGCTGACCCTCACCCGCGAACAGCTCAAGGCCGCGCTCGAGCACGCCGTGGCCGCGACGGCCCCCGGCGCGACCCCGGGCCAGTTCGGTCAGGTGGGCGGTGTGATCTTCAGCTTCGATCCCGACCGCCCGGCGGGCGATCGTGTGCGCACGGCGGGATTCTCCACTCCCGGCCCCGGTTTTCCGATCTTCGTGCTGGAAGGCCAAGTGATCGCCGGCCCCCCCGTCCGCACCGTGACCCTCAACTTCCTGGCGAACGGCGGGGATGCCTATCCCTTCGCCGGTTTTGTCAGCGCGGATCCGCTCTTCGCCGACCGCGTCGACCTGCTTGATCTGGGCCTGCCCCAGGGGCCGGTGACCTTCGCCGCGACGGGTTCCGAGCAACACGCCCTGGGCCTCTTCCTGCGGACTTTCCACGGAGTCACCCCGTACGCCCAGGCGGAAACCCCGGTGACCCTCGACCGCCGCATCCAAAACCTGTCCGAGCGCCCGGATACGGTCGTGAACGAGGTCCGCAGGGCCTTGTTCGGCGCGGGCCTGTAGGCCCGGGAGTTCCCCTACCTCCCCTCGTTTCCCGCGCGGTGCCCCCTCTCCGGCAAGGAGGCGGGGCACCGCCGTCGTTTTCGACTTCCCCGCGAGCCCCGATCGCAGGCGGGGACAAACGCGCCAAAGGGTAGGATCATCGATCGCGGCGCCGGCCGTGAACGACGCGATGCAACCGTCCCGAACAGCACATGCGGCGGCCCTGGGGGGCTTCCTGATCCTCGCCTTCGGCGCGGCGGCGCTGGGGGCTTTGTTTCCGCCGGGGGAGTGGTATGCGGGGCTCGAAAAGCCCTTCTTCAATCCGCCCAACTGGATCTTCGGGCCGGTTTGGACGGTGCTCTACCTGCTGATCGGGATCGCGGGCTTTGTGATTTGGCGCGCGACCCGGCGGGAGGGGCCCGCGGAGTTGCGGCGCCGGGCGCGGCGGGCGCTTGCGGCCTTCTTCGTGCAGCTCGCGCTGAACGCGGCTTGGTCGTGGCTCTTCTTCGGACTCGAGCGGCCCGACTGGGCGTTTGCGGAGATCCTTGTGCTGTGGATCGCGATCGCGCTGACGATTCGGCTCGCGCGGCCGGCCAGCCCGGCGGCCGCCTGGCTGCTGGCGCCTTACCTGGCGTGGGTCAGCTTCGCGGCCGTGCTCAACGGCGCGCTCTTCTGGCTCAACCGCTGACTTGAGCCTCCGGTGGCGCAAACTTTGTCTGGCAGTCAAGAAATCCCAGCCCTCCCGGCGCCGGAGGCGCCGCGCCCCCGTTCAGGCGGCGGGGGGGGGGAGGCCGCGCGTCGCGGCCGAAACGGGGGGGCT
>JBJHAV010000289.1:0-4675 GCA_050480685.1 Planctomycetaceae bacterium | reverse complement strand
CGCATGAGCCGCGTGCTGAAAAGGCGCGCAATGTGCTCTTCTCTTTGCACAAAGCGTGACTTTTAGGCACGTCGGTCTCCATGCGGATGTTAGGCGCTCTTCGGCCCGAAAGCCCGTATCACACGAATCTGCCCGACGATATGTTCATTGAACTCCTCGAGCGCGTCGGCTGGTATCCACAATTCTTTATGCTCCCTCCCTCCGACTTGCTTCGGGTCGAAGCGAGAAACGTACTCAGAGTCAATGTCGAACGCTGTTACGTATCCAGCGCCACTCTCGGAAACATTCCAGCGCTCCGCGATCTGGGACGCGTATGCCTCGTTCAGTACAGGATAGAAGAACGGTTGCTCCGGAAGACGTGGCGGGAACGCTCTCCACCCGCTCGCTTCAATGAGCTTCAGTTCTTCAGGCCCCACAGGCCTATACAGTGTCTTCGTCGCCACCGGGCAGCGCACACATCTAGACGCCATCGACGGCGCATGTGAAAAATACCCGTTCTCGAATCACGCTATCGTGCCGATAGCTCTCGGGCAGATCTCCACCCTCTCGTAGCTTTGCGATCCTGCCTGTCGAGTCAACAAAGCTATGATTGATTACCTCAACGACATCGGAGAAATCATAGCCCTCCGGCAGCCCAAAGAACTCCATTAGGAACGACGACCCGTATGAAAAATAACGCCCGTCACGCATGCGAAAGACCCAACCAGTCCAACTCATAGTTGTTTCTCCGTGAATCTGGCGCAAGAGAGAAAGCGGAATCGAATACCTTGATATCTGAGACGAAGCGACGTCATAATCGTTAACTCGATTCCCCCCGGCTACGAACGTCGCGACAATCTGTCCGTATGGATCTGGACCACCGAGGTGAGTACCTTCACCCATTTCTTCCTTTATCCGTCGTTTGGCCAGAGCTACTAGGCGATCCTTCGACTGAATCACAGCACAGGGCAGGAACGTCCCGTCCTTCAGGGTTAGCGAACAGCGGTAGCGCGGCCCATAGATCGAATCTTCGATCGGCTCCACTGCGGTGATGATTTGCTGCACCCAGTCGTACATGAGTCCTGCGTCTTCCTGCGCCTAACGCCCGGTTCAGCGGCGTGGGGGGGGGGGGGGGGGGGGTTGGGGGCCAGGGGGGGGGGAGCCGGAGAGGGCCGGCGCGGCAGCTCCCGGGGCGCTCCCAGCGGGTAGGATCTTCGCCCCGAGGGACCCGGACGAGCCGCCGGTGCCCCCGATTCCGCCCCCTACCGACCCCAACCCGCGTTTCCCCCGGCCCCGGACCGCCAGAGCCCTACAGCCATGTCCCAGCCCCTCACCGTTCAGGAAGGCCACGTCGTCGCGATCTACTACACCCTCAAGGACGACGCCGGGAAGGAGATCGACACCAACCGCAAGGGCGGCGCCCCGTTGTCCTTCCTGGTGGGGGCGGGCAACATCCTGCCGGGCCTGGAGAAGGCCCTGCTCGGGAAGTCCAAGGGGGACAGCGTGCGCGCCGACCTGAGCCCCGCCGAGGGGTACGGCGAGCCCAAGACCGAACTGCACGAGGAGGTGCCCCGCGGCGCCTTCCCCCCGGACATCGACCTCGTGCCAGGCATGCAGTTCACCGGCCAGACCCAGGACGGCCGGGCTTACCCCGTGCGCATCCACGCGGTCGAAGGCGACACGGTCACCATCGACAAAAACCACCCCCTGGCCGGCCGCACCCTGCACTTCGAGGTCTCGATCAGCGGCATCCGCAAGGCCACGCCGGAAGAGCTCGAGCACAAGCACCCCCACGGCCCCGGCGGCCACCAGCACTGATCGCGCCCACCCGCGCGGCTCGAGGGTCGCTTGCGCGGCTCGATGCTCGCTCGCGCGGATGGGGGGCGGGGCCGGGGCCTGCGGGCCCCGGCATCCACGGACCGATGGCTCAGGGCAGCAGCGTGAGCGCCAGGCCGTTGCTGCTCGAGAGGCCCGATACGGTCGGCGTGCACTGGCCCGGGTCCCAGGCCCACAGGGTCTGGGCGTAGACGCTGGTGCCGGCCAGCAGCGGCAGGTCGGGGATCGGCAGGGGCAGGGTCGCGGTCCCGCTCCCGTCGCCCAGGAAGGGCAGTTGCAGGAAAATCGGCGTGTAGGGCACCACGTGCAGCACGATGCCGAAGGCAGGCAGGGTGGTGCCCAGCCAGATCGGGTCGGTGGACACCAAGAGCCAACCGAGGCCGCCGGGCGAGCCGTTTTCCGCGCGCACGGCGAAGGCGCCGTTGCCGATGGTCGGCAGCCCCAGGCCGGCGAGGGTGTTCGCGCCGGTGCAGCCGGCCATGCCGCTGCCGAAGGGCGCGGTCAGGTCGACCCGGTGGGCCACGGCGTCGTAGCTGGCCCCGCGCCGCAAAAGGTGGAGCTGGGCTCCTTCCAGGGCCACCGCCTGGCGCGGGCCCTGGGCCGCGCCGCTGGAGAGGTACTGGCTGAAGGCCCGGCTGGTGATGCCGTGGCTGTCGAGCACCACCAGGGACGATTCCGGCCCCGGCGGAGCCAGGGCGGTCAGGTAGCGCCCGTCCCTGGCCAGGGCCAGGGTGCCGCCGTCCAGGTAGACGCCGAGGGAGTGGGGATGGAGCGCCAGGGCGTACTGCACACCGCCCACGCGGTTTTCGTCCCACACGGTGCTGTCCCAAACCCGCGTGGAAACCACCGTGCGTCCCAGGTTGCCGGCGCCCGGCACCACCTGGAGTTTGCCCAGGAACAGGGCCAGGTCGTCGCCGCCGTCCAGCACCTGCCATTGGCCCTGGGCCGCGTCCGCGGCGCTCGATCCGTTTAAGGTCAGGGTCTGGAAGCTGGGGTGATCCACGGGGGGAGCCACCAGGGTCGCGTGGGCCGGGCGGGCGATCACCTGTTCGGTCGCCAGGTCCCAGACGTAGCCCTCCACCAACTGGTCGTAGGCCAGGTCGGTCACCAGGGGCGCGAGTCCGGGCAAGAGGGCCATGCGCGTGGACCCGGTGGTGCGCAGCACGGTCACGCTGCCTTCGCCGATCACTTCGGCGGTGCCGTCCGGGTACACGCAAAACGCGGTGCGGTCGTCGACGCCGACACCGACGAAGCGCCGCCCGTGTTCGATCTCCGCGCGCGCCACCATCACCGCCAAACGACCCAAGCGGCCGCGTTCGGTGAAGTGCGTGTCGAAGAGCACGCCGGGGGTCAGCCCGAGGAAGTCGTCGGTGAAGGTGATCTGGGGCGTCCAGGGATTGCGCAGGGCCGTCTTGGGTGTGACCGATCCTCCGATCGAGTCGTAGATCAGCTCGCCGAGGATCGCGCAGCCCGCGCTCGTGCCGCCGACGGCGCCGCCCTTGTCGAAGACGAAGCGGATGCCGGCTTCGGTCAGGGTGCCCTTCCACCACTGCACGTAGTTGGCCTGATTGCCGCCGCGGATCCAGACCACGTCCTGCTCGCGCAGGGTCTGGTAAACGGCCGGATCGTTGGCGTTTTGCGCGGTGATGGCGAGTTGCACCACCTGGCTGGCGCCGGCCTGGAGGAACCGATTCGCGGCGGCGGCGTCCGTGCCGCTGACGCCGAGAATCGCGACCTTGCCGCTGCCCCCGGCGTTTTGGAGCATCCAGCCGAACACGGCCGGTGCCCAGCTTCCGCTGTTCACGCCGCCGCCCCCCTCGGCGGCCACATAACCCTGGGCCTCGGCCGCGGGCGACACGAGTGCGAGCCAGGCACCGGCCGCGGCGAAAAGGGCCAAAAGGGGACGGGAGGTGGCCAGGGCGCGCCGGCCAAGGCGCGCCGCGGGGCGATGGCGGAACTCGTTCATGGGGGCGAATGGGCGAGAGGGTCGCCCTTCAGTTTGCCCTGGCCCCGTGCGCCGCGGGAGAGGTCTCGCGTGGAACTTGGCCGCATATATCGCTCGGCGAGGACTCCGTCCAGACCGCGGAGAGGCTGCCCAAAACCACCCCCTCGGGCGGGGCCGAGGCCCGGGCCTACGGGCGGTGAAGCCCCGGGATCAGGCCTGCAGCCGCGCCCGGCGCGGGGCCGGTTCGGGCAACTCGGGCAGGGTCACCTCGCGCCATTCCAGCCGCGGGCAATCACCGTACAGGCGCTCGATGTCGTAGTACTCGCGCGCTTCCGACTGCAGCAGGTGCACCACCACGTCGGCGTAGTCCAGCACGATCCACCAGCCCAACTCGACACCCTCGGCCTTGGCGTGGGTCACCCCGGCGGCTTTCAGGCGCACGTGCAGCTCCTCGTGCAGCGCCTTGACGTGCGCGCGGCTGGTGCCGGTGGCCACCACGAAGTAGTCGGCCACCTTGAGGCGCTCGCCGACTTCGATGACCTGGATGTCCTCGCCCTTCTTCTGGTCGCACAGCGACGCACAGGTCGCTGCGAGGGAAATGGCGTCGATGGTGGAATGCCTCGTGGAACGGGCGGCCGCGCGGGCCGCGTGGATGGAAAGGGAAGGGGGGAGGCAGCGACGGCTGCCCCACGTGCTTAAGGCTAGCCCGCCTCGGGTCTAGGGGGAAGCCGCCGGGAGGAAGGCGGGACGGGGGGGCTTGGGAAAGTGCCGCGGGGCGGCGCGGGCCCGGCTGGGGGGCGGCGGGCGGTCCGGTGGGTCGGGGTGTCGGGCGAAAGGGGGGGGCGGGGGGCGGGTGGCGGGGTCTGCGAGGCGGGCGTGGTGGTCCGGGGGGCGGGGCGGCTCGCCCTCCCTGTG
>JBJHAV010000288.1:0-4709 GCA_050480685.1 Planctomycetaceae bacterium | reverse complement strand
GCGGGGACGTCGAACGGTGCGGGGTTCCCCCCGGGCCCGATGCCCGGCGGCGGACACGAACCCCGAAGCACCCCGCCCCGCGCCGCCCAGGCGCCGCCCCGCCATGAGCCAACCCCTGCTCCGCGTCGACGACCAAACCGCCCAAACCGCGCTCGACGGAGGTGATTTCGAGCGCCTGCGTTCCCGCGCCGAAGCCGTGGCCCGCTTGCGGGCAACGGCGGAGTTCTCCATGGAAGGACTCTGCATGCGCACCTCCACCGCCTTCGCCGGCCTTTTGGGTCTGCGCCCGGATGAGGTCGAAGGCCGCAGTCACGAGCGTTTGGCCGGGGACAGCGCCTGCGAACTGTGGGCCGCCGCCCGGCGCGGCGAGCCGGCGCGCGGCGTGGTGACCTTCCGCGGCAAGGACGGAGCCGAACGTTGGTTCGATGCGGAGTACGGTCCGCTGGTGGACGGCGAGGGCGCCACGAAGGGTGTGTTCCTGGCGGTGCTCGACGTCACCGCCGAACAACTCGAACGGGCCCGCGAGCGTCGCTTGACCGCCGTGATCGAAGAAGCCGAGGCGGCGATCATGATGATCGACCGCGACTTCATCATCACCTACGCCAACAAGTCGACCATGGCCCTGCTCGAGCAGCACGGGCCCACGTTCCGCAAGGTTTGGCCGGGATTCGACCCGACCAAGGTCCTCGGGGCCTGCGTGGACCAGTTCCACGTCGATCCCAAGAAGCAGCGCACGATGCTCGCCGACCCGAAGCGTCTGCCGCACCGCGCGGACATCCAGGTCGGCCCCTTGACCTTCAACCTGCTCGTCACCGCGATCTACGGGGAAGACGGCCAATACGCCGGCAACACCCTGGAGTGGCGCGACGTCACGGATCTGCGCCGCCAGGAGGCCCTCAACGCCGACTTCCGCGGCCAAATCGAAGCCATCGGCAAGTCCATGGCGGTGATCGAGTTCGGCATGGACGGCATGGTGCGCGACGCCAACCACAACTTCCTGGCCACCTTGGGTTACGGGATCGAGGAGATCCGCGCCAAGCACCACTCCCAGTTCCTGTTCGAGGAAGAGCGCCAGACCGCCGAGTACCGCCAGTTCTGGGAGCGTTTGTCCCGCGGCGAGTACCAGGCGGGCGAGTTCCGCCGGCGCGCCAAGGACGGCAGCGAGATCTGGATTCAGGCCTCCTACAACCCGATCCTCGACGTCCAGGGCAAACCCTTCAAGGTCGTCAAGTTCGCCAGTGACATCACGGACGTGAAGCGCATGCAGCGCGAGGCCGCCGAGTCGGCCCAGCGCGAGGTCGAGGCGGCCCAGGAACTCAAGAGCAAGGTCGACAGCATGCTGGCCAACGTGCAAGCGGCGGGCCAGGGCGACCTGACCACCGCGGTGACGGTCAGCGGCGAGGATGCCATCGGCGCCATGGGCAAGGGGCTCGGGGACTTCCTCGGCGACCTGCGCCAGCGCGTGGCCAGCATCGCGGAAAACGCGGACTCCCTGGCGGCTTCTTCCGAGGAGTTCGCCGCCGTGGCCAAGGAGATGGGCACCCACGCGGACCAAACCGCGAATCAGGCCAATCTGGCCTCGGCCGCGTCCGAGCAGGTCAGCCGCAACGTGCAGACCGTCGCCACGGGCACCGAGGAAATGAGCGCGAGCATCCGCGAGATCGCCAAGAACGCCTCGGATGCGGCCCGGGTCGCGGCCGAAGCCGTGACCGTGGCGGAGCGCGCCAACCAGCGCATCTCCAAGCTGGGCGAATCCTCGGCGGAAATCGGCCAAGTCATCAAGGTGATCACCTCGATCGCCCAGCAGACGAACCTGCTGGCGCTCAACGCGACGATCGAAGCCGCGCGCGCCGGCGAGGCCGGCAAGGGCTTCGCCGTGGTGGCCAACGAGGTCAAGGAACTGGCCAAGGAGACCGCCCGCGCGACCGAGGAAATCGGTCAGAAGATCGAAGCGATCCAGGGCGACACGCAGGGTGCCGTGGGCGCGATCGGTGAGATCAGCACGATCATCCACCAGATCAACGGCATCCAGACCACGATCGCCGGGGCCGTGGAGGAACAGACCGCCACGACCAACGAAATGGCCCGCAACGTGGCCGAGGCGGCCGCGGGCACGAACGAAATCGCCCAGAGCATCACCGCGGTGGCCCAGGCGGCCCAGCACACCACCAGCGGCGCCAGCGAGAGCGAGCGCGCGGCCGGTGAGCTGGCCCGCATGGCGGCCGAGCTGCAGTCCCTGGTGCGCCGCTTCCGCACTGCCTGATCCGGACGGATTCGCGGGCGGCTTGCCCCCGCCTCTCTGTCCAGGTCCTCCGTCCCGGCTCCCCGTCCGATCCCATCGGGCGGGGAGCCGGGCGCAATTGTGGGCCCCACTCCCGGGCCGCCGGGACGGTTGTGCGCCCGGAGGGCTCACCCGAGGTGGCCTCCCCAGCCGATGAGGCCCTCCGCGAGGCCCGCCCACATGACATCCGCACCCATCCGCGTCCTGGTCGTGGACGACTCCCTGGTCGTCCGCAAACTCGTTTCCGACGCGCTCAACTCCGACCCCGAGATCGAGGTGGTCGGTGTCGCGGCCAACGGCCGCATCGCCCTGGGCAAGGTCGAGAGCCTTGCGCCCGACCTGATCACCCTCGACATCGAAATGCCCGAACTCGATGGTTTGGGCACCTTGGCTGAGCTGCGCAAGACTCATCCTCGCCTGCCGGTGGTGATGTTCAGCACGCTCACCGAGCGCGGGGCCTCGGCGACCCTGGAGGCCCTCAGCCTGGGGGCCGATGACTACGTCACCAAACCCTCGAACACGGGCAACTTCGAGTTGGCCCAGGAACGCGTGCGCGAGCAGTTGATCCCGCGCGTCAAGCAGTTGGTGCGCCGCAGCCGCCCCTCTGCCGTCACCCGTCCGTCCCAGGCACCGGCCCAGCCCGCCGCGCGCGGCAGCGCGGCCGGAGCGGTGACGAGCGCGCCCTCCGTGCGCGTGGCCAAGGATCAGCCGATCGAGCTGGTCGCCATCGGCTGCTCGACCGGCGGCCCCAATGCGCTCGACGCGGTCCTGCCCCTGCTCCCCGCGGACATCGGCGTGCCCCTGGTGCTCGTGCAGCACATGCCGCCCATGTTTACGCGGCTGCTGGCCGAGCGGCTCGACCAGCGCTGCGCCCTGACCGTGCGGGAAGCGGCCGGGGGAGAGCCCCTGCGTCCGGGCGAGCTGTTCATCGCCCCCGGCGACTACCACATGCAGGTCGTGCGCGAAGGGGCCGGTGTGGGAGTGCGGCTCGACCAGGGCGCGCCGGAAAACTTCTGCCGCCCTGCGGTCGATGTGCTCTTCCGTTCCGCGGCCCAGATCTACGGCGGCGGCGTTTTGGCCGTGATCCTGACGGGCATGGGACAGGACGGCCTGGTGGGTTGCCAGGTGCTCGCCGAGCGCGGCGCGCCGGTGCTGGCCCAGGACGAGGCCACCAGCGTGGTTTGGGGCATGCCCGGTCACGTGGCACGTGCGGGGCTCGCCAGCCGGATTTTGCCCCTGCCGGAGATCGGGCCCGAAATCGCCCGGCTCGTGACCCGCTCGCGCAGCCTGCGGCGCGTGGGCTGAGGGAGCCCGGCCCCGCGGCGTTGGGCGGGCGATCAGCCCAGCCCGAGTTGGCGGCGGCGTTCGGCCAGGGCCGCGCCGATGGTTTCGCGGGTCGCCTCGGGCACTCCGAACTCGGCCGCCCGCTCGGACCAGCGGGAGAGGGCCGCGCGCACCCGTTCGATCTCCCGCTCGGCGCGCTTCACGCCGAAGGCCCGCGCCACTTCCAAAAGATCCCCGGCGGTGTGTCCTTCGGTCCGGTCGCGGACACGCATCTGGTGCGCCCGTGTCCAGCCCTGCCCGCGCGCGAAGGTCAGGTCGTAGGCCGGGCTCAGGTGCCAACGCCCGTCCGGACCCATGTGGAAGGAGAGGTTCTTGACGTGGTCGTCTTGGTTGACGGCGAGCACGTTGAAGACCATGCGCCGGAAACCCTCGTCGACCGCGGCCTGGGGCATCCCGAGCGCCAGCGCGGTGCGCAAAAACTCCTCGTAGCTGCTCGCCCCGGGCTCGTTGTAGTCCACGTGCACGAGCCCGCCGAAACTGTGCTGGTGCAGCCGTTCGCCCTCCACCAGGTCGAAGCGCCGCACGAGCAGGTGCGCGTAGTCGCCCTGCTCGAGCAGTTCGGCCTGCGCGACCGCCAGGCCCGCATCCGCAGCCAGGGAGAGGTAGGCCGCCTCCACCCGATTGAAGGCCTCCGGCGGGCCGAGTTCACCGGAGCCGACCTGGCCGCCGACCCCATCGAACTTGAGCAGGCACGGGATCTCGCCGGCCCGGGGCTCCCCATGGCCGGAGCGAATGCGGCCATCCTTGGGGTCGTGGAGCACCAGGGCCTTGGGCCGCATGCCGCCGGCCGAAGCTCCCATGCGGTAGATCTCCGGAATCGCCACGTCGGGAGTCCCGGCCACGATCCTGCGCGCGTCGCGCACCAGCGCGGCCAGCTCCAGGGACTCTTGCTCCGCCGGGCGGATCGGCAGGTCGATCGCCGGGTGGAAGGTCAACGCACCCAGGGCGCGTGCGCCCCTGTAGAGCAATCGCTGCACCGGGCTGAGGGCGCGCTCCGGTTCTCCGCGCGCGGCGAACCAGGCACGGATGACCCGGTTCCCGAAGCTGTCCGGGAGCGCGTCGGCGAGCACCCCGGGCAACCCTT
>JBJHAV010000287.1:0-4723 GCA_050480685.1 Planctomycetaceae bacterium | reverse complement strand
GGGAAAGCGCGCAGAGCAGCACGAATCCCAGGGGGAATGCGGCGGACGGGCGCTTCACGGGTTCGCCCGGGCCCCTGGGGCTCGCTGGATTCGGACCGCGGCGCTGGTGGGAATCCGGGGAGGGTGCATACGTCTTGGGTCGGCCAAGCGGCCGCACGGCATCTCACCTTATCGACGCGGGGCGCGCATGGTTCTTCCCGGCCCCCGGAGACCTCCGGGCCCCCTGGGTATCAGGACAGGACCCGGGCCAGCTCCCGGCGGCGCAGCCGGCGCCACAGCTCCGCCAGCCCCCGGTACAGCGCCCCGGTCTCCCCCGGCAGCGCCACCCCGGCCGACGGGCTGCCCAGGAAGGAGCCCGCCGCGCGCACCCCCGACACCGAGCCCACCAGCACGATCTCGGCGGGCTCGACGCCCTTCGGCGGCGGTTCCTCGACCGGTTCGAGCCCCTCGCATCCGGGCGGCGGCCACGCATCGAGCAAAAGGGCCCGGGCGATCCCGTCCAGGGCCCCGTGGGCCGGTCCCGGCGCGTGGACCCGCGCGCCGACGCGCACGAACAGGCAGGCGGAAGCGGCGCTGACCCAACGCCCGTGGGGGTCGCAGGCGAGTACCTCGTCGGCGCCGGCCGCGCGCACGACCTCTAGGGCCAGGCTCCAATCCGCCCGCGCGGCCAGTTTGCGCCCGAGCAGCGGCGGCGCGACCAGCCGTTCCCAGGGGCTTTCCATGACCGTGACGGACCGCCGGGGCCGCCCCGGACGCGGCATCAAAACCAACCGCGCCCCACCACCGAGGGCATCCCCCGAGAGGTGCGCGCGCAGGGCGCGTGCGCGGGCCGGCAGGTGGGCCGAAAAAGCGGACAGGGCGGCGAGCAGCCGTTCGGGGGCCAGTCCGAGCCCCAAGGCCGCCCCGTCGCGGACCAGGCGCGCCGTGTGCGCTGCCGCGAACAGAACCCGCCCCCGGGCCAGGGGCAGGGTTGTGAACACCGCCCGCCCAAAGAGTGTCCCGCTGTCCGCCAGGGGCACACGCGCCCGGCCGAAGGGCTCAACTTCCCCTTCGATCCAGCAGGGCC
The DNA here is from genome assembly GCA_050480685.1 of Planctomycetaceae bacterium. Lineage (GTDB taxonomy): Bacteria > Planctomycetota > UBA1135 > UBA1135 > JBJHAV01. The sequence continues at coordinate 3,657 of JBJHAV010000287.1, read as the reverse complement.
AATCGGCCGGCGGCACGGGTTCGGCGTGGTGCACAGAGCCGATCGTAGGCGGCCACGGGGCCGGGGGGTGCGGGAAAGCCCCCATGTGGAGCGCCTTCTCCCCCTACCGATGGCGCTGGGGTCCGGGTCCCCGCCCGGCTCCCCATGAGCACCTCCTCCAGTCCCCACCCAGGCCGGCCGTCCGAATCCGAAGCGGATCCCAAACCCGCCGGTCGAGCGGAGTCCGCCTGCACCTCGGACCTGGCCGAGTTGGAGGCCTACCGGGCCGCAGTCGACGCGCAGGCGATCGTCGCCATCACGGATCGCCACGGCCGCATCACCTACGCCAACGATTTGTTTTGCGCGATCAGCGGCTACCGGCGCGAGGAATTGCTCGGGCAGGATCACCGGCTGCTGAACTCGGGCTGGCATGCGCCGGAGTTTTGGCGCGCCATGTGGCGCACCTTGGCCGCCGGCCAAACCTGGTCCGCCGAGGTTTGCAATCGCGCCAAGGATGGAACGCTCTACTGGGTGGACACGACCATCGCACCGCTCCGGGGCGGACGCGGTGAGCGCCGCGGTTATCTCGCCCTGCGCCGGGACATCACCGATCGCAAACGGGCGGAAGCGCGCCTGGAAGAAAGCGAACGGCGTTTCCGCGCGCTCGCGGACGCATCGCCGGCCCTGATTTGGACCGGCAGTGCCGCCCACCTGCGCGAGACCTTCAACCTCAGTTGGCTGGACTTCACGGGTCTCGCGCCCGAAGCAGCGCACGGCGACGGCTGGACCGCTTGGGTCCACCCGGACGATCTGGAGCGCACCTTGGCGGTGCTCGAAGGCGCTTTCCGCTCGCGCCGTCCCTACAGCCTCGAATACCGCCTGCGCCGGGCGGATGGTGCCTGGCGCTGGCTGCTCGAACGGGGTGCGCCGATCCTGGACAACGGGGGCGACTTCCACGGTTTCACGGGCACGGCCATCGACGAAACCGACCGGCGCCGGGCACAGGACGTGGCCGAGGCGCGCGCGCGCATGGCCAGCCTCTTGGCTTCCGACCGTCCCATCGAGGAACGACTGGGCGAAGCCCTGGAGCTGCTGTGCGCCGTAGGTCACGCGGAAGGCGTGAGAGCCGCGCGCCTGTTCACGCAGGCGGGCAAAACCGAGCCGGCGGCGCTGCTGGTGGAACGCGGGGAATTGCGCTCTCCGTGGCCCACGGAAGCGATCGCGCCCAGCGTGGATGACGGCCCGATCCGGTTTGAACCGGACGAAGGCGCCGAAACCGACACGGGTCAGGTGCGTGTGCCCCTGATGCACCTGGATACCCTCGAAGGCCTGCTCCTTTTGCGCGTGGAAGCCCCCGAACAGCTCGACCCCGCCCACCTGGAGCACTTCGAGCAAATCGGCGAGCTGTTGGCCGCCGCCCTCGTGCGCGAGCGCAGTGCCAACTTGCTCGTACAGGCCCGCGAGCGCGCCGAACAGGCCTCCTTGACCAAGAGCCGTTTCCTGGCGCACATGAGCCACGAGCTGCGCACGCCGATGACCGCCGTGCTCGGTTACACGGAGCTGCTGCTCGACGACCGGGAGTTTTCCGAGGACCCGACCCAACGCACGGAGGCCCTGCAGGCGATCCACTCCGCGGGCCGGCATCTTTTGACCCTGATCAACGACGTGCTCGATCTGTCGCGCATCGAAGCCGGCAAGTTCGAGGGTCAGTGCGAACCCTTGGACGTGGGCGCGCTGCTGCGCGAGGTCGAGCGTTTTCTCGCGCCCTCGGCCGACGCCAAGGGCGTCGCTTACCACACCGAGATCGAAGGGCAATTGGCGGGAGGCGTCGGAGCGGGGGTTTGCGGCGACACCACGCGCATGCGCCAGATCCTGCTCAACCTGGTCGGCAACGCGGTCAAATTCACGGCGCAAGGCGAAGTGCGCGTGAGCGCTCGCCGGATGGGCGAACCGCAGTCGCCCTGGCTCCAGGTGGATGTCGTCGACACGGGCCCGGGCATCGCTCCGCAGCGGGCCGAGTCCGTATTCGAAGCCTTTGAACAGGGCGATGGCGCCATGAATCGCAAGTACGGGGGCAGCGGCCTCGGCCTGACGATTTCGCGCCGCCTGGCGCGCACCTTCGGCGGCGACGTGGTGCTCGTGCCGAGACCCGAGGGCCAGGGCACCCACATGCGTTTGAGTTTGCCCTTCGAGCCCCCCTTGCCTGCCATGGAGGATGCCTCCCCCACGCTCGGTACGGAACCGAGCCAGCCGATCCGCTCGCCCCGTGTCTCGCAAGCGCAGGCCCCCAAGGGGGCATTGCCCGCGAACCCCGCGAAGCTGCGCGGGCGGGTGCTGCTCGCCGAGGACGGCCGCGACAACCAGCGTTTGATCCGCTTCCACCTGGAACGGGCCGGCCTGGAGGTGGAGGTGGCCGGGGACGGGCTCGAAGCCCTAGCCGCCCTCGAAAACGCGCGCCTCGGTGGCCGCGCGTACGACCTGCTGCTGACCGACATCCAGATGCCGGGCCTCGACGGATGGGACCTGACCCGGGCCCTGCGCGCCGCGGGCCATCGCCTGCCGGTGGTGGCGCTCACGGCCCATGCCATGGCCGGCGAGCGCGAACGCGCCCTGGCCGCCGGCATGGACGACTTCGCCACGAAGCCCATCGATCGCGCGCGCCTGATCGAAACCCTCTCGCGCTGGTTGCCGGCCTGAGGGGCGCCGGAGCGGGTCGGACCTCTCCGAACCGGTCAGCGGGTTTTCCAGGCAGCCAAAAGCGCGGCCGCCTTGTGCAGGGTTTCGGCGTCTTCCGCATCGGCCCGCGAATCCCAGGTGATGCCGCCGCCCACGCGCAGGGAGAGTTCGCCGGCGAAGGGTCCGAGCCTGCTTCGCAGATCGGGCCGCGGCGACCAAACGGGACTGCGGATCGCGATGTTGAAGAGCGCTCGACCGCAGCGCGAAAGCACGCCCAGTGAGCCCGTGAAGAAGCCCCGACCTTCGCCCTCCAGCTCCGCGATCGCCTCCATGGCGGCGAGTTTGGGCGCGCCGGTGATCGATCCGCCCGGAAACAGCGCGGCCAACACATCGAAGGCACCCGCACCGGGATCGAGCTCGGCGATCACGTCAGCGGCCAGATGGTGCACGCTGGCGTAACTCTCGATCTCGGGGAAACGCGGCACGCGCACGCCGCCGGGACGCGCCACGCGGCCGAGGTCGTTGCGCTCCAAATCCACGATCATCGCCAACTCCGCGCGATCCTTCGGGCTGGCCTCGAGGGCCTTGCGCAGCTCTTCGTCCTCGGCCGGATCGCCGCCCCGGGGCGAGGTGCCTTTGATCGGGCGCGTGCGCGCGGTGCCTCTGCTGACGTCGAGCAACAACTCCGGCGAGAGCGACAGCAGCGCGCCCTCGGGCGGCCCCGGCCCCGCCTCCGAAACCCGCCTGCCGCCCCACTCCACGTATCCGGCGTAGGGCACCGGTTGGCGCGCCCTGAGGGCCTGGTAGTGCGCGATCGGATCGCCCCCCGCCAGGCGCGTGAAACGATGGGCTAGGTTGGCCTGGTAAACCTCCCCGCGGCGGATGCGCGCGCGCAGCGCCTCGATGCGCCGCCCGTGTTCGGCGGGGTCCGTGTGGCGCCGCAGCTCGCCGGCAAACGTCGGCCAAGCCGGCGGCTCCGATGGATGTCGCGTCAGGAAGTAG
>JBJHAV010000286.1:0-4784 GCA_050480685.1 Planctomycetaceae bacterium | reverse complement strand
GCCGGAGGAGGAGGGAGGAGTTGGCGCCTGGCACCGTCTCCACCCCCCCGGGATCAGCGGTGGGTGGGGTCGATTCCGAAGCCGGTGCGGTCGGGGCTGGCGGGGCGTGCGGGGCGGCGGTAGGGGTTGCGCTCCAGCTCCTCCAGGAGGTGGCGCACACCGGCCTCGAGCTGCGGATCGCCGCCGCCCGCCAGGGCGGTCGGATCGTCGATCACCTCGATGTCCGGATCCACACCCCAGCCCTCGATCGCCCACTGGCCCTCGCGGGAATAAAACCCAAAGGTCGGCACCGCATGCGCCGTGCCGTCCACCAAACGCGGGTTGCCGCTGATGCCCACCAAACCGCCCCAGGTGCGCGTGCCCAGCAATTTGCCCAGGCCCGCTTGGCGGAAGTAGTAGGGGAAGGCGTCGCCGCCCGAACCCGAGGAACCGTTCATCAGCATGGCCTTGGGACCCTGGTGCGTCATCTCCGGCCACTCCCAGTCCTCCCCGTGGCGCACGCCCCAGTAGTTGGTCACCGGGCGGTTCAGAAGTTCGATAAAGCGGGTGGGGATCTGCCCGCCGCCGTTCCAGCGTTCGTCGATCAAAAGCGCCGGCAGGTGGCGCTGGGCCACGAACTGGCGCACCAGTTCGTTCTGACCGCCGACGCCGGTGTCGGGCACGTGCAGGTAGCCCACCTTGCCGCCGGACAGTTCGTGCACCCGGCGACGCCGATCGGCGACCCAGTCGCGGTAGCGCAGACTGGCGTCGCTGGAGAGCGGCGTGACCAGCACCCGGCGCTCTTCGCCGTTGCCGCTGGGGTCGTCCGAAACGGTCAACCAGGTGGGCCGCCCGGCGGTGCCGACCATGGCCGCCTCGAAGGGCCGCGACACATCCACGGACCGGCCGTTGACGGCCAGCACGTAGTCGCCGGTGCGCACGTCGGTCCCGGGCTCGCCCAGGGGCGAGCGCCCGTCGGTTTCCGCCGGCTCGCCGGCCAGGATGCGGTCGATGCGGTAAGCGCCGTTTTCCAGCACCAGGTCCGCGCCCAAAAGTCCCACGGCCTCGGCCTCGCGGGTCGGCATCAGGCCGCCCGGGGGCGTGCGGTTGTAGGCGTGGCCGACGTTCAACTCGGCCATCATTTCGCCGGTCAAAAAGTGCAGGTCCTCGCGCGAGGTCGCATCGGCCAAGGCCGCCGCGTAGCGCTCGTAGACCGCCGGCCAATCGAGCCCGTGCAGGCCTTCGTCGTAGAAGAAGTCGCGGAAGATGCGCCAGGTGTCCCGCAGCATCTGGGCCCACTCGGCGCGCGGTTCGATCTCCACGGTCAAACGCGCCAGATCGACGGTTTTCTCGAGCTTTTGCCCCGCGCCCGTGCCGATCATGCCCCAGCGACGCCCGGCGCGCACCAGCGCCCGGTCGCCCGAAGCGGCAAGTGCGTAGGAGTTCACCCCCGAAAGAACCGTCTGGGTTTCGCGCTTCTCCAGGTCGTAGCGCTCCAGCACTTGCTCGCCCCCGTCGGCGCCGGTGTTCGGCTCGCGCAGGTAAAGCAGGCCGCCCTTCACCGCGGCCGTGGCGCGCAGGTTGCCGGGGGTCGCCGGCAAACGCACTGCGCGGGCCTCGAAGCCGTCCAGTTCGATGACCAGGCGCTTCGCCTCGGACTCCTCACTTTCGGACTCCTCTTCACCCTGCGCCTCGTCGCCGCCCTCTTCGGCTTTCCCGTCGCCGTTCTCCGGCTCCGCATCGGAAGACTCTTCGCTCTTCTCCTCGGCGTCCTTGGGCGCCAGGGGATGGGCCACATCCCCCCGCAGGGGCACAGCCATCGGCACCACCGAGTTGGTGTAGATCCACGAGCGATCCAAATCCGCGTAGATCGGCGCGAAGTGGCGCACCGACAGGTAGTAGAGGTACTTGCCCTCCGGATCGAAGGTCGGCTCCCAGTCGTTGAAGGTGCCCGAGGTGACCTCGTGGGTCTCGGCCGCCGGCACGTCGCGCAGGTACACGGCCCACAGGCGCGAAGCCGAGTGCCGGTGGCCCCAGGCGAGCCAGTCCGAGGTGGCCGACCAACGGGCGTCGATCGGGCGTCCGTCGGGACTGCGTCCGACCTCTTCGAGCCGCCCGCCGCCGGGGGCCTCCAGGTCCAAATGCCAGATCCAAAGGGCCCCTTCGTGGCCGCTGAAGGCCAGCTTCGACGAATCCGGCGACCAGCGAATCATGTAGCGATACCCGGGTCCCAGGTCCGTCAGCCGCCGCTCACCGTGTTCGTCGCTGCCCGGGAAGGGTCGGCCGTCGATGCGCCGCAGGGTCAGCTCGTACTCGCCGCTGCGATCCGAGAAGTAGGCCGCAAAACGCCCATCGGGGCTCCAGGCCGGATCGCGCTCGGCGACGCCGGAGGTGCCCGTCAAGAGCCGCCGCGAACCCTCTTCCGCCGCCAGGTCGAAGAGTTCACCGCGGGCCTCCACCAGCACGCGTTTGCCGGTCGGCCCGGGCACCACACTCTGGACCAGGTCCGACACGTCGTGGCGCTCGGGCAAGAGCCGCGGCCGATCCCCGGGGATCGAAACCTCGATCGGGATCAGGCGCTTGGTGGCCAGCTCGAAGCGATAGAGCTTGCCGCCGTTTTCAAACACCACGTCCGCCGGCCCCATCGAGGCGAAACGCACGCCAAAATCCTCGAAGAAGGTGAGCTGCTCGGTCTCGTTCGTGTCGATGTCGATCGACCACAGGTTGAGGACGTGCTCGTCGCCGCGGTCGGAAACGAAGACGACCTTGCGCCCCCACCACATGGGCTGCGCGTCGGTGCCGCTCCAATCGGTCAGGCGACGGGATTCGTAGGTTCCCAGGTGGAAGAGCCAAATGTCCTGGGCCATGCCGCCCTGGTAGCGCTTCCAGGTGCGGAACTCGCGCGTGATCGGCGTGAAGGCCAGCCATTCGCCGCTGGCGTCGATGCTGCCGAAGGTGCCGTAGGCCAAGGGCAACGGCTCGGGCGGCCCACCCACCACGGGCACGCTGAACAGGCGCGGCGCGCGCTGGATGCCCGACGCTTCGCTGGACCAAAAGAGCAAACGCTCGCCGTCCGGCGTCCAGCCGCAGAGCATGGGTTGACTCGGGTGCCAGGTCAGCCGGCGCGGTACACCGCCCGCCGTCGGCATCACGTAGAGGTCCGTGCCGCCCTGGTAGCCGGCCATGAAGGCGATCTGGCTGCCGTCGGGCGAAAACTTGGGAAAACTCTCCGGCCCCTCCGCCGAGGTGATGCGCAGCGCCGTGCCGCCTTCCTTGGGCACGAGCCAAAGATCCCCCGCGTAGCGGAAGACCACCTGGCTGTCGCTGATGTCCGGGTAGCGCAGCAGCACCGCGCTCGGCTCCACCTCCGCCCGGGCATCCACGGCCAGCAGTCCCAGGGCCAAGGCCACGAGCCCCGCCAGCAGGCGGACTCGACCCAGGCCGGGGTGGATGCGGGAGGGGAAGCGGGGGGAAATCGTTTGGCTCATGGCTGGCTCCAATCCGGGCGCCCGGCGCCCGAGGGCGCAGCAAGCTACCCGAACCCGAGCCCCGCCAGTGCCCGCTCCCGGGGCGATGTTCCAGCGTCCGGCGGGCCCTTTCGTAAATCCCAAGTTTTTGGCAACATTCAACTACCCCTGTCGTACTACCCAGGTCGTTTTTCCCCACCCGCTCGACCTTCCATGGACCGAACCCATCACTTGGGCGCTTTGCAGCACGCGATCATGCGGGTGTTGTGGGAGCGCGGCGAGGCCACCGTGGCCGAGGTGCACCAGGCCCTGGAGGGGGCCCGGGCCCTGACCACGGTGGCGACGATGCTGCAAAAGCTGGAAAAGAAGGGGGTCGTCGACCACCGCAGCGAAGGGCGCCAGTTCGTCTACCGGCCCCTGGTCAGCGAACTCGAAGTGCGCCGCAGCATGGTGGCCGAGTTGACCGAAAGGCTCTTCGCGGGCGACGCCAGCGAGCTCGTGCACCACCTGATCGACGAGCGCGCCTTGGACGGCGCCGAGCTCGACCAGTTGACCGAACGCATCCGCGCGCGGGAGCAGGCGGAGGCGCGGGCGGCCGGGGACGGAGCTCTCTCCAACGGCGGCCCTCCACCCGGGGACCAGGGGGCGAACGATGGTCGCTGATTCCGCGGCCGGTGCCTTCGGTCTCGCCTCCTGGGCGATGCTCTTGGCGGCAGCCTTCCTGGCCACGGCCGCGATCCAGGCGACCCTGGCCCTTTGCGCTGCGCGGCTGCTCGCCGGCTTCTATCGCGCCTGGCCGGCGGCGCGGCTCGAACGCCTGTGGCGCACGGCGCTGCTCGCTGGCCCGATCGGAGCCGCGCTCGTGCTGGCTGCCGGAGTCGTGCCCTTCGCCGGGCGCTTCGATTGGGTCGCCAGCGAACACGGACTCGCGGCGCAAAACACACCTTTCAACACACACTCGCCCGCGGCGGTCCCTTCGCCCGCGCTTGGGTACGCGCCGGCATTGGCGCTGCGCTCGACCCAGGCCCCGCCCGAAGCCGCTCCCGTTGTCTCAGCCGCGGTCGAAGTGCCCGCGGACGCCGCTCCGACGCCGCTTCTGGTCGCCGGCCTGTTTTTCGCGCTGTGGGCCCTGGGCGCGGGCGTAGCGCTCGTGCGCCTGGTGCGCGCGCGCCGCGCCCTTCGGCGGGCGCTCGCCCCGAGGCGGCCCCTTTGCCTGGGGCCGGCGGCCCGCACCCTCGCGCGCCTGGCCCCAACGCGCACGCCGCGGCTCTCCCTGTCGCCCGACCTGGCCGCGCCGATCGCTTTCGGCTGGCGCCGGCCGGAAAGTTGCCGCGGGGA
>JBJHAV010000285.1:1824-4830 GCA_050480685.1 Planctomycetaceae bacterium | reverse complement strand
GTTCTACTCGGCGCCGAGTACGGGCAGGCCGGCGGTGGCTAGGGCCAAGAGCAGGGCGGCTAGGGCGATGCGATACCACCCGAACGGGGCCAGGCCGCGGCGGTCGAGGAAACCGACCATCCAGCGCACGGTCAGCGCGGCGCTCACCAGCGCCACCAGGGAGCCCAGGGCGATCGGCAGGGCGCCGAGCACCTCGACCATTCCGGGGCCGTCGCCGGAGAGTTCCTTGCGCAGTTCGTAGGCCGTCGCGGCGGCGATGGTCGGCAGGCCGAGCAAGAACGAGAACTGCGCCGCCTGGGCCGGGCGCAGGCCGAGCACGGTGCCGCCCGCGATGGTCATCAGGGCGCGCGAGGTGCCCGGCCAGATCGCGCCGAACTGGAACAGGCCGATGCCCAGGGCCTGCTTCCAGGTCAGGCTGTCGATGTCACCGCCTTCGTCCGCCGCGATCCCGCGCGCGCGCCGGCGCCGGTCGAGGGCGATCATCCACACGCCGCCGAGCACCAGGGCCAAGAGCACCGGCGCGGGGGCGAAGAGGTGCTCCTTGGCGGTGCTCACCAGGAAGGGCCACAGCAGGAAAGCCGGCGCGCAGCCCAGGGCCAGGTTCACCACCAGGCGCCGCCCGGCCGGGTCCCTGCCCGCGAGGCCGCGCAGCATCTGCACCAACCGCGGCCAATAGAGCCCGACGATGGCCAGGATCGCAGCGCCCTGCACGACGATGTTGAAGGCGTCGACCGCGTCCTTGGACTCCGGATCGTCCAGGCCCATCAGCGTCGAAGCCAGGATCAGGTGCCCAGTGGAACTGACCGGCAGAAACTCGGTCACACCTTCCACGAGCCCGAGCACGAGCGCTTGCCAAAGCTCCATGCCCGGACGTTAGCGGCGCCGCGCGGCGGGCGGCAAGGCCCGCGCGCGCCACCGGAAGGTTACAGGCCCAGTTCGAGGCGCAGGCCGCTGCTCCAGGCCAACTCACCGCCTTGGCCGGCGAAGAGCGCCTGGCTGTAGAGCACCACACCCAAGAGACCCGGTGTCGCCGGGATCTCCAGCGGCAAGAGCGCCGGAGCGCCGCTTTGCTGCATGCCGCTGAAGAGCAGGTAGGGGGAGCTCGGATCGATGAGCAGTTCGCCGAGCCAGCCGTCCAGGGCGAGCCCGCAGCCCGCTCCCAGGTCCAGGGAGGTGGTGCCGAGGGCGAACTGGACAACCGCCGTGCCCAGGGACGGGGCTCCGGCGGAGAGGGTCAACGTCGCACCCAGGCGGGGTTCGCCCGCGGCAACCGCGAGCTCGCCGCCGGCTTGGGAACAACCCGGCACCACCACGGCGCCCGGGGCGGGGCGCACGATGCCGCTCGCCACCAAGGCGTACACGGCGTCCAGCTCCGGCGTGGCCAAGTGCGCGTCTTCATTGATCTCGACCGCCTGCACACGCACGGTCCAAAGCCCCGGCACCGGGTTTTGCACGAAGATGTTTTGCACCGTGTCGACGGCCGCGGGCAACCCGAAGGGCTGCGACCAATTGCCGTCGAGCAGGCCAAAGTTGCCGAAGTAGCGCACTTCGTTCGGCGCTTGGGCGGAGAGCCGCAGGTGGTTGATGCGGTGCACGCTGGAGCTCGGCACGCCGGCCGGATCCGTGTAGCTCAGGGTGAGCCGCAGGGCCTCGCTGCCCGGCTCCACCTGGAGCTGGAAGGTGTGGGTTTCGAGCGGTGACAGCGCGAACAACTCGTCGACCACCAGGATCTCTTGGCGTTGGTCGTAGAGCGACTTCAGGTCGACCATGCCCCAGCCCTGGTGCGGGCGCGCCAGGTCGGAGCCGGGCCCGGCGAACGGATAGGCCTCGGCCGTGTGGATCATCACGGCTTTGGCTGTGGCGCGCCGCGGACGATTCTCGAAGACCGTGCGCGCCGGATCGTGGGCGTTGCCGAAGACACCTTGCGCCCACATTTCGAAAAACAGCGCGAAGTAGCCGGCGGTGATCGGCGTGGCGGCGCTGGTTCCGCCGAAGTTCGAGCTGTAGCCGCCGTTGCTGTTGGTGGTGTAGACGTTGTCGCGAAAGTGCGTCAGGTCGGGTTTGATGCGCCCGTCCGAGGCCGGGCCGATGCTGGCCCAGTTGCCCCAAAAGTCGTCGGCCTTGGTGAGGGTATCCAAGTGCGCGACGCCGCCCAGGGAGACGATGTTCTTGGACCAGGCCTGGGGCCGCGAAAAGGTGTTGCCGGTGTTGCTCTGGGACTGCAGCACGGTGATGTCGTGCAGCAGGAGGATGTCGTCCATCTCGGCGCTGACGGTCGTGTACTGGGTCGTCAGGCCGCCGCCCCAACTGTTGGATTGCAGCACCGCTTCAAAGGGCGGATGCAGCAGCGCCGCCGTGTGTTGGTAGCGGTTTTGCAGGTGACTGTAGGAGGCGAAGATGCCCTGGGCGTCGGGCACCATGCCGCGCGCTTGGGCGTTCACCCCGCGGGCAAACACGACCCCGAAGGTGTTCGTGCCGTGGGACTGGCTGCCGCTGACGGGGCCGTGTTGCAGCGGCGGCAGGTGGGCGAACTCGAGGTGCCCGAAGTTCAAATTGCCGTCCATCACCTCGGCCACCACGCCGCGGCCGGTGAAGCCGCCCATGGCTTCGACGTAGTTCGCGCCGCCGATTTCGCGCGCGATGTCCATGTCGGTGTCGGGCGCGAACCAGCGGTCGATGAACTGCACTTCGTTGCGCCGCGCCACCTGGGCGAGCTGCGCGGGCGTCAGGCTCGCTTCGAGCAAAAACCCGTCGGGGATCGCGGCTTCGATGCGGCCGCCGAGGGAGAGCACGAAAGCCGCCAGGGATTCCTTTTGGCGCGGGCCGCGCTCGAACACCATCAGGTGGTAGCGCGCGGCTTCGTCCCCGGCCGAAGCGGGATCGAGGGCCGGCGCGAGCAGCGCTTCTTCGAGCCGGTAGGCCGGGTGGTAGGGCCCGACCCAGCGCACGAAGGACAGGGCGCGCACGGCCTCCAGGTCGGCCGGGTCGATGGCCGCCAGATAACTC
>JBJHAV010000285.1:0-1814 GCA_050480685.1 Planctomycetaceae bacterium | reverse complement strand
ACTCTGGTCGGCCACGAACTTGTGGATCCGCGCGCCGGCGGCGGCCAGCTCCCGCCGGTAGGCCTCCAGGGGCTGGGTGATCATCTGCACCAGGAACACCGGCGGCTCGGGACCGCCGCCTTCGCCCGCGGCCAAGGTCTGGGGCACAGCCGGCTCGCCTGCCAGCGGGTCGAACCGGCGGTAGCGCAGGTGGATTTCGCGTCCGACCGGGCCCTCCCAGGCAAAACTCGTCCCGTCGATGCTGATCGCCGCCCGGGTCTCGCCGCCCGGGAGATCGACCCGCGCCACGTACTCGCGGGTTTCGGGGAAGGCCCACCATTGGGGCTCGGCTTCGGCGCCCAGGCCCTCGGTCCACTGGGCGGCGGCCAGGGTCAAGGCCGCCGGGAGGTCGGCGGGCGCCCCTTGGATTCGCGCGGGCGCAGGCTCGGCCGGGTTTTCTTGGGAGCGGGCGTCGCCAAAGGGCGCCAGCAGGAGGGGGATCGAGAGGGCCGCGAGCAGGGCGCCGACCACCAGGGCGCCGGGGAGTGCGCTGTGTACGGGGGGACGGGTCGAGGGGGATGTGGACATGGGGCTTCGCTCGGCTGGGCGGTGAGGGGGCCGTGAAGGGGCCGTGAAGGGGAACGGGAGCGGGGGCTCCCCGGCGCCCGGGGGGGAGGGCACCAAGTCCACTCTAGTGCGCTCCTTCAGGGGCACAACCCGAACCGGCCCGCCGGCGGCCCCGTCCGGGGCGGCCGGTCAGCCGCCGGACCCCGGCCGGGCGTGGGCGGCACGGGCCGGCACCTGCACAAAACGGCCTTCTTCGGGCAACCAGCCGGTCAGGGTCCGGCCCCAGACACAGCCCGTGTCCAGCCCCAGGGCCTGGGGCTCATCCACCAACCCGCGCACGGACCAGTGCCCGAACACCGCCCGGCGCCCCCCGTGGCGGGCGGGGTCGAAGAAGCGATACCAGGGCGCGTAGGGCGGTCCCGGGTCGGCCGCGGGATCGGTCAAAAGTTCGGGCGGCGGCGGGTTGCCCTGGGGGTCGCACCAGCGCACGCGCGTGGCGAAGGCGATGCGCCCGTCGCCCCCAAGCGGGTCGAGGCCGGCGAGTTCCCGCGCGGGATCGGCCCACCCGGGATGCAGCGCGGCGTGCACAATCAAGAGGTCCGGCTCGGCCCGGCAGAAGGGTTGGCGGCGCAGCCAAGCGAGCAGCGGTTCGCGCTCCGGGCTCTCGAGCACCTCGTCCAGGCGATCGGCCGGCTTCGGTCGGCGCCGGCCGGCCGCCGCCGCCAGGAGGTGCAGGTCGTGGTTGCCGAGCACCGGTTCGGCGCCCAGGGCCACCAGCAGCTTCAGGGTGGCGAGGGGCTCCGGCCCCCGTCCGACCAGATCGCCGACCGGCAGCAACCGGTCCCGGGCCGGGTCGAAACGCGCGGCTTCGAGCAGCGCCTCCAACTCCCCGCGGCAACCCTGGATGTCGCCCACCAGAAGGCGCCGGCCACCGTCGGCGGGGCGTCGTTCGACGGCGCCCTGTTCGGGTGGGATCTCGGGCGGGATCTCGGGCGCGCTCGTCACGGCCCCAAAGGATAGTCGCCCAGGCCCGCGCACCTTGTGGGGCGACCCGGCCGGGGCTATTCTCTCTCCCCCTCAGGGGCCCCGGGCCCCGATCCGAACACCCCGAGCGGCCCCTTCGGCCGCGCGACCCCAAGGAGCTCCTCCCATGGCCCACGCCCAAATCAAGTCCGGTGGCCCCCTGCGCGGCAAGAAGCGCGTCCGCAAGATCGGAATGGGCTCCGGCAAGGCCATCATCGCCGCCAAGAAGAAGCGCTGATTCGATC
>JBJHAV010000284.1:0-4864 GCA_050480685.1 Planctomycetaceae bacterium | reverse complement strand
GGGTGGAGTGGGAGCCTGGCACCGTCCCCACCCACCGACTTTGTGACCTAAAGAGCGGGGTGGAGCGACCCCATAAGGTCTGTCCGGTTTGCCGGCGTCCCTTCCAATGGCGCCGCCGCTGGCAGCGCGTTTGGGACCAGGTGCGCTATTGTTCGGAGCGCTGCCGCCGGCGCCGTTCCCCGGGACCGGCGTCCGAGCCCTCCGGTCCAAACCGAGGAGAGACCCCCCGTGGAACCCGCTCCCCCAGGCGCTGACGCCCCCGAGTACGAGCCGCGCCCCCGATCCGACGGGGACCCCGAACTGACAGCGCTCCTGGCGCGCGGCCCGGACGGGGCGCGGGACTGGTCACTGCTCTTGGAGCGGGTGTACGGCGAGCTCAAGCTGCTCGCCAAGGGTCGCCTGCGTTCGGAGCGGGCCGGAAACAGCCTCGACGCGACCGCTCTGGTGCACGAGGCGTACCTGCGGCTGGTCGGCGACCGGGCCATGGACTTCCAGGGTCGGCGGCACTTTTTCGGCGCCGCCGCGCGCGCAATGCAGCGCGTCTTGATCGACCGCGCCCGGCGTGTCGGTCGCCAAAAGCGCGGCGGCGACCGCTTGCGTGTGACCCTGGGCGCCGAGGCGGCGGGTTTGGAGTTCGACCCCGATGCGCTGCTCGACGTGGAAGCGGCCCTCGACGGGCTGGAGGTCGAAGATCCGCGCGCCGCCGAGGTGGCGCGCCTGCGTCTGTTCGCGGGTTTGGAGCTGGCGGAAGTGGCCGCGCAGCTCGGTGTCTCCGAGCGCACCGCCGCACGGGAGTGGGCCTTCGCACGGGCCCATTTGGGCGCCTGTTTGGATCCCGGGGATCGGGGCTGAGCCCCATGGCGGACGCCGCAAAGCGGGCCAAGGCCCTGTTCCTCGAACTGCTCGAACTGCCCGAGGAAGGCCGACTGCGCGCCCTCGCCGAATGGCGCGCCCGCGACCCCGGACTCGCGGATCGTGTGCGGCGTTTGCTCGAAGGGCACCGCCGGGCGGGTTTGCTCTCGGAACTCGCGAGCACACCCCTCGCGCTGACAGGTGCGGCGGTCGATCCCGAACCGGGCGAGGAAATCGGCGACTACCGCGTGATCGAAAAACTCGGCGAGGGTGGATTCGGCAGTGTCTTTCGCGCGGAGCAGTTGCGGCCCTTGCGCCGCTCCGTGGCCCTCAAGCTGATCCGTGCGGGTCGTTCGAGCGCGGAGGTTTTGGCGCGTTTCGCCGCCGAACGCAGGCTTTTGGCGCGCATGGATCACCCGGCCATCGCACGGGTGATCGACGCGGGCGAAACCCCGGACGGCCGGCCGTTCTTCGCGATGGAACTGGTGCGGGGCGAGCCGATCACCCACTACGCGCGCGCCCGCGCTTTGCCGCTGGCGGCCAGGTTGGAGCTGGTGCGAGAGGTGTGCTCCGCCATTCAACACGCACACGCCAAGGGTGTGCTGCATCGGGACATCAAGCCGTCGAACGTCCTCGTCCAGGAGATCGACGGGCGAGCGCGGGCGAAGGTGATCGATTTCGGACTGGCCAAGGTGCTCGTGCCGGAGGATGGGGCCGATGGCGCCACCCATCCGGGCGCGGCCCTGGGAACGCCGGCTTACGCCGCGCCCGAGCAGGTGCGCGCACTGCGCGATGTGGACACACGCGCGGATGTGTACGGGCTCGGCGCGTTGCTCTACGAATTGGTGACGGGCCGGCCACCGCTTGGTCCTTCGGCGGAGCTCGCATCCTTGCCGCTCGATCAGTTGCTCGAACGGGTGCTGGAGGCCGAACCGCAGCCGCCTTCGCGCCTGGGTGGTGCGGATGCCGGACTGGCGGAGCGTTTGCCGCGCGAGCTCGATTGGATCTTGCTGCGCGCCCTCGACAAGGAGCGTGAGCGCCGTTATCCGACGGCGTTCGCCCTGGAGCGCGACATCGAGCGCCTGCAAGCCGGTGAGCCGGTGGAAGCCGCGCCGCCGAGCCGTACCTACCGGATGCGCAAGGCGATCGGTCGGCATCGACTGGCATTCGCCGGGGCAGCGGCGGCGTTCTTGGCCCTGCTGGCGGGAAGTTTCGGCACCGGTTGGGGACTTTTGCGCGCCCGGGAGCGCGCCGAGCAAGCGGAGCAACAGGTGGAAGTGGCCCGCGCCCTGGCGCGTTTTCTGGTCGAAGACCTGATCCGCGCCGCAGCGCCGGGTGCGCTGGAAGGGGCGGCCCACGATGTAAGCCTGCGCGGAGCGGTGATGGCCGCCTCGGGCCGATTGGCGGTCGCCGCCGCGCCCGGTGGGCGCCTCGCGACCGCCCGCGAGGTCGTCGGTCGGGCTCACTTGGCGCTGGGAGAAGCCTTCGGCGCGTTGGGTGAACATCCCCTGGCCCTCGCGGAGCTGGAGCAAGCGCGCGCGGTGCTTGAACCGCTGCTCGGCGCGGTCGCGCCGGAGGTGCTCGAAGCGCGTGTCGAACACGCCGGCGTGTTGGTGGACCTCGGCCGCGCGCACGAAGCCCTCGCGGCCCACGGGGAGTTGCTGCCGATCGTGCTCGCCCAACAAGGGCCGGCCGGGGACCTGACGCTGACGTTGCGGCAATCCCGGGCCCGTGCCCTCCGCCATCTGGGGGAGCTCGAAGCCAGCCGGATCGAGCTTGCAGCCGCACGTGCCGACGCGGCAGCGGCCGGTCGAAGCGGATACGACGAACACGTCTTGGCGCTCGAAATGTCTGCGGCGGTAACTGCGCATCGCTTGGATCGGCTCGACGAGGCCGAAACGCTGTTCCGGCGCGTACTCGAAGCCAGACGGAGCCGCTTTGGTGACGAGCATCCGGCGACGCACTCGGCAAGCGGCAACCTGGGAGCCTTCCTGCGCGCCACGGGGAGGCGTTCGGAAGCGCGCAGTCTGCTCGAATCCGCCCACGCGGGGTTTGCGCGGGTTTCCGGCCCCGACCACCCGAACACGTTCCTGGCGGCCCACAACCTGGCCGGTCTGCTCTTGGAGCTGGGCCGCGCGGACCTGGCCCACTCCCTGCTCGAACCGGCGCTGGAGACGGCCGCTGGCCTGTGGGGTGAGGATCAGGCGGATGTGCTGCGCTCCCGCGGCCTACTCGGCCTTTGTTTGGAGCGATTGGGCGAGATCGAGCGCGCCGGCGAAGTCTTGGGCCAGGCCTACGAACGGACCCGCCGCGTGCGCGGCGAGCACGATGCGGACACCTTGGCGCGCCTCAAGGACTTGGCCGGTTGGCACTACGGGGCAGGGCGCCTTGCGCAAGCGAGGGATCTTTTCGAACGACTCTTTGAGCACGAACGGGCGCTTCATGGCCCCCACCATCCAATTCCCCTAACGACGCGGCTCAATCTGGGGCTTTTGGCCCGCGTCGAGGGGGACCTGGAACGAGCAGCGAGCATCCAGGCGGAGCTCGAAGTCGTCCGGCTCGCGCTGCCCTCCGGCCATCCCATGCGCGCGGAAATCGCCAAGGACAACTTCGCGCTGCGCCAAGCGATCGGCGAAGCCGGTCCCCTGGTGGCCGCCGCCCGCGCGTGGCGTGAGGAAGTGGTCCAGGCCCCGGAGCCGGATCGGGAACTGCTCGCCGAACTGGAAGCCTGGCTGGCGGAGGTGGAGCGCCTCAACCGGCCGAACGGCGGCCAAGACTGATTTCGCGGGTGAGTGGCAGCCGAGAGGCGGCATTGACGCCATGGGCAAGTGGAGCGCGGGCCGTCGCCCGAGATCGTCCACCCACCCAAGCCACCGAGTAGCCCCATGCATCCCACCCCCGCCGCTGCCCCCGTCGATACCGACTCCGATCTGCCCGACCGTTTTCTGGCCGCCCTCGACGGAGCCGGCATGCTGCTGATGGCATCGGTGGGGCACCGCACGGGCCTCTTCGATGCCTTGTCAGGTGCTCGGCCGATGACCGCCGCCGAACTTGCCCAGCGGTCGGGCACCCACGAACGCTACGTGCGCGAATGGCTCGGCGCCATGGTCGCCGCGCGGATCGTGGAGCTCGACGGGCCTTCCGCAAAGTACCACTTGCCCGCTGAGCATGCGGCGTGGCTGACACGCGCGGGTGCGAACGGCAATCTGGCCGCCACGGCACAGTGGGTCGCTGTCCTCGGGGCGATCGAGGACGGCATCGTCGACTGCTTTGCACGCGGCGGCGGCTTGCCTTACGGCGCCTACCGGCGCTTCCACGAGGTGATGGCGGAAGAGAGCGCGCAGACCGTTGTGGCCGCCCTCGACAGCCACCTGTTGCCCTTGGATCCGGTGCTCGTGCCCCGTTTGGAGCGCGGCATCGACGTCCTTGACGTAGGCTGCGGTGAAGGCCGCGCCCTGCTGCACCTGGCCAAACGTTTTCCGCGCAGCCGCTTTCTGGGTCTGGACCTTTGCGCCGAGACCGTCGCCGCCGCCCGCGGCGAAGCGCGGCGCGCCGGCATCGACAACACGCGGTTCGAGCAGCAAGACGTCAGCGAGTTGGCGGAGGAGCGGCGCTTCGGTCTGATCACGGCCTTCGACGCGATCCACGATCAGGCGCAACCGGCCCTGGTGCTTGCTCGCATCGAAGCCGCCTTGGCGGACGACGGAGTTTTCCTGATGCAGGAGATCCGGGCCCACAGCGCCCACGAACACAACGTGGGAGCGCCCTTGGCGGCATTCGTGTACACGATTTCGTGCATGCACTGCATGAGCGTGTCGCTCTCCCAGGGAGGCGCCGGCTTGGGTGCGGCTTGGGGGCGAGAGCTGTGCGCCGAGATGCTGCGCGAAGCGGGCCTGGGCAACTTTGTGCGCCACGAACTCGAGCACGACCCCATGAACGACTACTACGTCGTGCGCCGCTCCTGACCCCCGTGCTCGGAGGGGAAGCCGGTGCCAGGCTCCAACTTCCTCCC
>JBJHAV010000283.1:0-4894 GCA_050480685.1 Planctomycetaceae bacterium | reverse complement strand
GCTCTACTCCGAGCAGATCGAGTCGATTTCCAGCGGACCCATCGAGGCCATCGAAGCCACCGGCGCCAACCGCGTGCAGGTGGTCTGGTACGCGGTCGTGCCCCAGGTTGTGTTGCCCTACCTCTCGTACACGATCTACCGCTGGGACATCAACGTGCGCATGGCCACCATCATCGGCCTGGTGGGCGGCGGCGGCGTCGGGGAGCTCCTGATGCAGTACCTGGGCCTCGCGCGCTACAGCGAGGTCGGCATGATCGTGGTGGTGATCACCGCCGTGGTCTGGGCCATGGACTGGCTCAGCTCCAAAGTGCGCGCCGCGATCGCCTGAGTGGCGGGCAGCCGTGTGCCGGCGAGCCGTGGGACGGGGAGCCCCTCGAGGGAGGCTCCCCGCCGCGGTTCGCAGGTCAGCCGAGGAACGGGTAGCGCCAGTCGGTCGGGGGCACGAAGGTTTCTTTGATCGTGCGCGCGCTGGTCCAGCGCCACAGGTTGAGGATCGAGCCGGCCTTGTCGTTGGTGCCCGAAGCGCGGCTGCCGCCGAAGGGCTGTTGGCCGACCACCGCCCCGGTGGGCTTGTCGTTGATGTAGAAGTTGCCCGCCGCGAAGCGGAAGCGCTCGGTCAGGTCGGCCACGGCGGCCCGATCCGTGGCGAAGACCGCGCCGGTCAGGGCGTATTCGGACCCGTTGGCGCACAGCTCCACGGCTTCGTCCAGACGCGCGTCGTCGTAGACGAACACCGTCAGGATCGGGCCGAAGAGCTCGCGTTTCATGGTGTCGTAGTTCGGATCGCGCGCCAGGATCAGGGTCGGCTCGACGAACCAGCCCTTCGACCCGTCGCAGCGCCCGCCGACGAGCACGTCCGCGTCCTTGGAGTCCTGGGCGGAGCGGATCGCTTCTTCGTGCTTTTGGAAGGCCCGTTCGTCGATCACCGCCCCGACGAAGTTGCCGAAGTCGCGCACGTCGCCCATGCGCAGGTGTTCGATCTCGGCCCGCAGGCGCTCGAAAACCTGACCCCACAGGCTCTTGGGCAGGTAGGCCCGGCTGGCCGCCGAGCACTTTTGCCCCTGGTATTCGAAGGCGCCGCGCACCAGGCCGCAGACCAGGGAGTCCACGTCGGCCGAGGGGTGCGCGAAGACGAAGTCCTTGCCGCCGGTTTCGCCGACCACCCGCGGGTACTGGCGGTAAGAACCCACGTGTTCCCCCAGGGCGCGCCAGATGGTGCGGAAGGTGCCGGTCGAGCCGGTGAAGTGGATGCCGCCCAGGCGCGCATCGGAGAAGGCCACCGCGCCGGTGGTGGCGCCCTCCCCGGGCACGAACTCGATCACCCCGTCGGGCAGGCCCGCTTCGCGGAGGAGCTGCATCACCAGCCAGTTCGACAGCAGCGAAGTGGTCGAGGGTTTCCAGACGCAGGTGTTGCCGAAGAGCGCCGGCGCGGTCGGCAGGTTGCCGGCGATCGAGGTGAAGTTGAAGGGCGTGATCGCCAGCACGAAGCCGTCCAGGGGCCGCTGCTCCAGGCGGTTCCAGCAGCCGGGTGAGGAAATCGGCTGTTCGGCGAGCATGCGCTCGGCGAAGTGCACGTTGAAGCGCCAAAAGTCGATCAGTTCGCAGGCCGCGTCGATCTCCGCTTGGTGGCAGGTTTTGGACTGGCCGAGCATGGTGGCGGCGTTGATCCGGTCGCGCCACGGTCCGGCCAGGAGGTCGGCGGCGCGCAGGAACACCGCGGCCCGTTCGGCGAAGGGCAGGGCGGCCCAGTCGGCCCGGGCTGCTTCGGCCGAGTCGATCGCGGCGCGCACGTCGGCCGCTTCCGCCAGGTGGCCCAGGGCCAAGCGATGGCCGTGGTCGTGGGGCATGACCACCGGGGTGGTTTTGCCGCCCCGCCGCTCCTCGCCGCCGATCAGGATCGGGATCTCGATCTCCTGGCCCGCCTGGCGGTCGAGTTCGGCCATCAGGGACGCCCGTTCGGGGCTGCCCGGGGCGTAGGACTTGACCGGTTCGTTGCTGGGGACGGGGAGCTGGAAGGTGCCTTGGCTCATGGCGGGGGGGAGTGCGCCGCCCGAGGGCGGGGGATTTCGGGGGGCGGGCGCGTGGCGCCCGGGCTGAAGAGGGTAGCCCCGGCGCGGACCCGAGGTCCAACGGGGGCCTTTTCCGAGGGGGGCTCGCTCCCCATGATGGCGGGCTGACCAGCGGTGCGCGGCCGGTCGCCGCGCGCGGAGCCGAGAGACCCAAAGAGATCCCATGGATTCCAAGCCCATGTCCGTTTCCTTCGATTGCGATCCCCGTGCGGGCCTGCGTGCGGAGCCCCGAGTCCGAGGGCGAGTCGGCCGCCGGATCGGCCCCGTGGCCCTGGCCGTACTGGCCCTCGCTGCCGCGGGTTGCGCCGGTCCCAAGGCCGGCGGCAAGGCCGGCGCGGCTCCGGGCGGTCGCGAGGGGGCGCCGGAGGAAAAGGCCGAAGCCCTGCACCAAGCCAAACACGCGCTGCACCTGCTCGAACTGAAGGGCGAGCTCTCGAAGCACCAGGCCCAACGGAGCTTGGAGGCCGCCGAGCGGGAAGTGCGGGACGCGGAGCGGGCCCTGGAGGCCTGGACACGCCACGAGGGCCCGAGCAAGGCCGGCGAGGCGGAGCTCGATCTGCAGCGCATGCGCAACCGCCTGACCGACACGCGCCTGGAGCTCGAAGAACTCGAGGCCATGTATGCCGAACACGACTTCGCCGAAGCCACGAAGGAACTGGTGCTTTCCCGCGGGCGCCGCAACCTTCAGGTCGCCGAGGAGGCCACGGGGCTCGCGGAGCGCAACTTCCAGTTCCTGGTGGACGAGGAAATGCCCAAGCGTCAGGCGGATCTGGAGCACGCCCTGATGCGCGCCAAGGCCGCCTTGGAGGCACGCCGTTTGGAGCTGCGCATGGAAGAGCTCGAGCACGCCGAAGCCCTGCGCCAAGCCAAGCGCAAGCTGGCCGAGCTCCAGGGAGCCGAGAAGGGAGCTGCCGAGAAGCAGGGCGCCGAGAAACACGGCGCCGAGAAACACGGCGCGGGCAAGGACGCGTGAACCAATCGCTCCGATCCGGTGCGCTGGGGGTGATCCTCGGCGCTGTGTGTTCGCTCGCGCCGGCGGCCGGTGAGGTCTCCCGTGAGGGTTCCCGCGGCGAAGGGCGAGCGCTGCCGCAGGCCGCGGCTCCTCTCCAGGAGCCGCGCACGGCGGATGCCGCCGCGGCACGGGCGGCCCACGGGCGGGCGACCGACTGGTTGCTCGTGAACCAGCGCCCCGACGGCAGTTGGGCCACGGGCGCCCTGGACGGCCTGCTCGAAATGGGTTTTTCGGTCGAGACCTACTACGCCTGGCAGGTGGCGAGCCACGGCCTGGCGGTGATGGCGCTGATCGATGCCGAGCCCGCCCCGGAACGCGACGCGGCCCTGGAGCGCGCGCTGACTTGGCTGACCACGACCCGTTTGCCCATGCGCGGCAACCACTGGGACGTGGACTACGTTTGGAGCGCGCTCTACGGCTTTGTGTCCCTGGTGGCCGCGGCCGAGGATCCGCGTGTGGCCGAGAGCCCGCTCGCCGAGCCCGTCGAGCGCCGCGGCCGCGAGTTCGCCGCCCAGTTGGCCCTGAACGAAACACCCTCGGGCGGCTGGGCTTATTACGACGATCCGCCCTACTCCCGCCGGCCGATCTGGGCCACCAGCTTCTGCACGGCCCTGGTGTTGCCGGCGCTGCAGCGGGGCATCGAGTCCGGTTGGGTCGAGGATCCCGCCATGTTGCCGCGGGCCGTGCAGGCGGTGCGCCGTTCGGCCCTGCCCAGCGGCGCCTTCACCTACGACGCATCGAATCCGATCCCGCGCTACCTGGGCGGCGAACACATCGACGACGTCAAGGGCAGCCTCGGCCGCATCCAGGTCTGCCACTGGGGGCTGGCGAAGGTGGGCGAGCCGACCATCACCCTGGAGCGCTTGCGCTGGGGATTGGAGGTCTTTTTCGAACACCACCGCTTCTTGCGCGTGGCCCGGGGGCGACCGATCCCGCACGAGGCCTTTTACGCCAACGCCGGCTACTTCTACCTCTTCGCCCACTACTACGCGGCGGAGGTGATCGAACTCTTGCCAGCGGAGGAACGGGAGTCGTGGCATGCGCGCCTGCGGCCGTGGTTGATCGACGCACAGAACGCCGACGGCTCGTCCGTGGACTTTTTGGTCTCGGGCTACATGCGCGTGGCGGGCACGGCTTATCTGGCCCTGGCCCTCGGCAAAGGGCTCGGCGGGAGCGCCCATGGGGACTGATCGCGGGGCCGCCTACGGCGCGCTGTTGGCCGGTTGGCTCGAACGCCGGCTGGAGCCCGCGGCCCTCGAGTTCGTCGAGGGCGCCCGGGCCGAGCTCGAGCGCGACCCGCCGGTGGAGAGCGCCCGGGCGGGCATGTTGCTCTCCCAATGCTCCCGGTACCTGACCGGCGTGCCCCTGGCCCCCGACGGGGACGAACGGGCCGCGGCCGGCGCCCTGCTCGCGGGCTGGGATCCGGAGCGTTGGACGCTGCTGGAGACCGCCCGTGTGCGCCTGGGTTTGGCCCACGCCTACGGGGCGGGTCCGGCCGCCGACGCCACCCTGGAGGAGGCCTTCCGCTTCGGGGACGAGGGCGAAACCTGCGCGCTCCTGCGCCTGGCGGCGCTGCTGCCGAGGCCCGAGGTGTTCCGCTGGCGGGTGGGGGAAGGCTGCCGCTCGAATATGCGCAGCGTGTTCGAAGCCGCGGCCCTGGACACGCCCTATCCGGACCTCCACTTCGACGCGGAAACCTACCGCCAAGCGGCGCTCAAGTGCCTGTTCGTCGGGGCGCCCCTGTGGCGCCTGGTGGGCCTGGACCGGCGCGTGGACGGGGAGCTGGCCCGCATGGCCCTGGACTACGCCGAGG
>JBJHAV010000282.1:0-4900 GCA_050480685.1 Planctomycetaceae bacterium | reverse complement strand
GGCCGATCTTGCCGCCCTTGGCGAAGGGGCACAGCAGGTCGACGACCTTCAGGCCGGTTTCGAAGACCTCGGAGATCGCCTCCTGCTCCTCGAACTTAGGAGCGGGGCGGTGGATCGGCCAGGTGTCGCCGGGGGGCACCTCACCGCGGGCCACCGTGTCGAGGGCCTGACCCAAGAGGTTGAAAATCCGCCCCTTGGTGCGCTCCCCCACCGGAACGGCGATCGGCCGGCCGGTGTCGAGGGCCTCGATTCCGCGCCGCAGGCCGTCCGTGGACGCCATGGCGACGCAGCGCACCACGTCATTGCCCATGTGCTGGGCGACCTCGAGGGTCAACTCGACGCCGCGTTCGGCGTCCTTGACCTCGAGGGCGTTGAAGATGGCCGGGAGCTGACCCGCGGGGAAGCGGACGTCCACGACCGGGCCGAAGATCTGGGCGACGGTGCCCTTGCTGTTGGAGCTCATGGTGCTTGGCGGACTGGTGCGACTTCGGGGGTGTGCTGGGATCAGCGCAGGGCTTCGGCTCCCCCGACGATGTCGAGGAGCTCCTTGGTGATCGTTTCCTGGCGCTTGCGGTTGTAGACGCCTTTCAGGATGGACTGCATCTCGCCGGCCGCGTCGGTGGCGTTTTTCATCGAAAAACGGCGGCTGGCGAACTCGCTGGTGAGGGATTCGAGAAGCGCGTTGTAGATGCGAATCTCGAGGTAGCGCGGGATCAGGCTGTCGAAGATCGAACCCGCGTCGGGTTCCAGGATCACGTCGCCGGAGGACCCGTCCGCTTCCGTCTGACCGCCGACACTCAGATCCGCGGCGCGGATCGGCAGGAGCGGCAGGAAGGTCGGCACGAACTTCACCATCGACTCGAAGGCCGTGTAGAGCACCACCACCTCGCGGTAGCGGCCGGCCAGGAAACCTTCGGTCAGGATGCGCGCGACACGCACCGCTCCGGCGAAGTCGAGCTTCTCCAGGGGCGGCTCGACGAAGAAGTTTTCGACCTCGCGCCCGCGGGCGGTCAGCCACTGGTAACCCTTGCGCCCGTAGACCTGGTAGGCGAGCTCCGAGGCTTCGCCCCGGCCGCGGCGCCAGTTCTCCAGCTCGCGGAACAGGTTCGAGTTGTAGGCCCCGCACAGGCCCCTGTCGGAGGTCACGACCAGCACGGCGGTGCGATCACCGGCGCCGCGCTTGAAGAGCGGACGCTGGTCCAGATCCTCGCCCAGTTCGGCCGCCAGGCGCCCCACCAGACCCGCAATCTCGCGGGCATAGGGGCGCGAGGCCACCGCGCGGTCCTGGAAGCGACGCAACTTGGTCGTCGCCACCATTTCCATGGCGCGTGTGATCTGCTTGATGTTGCCGACGGATTTGATCCGCCCGCGCAGTTCCTTGATGCCGGCCATGGATCAGCGCAACTGGGCCAGCACGGCGTCGGCCGCCTGCTCCAGCATTTGGCGTCCTTCGTCCGAGAGTTTCTTGGTGGCGAGCAGTTCCTCGGCGTACTTCGGGTAGCTGTCGCGCAGCAACTCCAGGTAAGCCTTCTCGAAGGAGGCCACCTTGCCCGCGGGCAGGGAGTCGATCTTGCCCGAGGTACCGGCGTAGATGATCGCGATCTGCTCCTCGACGGGCATGGGCACGTACTGCCCCTGCTTGAGGATCTCCACCAGGCGTTCGCCGCGGTTGAGGATGCGCTGGGTGGCCTTGTCCAGGTCGGATCCGAACTGGGCGAAGGCCGCCAGGGAGCGGTACTGGGCCAACTCCAGGCGCAGACCGCCGGCGATCTTCTTCATGGCCGGGATCTGGGCCGCGCCGCCCACCCGGGAAACCGAAATACCGGCGTTCACCGCCGGGCGCACGCCGGAGTTGAACAGGTTGGACTCCAGGAAGATCTGACCGTCCGTGATCGAAATCACGTTGGTCGGGATGTAGGCGGACACGTCGCCTTCCTGGGTTTCAACCACCGGCAGGGCAGTCAGCGAACCGCCGCCTTTTTTGTAGCGCGGATTGATCTTCGGCGCTTCGTCCGAGAGCTTGCAGGCACGCTCGAGCAGACGGCTGTGCAGGTTGAAGACGTCCCCGGGGAAGGCCTCGCGCCCGGGCGGACGACGCAGCAGCAGCATCACCTGGCGGTAAGCCAAGGCCTGCTTGTAAAGGTCGTCGTACATGATGACCACGTGGCGGCCTTCATCGCGGAAGCGCTCGCCGATGGTCGTGCCCGTGTAGGCCGCCAGGTACTGCATCGAAGCTTCGTCGATGGCGCTGGCGGAGACCACTACGGTGTAGGCCATGGCCCCGGCCTGCTCGAGGCGGTTGACCACGTCCACCACGGTGGACTGCTTCTGACCCATGGCGACGTAGATGCAGAGCATCTGCTCGGGGTTGTTCGGGTCCCCGCCGCCGGTCACCTTCTGGTTGATGATCGTGTCGATCAGCAGCGCCGTCTTGCCCGTCTGGCGGTCGCCGATGATCAGCTCGCGCTGGCCGCGGCCGATCGGGATCATGGCGTCGATGGCCTTGATGCCGGTCTGCATCGGTTCGCTAACCGGCTGGCGCTCGACCACCGAGGCGGCCGGCTGCTCGATCGGCAGGTAGTCCGCGTCGGAGACACCGAGCGGGCCGCGGCCGTCGACCGGATCCCCCAGGGCGTTGACCACGCGGCCCAACAGTTGCCGCCCGGTGGGCACCGAGATGATGCGCCCGGTGGTCTTGACCGTGCCGCCCTCGCGCACCTTGGCGGCGTCGCCCAGGAGCACGCAACCGACGTTGTCGGCTTCGAGGTTCAGGGCGATTCCGCGCACTCCACCCTCGAATTCGAGCAACTCGTTCATCATGCAGTCGTCGAGCCCCCAGACGCGCGCCACGCCGTCACCGACGGACAGCACGGTGCCGACGCTCTGCATGCTCGATTCGCCCTCGTAGTTCTCGATCTCCTTCTCCAGGATCGAGGTCACCTCGGCGGGACGCAGTTCCATCTTTCTTGTCTCGTGGCTGGGGGCCTGGGCGCGCGCGCCCGGGGTGTGTGGGAGGAAACGGAGATTCGCTGTTGCGGCGGGCGCTCAGCCCGCGGCGGGAGTCATCGGGCTGGCGAGCATGCGCCGGCGCAGATCATCGAGGCGGCCGACCACGGTCGCATCGAGCATCTGGCTGCCGACGCGCACACGCACGCCGCCCATCAGTTCCGGGCGCACCTCGTTGACCAGGTGCACGCGTTTGCCGAGCTTTTGGCCAAAACTCGCCTCGAGGGCGGAGAGCAGTTCGGGCGCCAGGGGCCGGGCGCTCTCGGCAACACCCTCGGCGGCGCCGCGGTGGTCGAGTTCCAGATCGTGGAAGGCCAGGCCGAGGCCCACCAGGACCCCTTCGCGGCCGCGCTCGAAGAGCATGTGCACCAGGTTGCGCACGATCGGCCGGCAGCCCTGGAGCAAGGGCTCCAGGCGTGACAGCCGTTCTTTCGCCCCGATGCGCGGATTGAGCAGGAAGGCGCGCACCTTGGGGCGCGTGACCTCCGCGCTCAGGCGTTCCACGTCCTTGGAGACGGCCTCAAGCTCGCCCCGGCGGGCGGCGAGCCCGAACAGCGCACGGGCGTAGCGCTGCACGACCGGGCCGACGGCGATGCGGTCCTGCTGGGTCACCGGGAGACGCTCCCGGCTCCGGCAACGAGCCCTTGCACGAAGCGGCGATCGTCCTCGCTGCCCACGTTGCGCTCCAGCACCTTGCTGGCGGCGCCCAGGCTGAGTTCGACCACCTCGGCGCGAATGGCCGCGAGGGCTTTCTCCTGCTCCGCGCGGATCGCGCTGCGGGCGCTCTCCAAGAGGTGCTGGGCCTCGGACTTGGCCGCTTCGACGATCTCGCGCTCGCGGACCTCGGCCCGCTCGCGGGCTTGGGCCAGGAGTTTGGACGCCTCGGCGCGCGCTTCACCGAGGCGCACTTCGACCTCGGAGCGAGCCTGCTCGGCATCGGCACTGGCCTTTTTGGCCTGGGCCAGGGCGCTGCGCACCATTTCGTCGCGGCTGAACAGCGCCCGCGTCACTGGCCCCATCACGAAGATCCAGATGGGCACCAGGGAGAGCAGGAAGATGATCCACGTCCAGAGCGCCCCTCCGCCGTGATTGACGTCGAGGGGGTTGAAGCCGCCTTCCGCGGCCAGGGCACAAAGCGTGATCGACATGGTCTGGGACGGGTTGTGTCGTGGGGGTCCGCCTATCCGAAGGGGCGCGCGAAAAAGCCGCAAACGCCCGCGGTCAGCACCCGGTCATCCGGCGCGACCTCCGGCCCTACGCGCAAATCCGTACAGGGACCCGCACGTGGGCCGGAGGGCGCGGCACCGGGCGCAATCGGCTTAGAGCACGACGGCGAGCAGAGTAACCACGATGGCGAACAGGGTCGCGCCCTCGATCAGGGCCGCGAGAATGATGGAACCACCGCGGATGTCGGCGGCGGCCTCGGGCTGACGCGCGATGCTCTCGTTGGCCGCGGCGCCGATCTTGCCGATGCCGATACCGGCGCCCAGGGGCGCGATGCCGGCGCCGATGGCGGCACCGAACTTGGCGAGTTCCACGGAGGTGTCAGCGGCTTCTTGGATCATGGGGGTGCGTCGAGTGGTCGGCCGCCGGGCGGCCGGTGTCGTGGGGATGGGTCGGTGTGAGGCCCTTGGCGCCGGGCGCCGCGGGTGGATGGTTGAGCTTGCGCGGAAGCGATGCGCAGCGGACTAGTGCTCGGGATGGATCGCGGCCTGGATGAAGATCACCGAGAGCTGGGTGAAGATGTAGGCCTGCAGCATGGCCACGAAGGCCTCGATGATCATGATGAACACGCCCAGGCCGACCCAAACGGGAGAGGTAGCCCAGGCGATGCCCGCGCCCAACTTCAGGGCGAAGATGAACAGGATGCCCATGAACGAGAGCACCACTAGGT
>JBJHAV010000281.1:0-4959 GCA_050480685.1 Planctomycetaceae bacterium | reverse complement strand
GGCCGGAAGTGGGTAGAAAGTGCGCGACTCCGTACCGCAACTCCGGACCTCCCGGATCACTCGCCGCGCAGGGCGAGAGAAGGGGGCGTGCGGGTGGCGCGGTAGGTGGGGAGGAGGGCGGCGAGCAGGGCGACGGCGGCGGACCAGGCGAGGGTGGTGAGGGCGAGTTTGGGGGTCAGGTCGAAGCTCGAGAGGGACCAGCCGAAGCTGCGCTGGTTGACGACGTCGATCATGACCACCGACAGCAGGGCGCCGGTGGGCAGGGCGAGCAGGCCGGCGGCGAGGCCGAGGAGTAGGGCTTGGCCGAGGAGCAGGCGTGCGAGGCCGGCGGGGGTGGTGCCGAGGGCGCGCAGGACGGCGGCTTCTCGGCGGCGTTCGAGGCCGAGGGCCAAAAGCGCGGAGAAGAGGCCGACCAGGGCCACGAGCAGGGTGGCGATGCGCAGGGCGCCGGTGACGAGGAACGTGCGGTCGAAGACGATCAGGGTCTGCTCGCGCAGGTCGCGGTTCGAGCTGAGGTGCACCTCCAGGCCGGCGGGCAAGCGGGTGCGCAGTTCGGCCAGGGCGGCGGTCGGTTCGTGGCCGGGATGCAGCCAAAGGCCCAAGGACGTGATCGTGGGATCGTCGAAGACTTTGCGATAGACGGCCAGGTCGAAGAGCGCGGTGCCGCGGTCGGATCCGTAGTCGCGCACCACCGCGGCGACTTCGAAGGCGCGTGGGCCGCCGGGCGTGTCGAAGGTCATGGTGTCGCCCGGCCGCAGGGAACGGTGGTGGGCCAGGGGTTCGGTCACGAGCACGGCGCGGCCGGTGCGCAGCTCGGCCAGGGCGCGCTCGGGTTCGCCGCGGGCGAAGCGAAACGCTTCCGCGCCGGGCACCGCGAGGTCCAGGGCCACGGCTCCGACCGTGTCGCCGTCCGCGACCAGCTCCACCGAGCGGTAGCGCAGCACCCGTTCCACTTGAGGTGCGCCGGCGAGCGCCGCTTCCGCCGCGGCCGGGAAGGCCGCCGATGCGCGCGTGCGCGTCAGGGCCGGCGTCGAAGCGTAGAGGTCCGCGGTGAACGCGGCTTCGAGCCAATCGACCACGCTGGTGCGGAAGCTCGCGATCAGCACGGCCACCGAAACGGCGGTGGAAAGCGCCACCACCAAAGCCGCCAGGGCCACGGCGGTGCGCGAGAGGGAGCGCACGCTGCCGCGCGCCGCGAGCGCCGCGGGGGCGCCGCCCAAACGGCCGGCCAGGGGTGCAATGGCGCCCAGCAGCAACGCGGCCAGCGCCGGCGACACGAGCGCCGCGCCGAGGATCAGCGTGAAGAGACCGCTGAAGGCGAAGGGCAGCGTCGGCGGCGCCAGCAGCAGCAGGACTCCGCCGAGGATCAGCAGCGCGATCCCGGCGAGGGCCGCCAACCGTACGCCGCGCCGCGCGCGGTCCTCGGCGGCGGAGCGGCGCATCGCTGCGCGCGAACTCTCTCCCGCGGCTTCCAGCGCAGGCGCCAAGGCTCCGGCCCAGGTCGCGCCCAGGCCGAGCAGCAGCGCCGCAGCGACGAGCCCCGGGCCGAGGGCCAACTCGCGCACCTCCAGCGCGAAGTAGAGATCGTTGATGGTCGCGGTCATGCGCTCCACCAGGCCGCGCGCCAGCCCGATGCCGAGCAGCAGGCCCAATACGCTGCCGAAGAGCCCCACCAAGGTCGCTTCGCCCAGGACGAGCCCGAGCACCTGGGTGCGTGTCGCCCCGAGAGTGCGCAGGGTGCCGAGTTCCTCGCGCCGGCGCACCACCGAAAACGACGCGGCGTTGAACACCAGGAACAAACCGACCACCAGCGCGAGCATGCCGAGGGCCGAGAGGTTCAGCCGAAAGCCGCGTGTCATCGCCGCCAGGGCGCCCGCGCGCGCGCCGGCGGGTTCGATGCGCGTGTCGCCGGAGAGCAGCGGCGCGATCGCGGCCAGGGCCCGGCGCTCGTGCTCCGCGCTTTCCAAGCGCAGATCGATGCGGTCGAGCCGCCCGGGGCGTTCGAGCAGTTCCTGGGCCGTCGCCAGGTCCGCCACGAGCACGTCCGCCGCCAAGCGCGCGCCGAGTGCGTCCGCGGGGTCGAGCAGGCCAATCAGGCGTACCTCGGGGCGGCGCGCTCCGATCTGCAAGGCGAAGCGGTCGCCGACCGCGAGGCCCAGTTCCGCCGCCGTCGCCCGCGCGAGCAGCACCGCGCCCGGCTCGGCGAGGAACGCGACCAAATCCAAACCACCGCCGACGGGGGGGCCGACGAAGGGCCGGAAGGCGCCCTCGTGGAAGGGGTCGACGCCGAGCAGCCGCAGCACCGTGCCCGGGTGGTCCGGCAGCGCCACGGATTCTTCCACCACGGGCGCGCTCGGCCGGACCCCGGCTTCCAGGCGCAGGCGCGTGAAGAGCTCCGCGTCGAGTCCGGCCGGGCCGCCCACGATGGTGTGGGTCGCGCGCCCGGCGGCCGCTTCGGCCGACAGTTCCATGGCCCGCAGGGCGCTCTGGTTCGCGACTTGGATCGCCAGGGCCACGGCCACCCCGAGCGCCACGCCGACCACGGCCAGCGCCGCCTGCAACGGGTGCGCGGCGAGCTCGCGCCGCGCCAAGCGCATCAACGGCCCCACGCCGACCCCCCGGAGGCTGAGGCGAGTCGGCCTGAGGAAGTGCCGTTTGCGGCGTGCGGGGGGCCGATCATGGGGGGGAGGTGCCGGCGTTTGCGGCGGACTATGCGCTTCTATGGGCCCTGGGCCGCCCCGCGGCTAGACCCGGACTGCCGGACGGGCGCGCGGAGGATACGCTTGGCCGAATGGGTTCTCCCAGTCCCGGCCGCCGAGGCCTGCCGCGTCACCTGTGGTGGTGGTTGCCGCCCCTGATCTTCGCTCTTCTGCTGGTGGGGCTGGTGTTGCTCCTGTCCGGGGACGGACAGCTCGGCCGCTTCACCTACGGGCTGTTCTGAGAGGAGTAGCCCTCTAGCGCGCGAGGGGAGCCGCGAAGAGCCGCCCGGCTTCTGCTTCCAGCCAGACGGCCAGCGCCCGCCCGGCCAGTTGATTGCCTGCCAAGTTGAAGTGGGAGTCCAGGGGGCGGTAGAGCGCCCGTTCCGAGCCCGCCGTGCGGAAAGTTTCCAACAGGTCGAGCACGGGGATCTCGCGCTCGGCCAAGAAACGGGCTAGGTCGCGGTTGGGGCGCTCGAAATCGAAATCCGTTTCCGCCCGCGGTGGATCCAGCGCGGGCACGGCCCGGCGCAGCTCGGCATCCACCTGGGTTTCGTCCGGCAGGATCACGACCGCGAAGCGTGCACCGATCGAAGCCGCCCGCGCGGCCATGGCTTCCAGACTACCCGTGACCATGCGAAGTTGCCGCGGGTAGGCCTCGAAACGGGGGTCGAAGACGGCGGATCGCGCGCGCTGCATGTCGAGGTACGCATCGCGTGTCAAAGTCGGCCGGTCGTCCACGTAACGGGCCGGACCGTGGATCACGCTTCCGCGGTAGGCGGGCGCGATCTTCGCCAGGTAGCGCACCAACTCGACCAGCAGCGAGCGACGCCACCAGGCGGGTTCCTCGAACTCGAAGAAGTCGTTGCCCAGGAACACGAAGGTCAACACCAGGTGGGGGGCGGTAGCGAGCCCTTCGTGCTCCAAAAGCGCCAGGTACTCCCGCGGCCCGGTGCCGGGGATGCCGAAGTTGACCAACTCGATGGGCGCGAGCGCGGACGCAGCGAGGGCGGCCTCCGCCACGGCGGTGAAGGTCGCATCCCGCGGCACGACCCCGAAGACAAACGAATCGCCGAGGCACAGGACGCGTCGAACGCCCGGGGCCGGCAGGGGGGCGCGCTCGCGGTCGTTGAAGCCGCCGCTGTTCAAAACATCGCCGTAGTTCGCCGCTCCGGGTGCACCGCGGAAACGGTTGTAGTCGGCTGAGGCGAACACGAAACTCGGGCGCCAGGCGTGGAGCAGACGCAGGGCGCCTTCGCCCGTGAGGGCCATCGCGAGGGCCATCAAGGCGAGGTAGAGGGCGCCCTTGCGGAATCGGCGAGGGGGAAGGGCCATGGGGGTGAAGCGTACACCGCGCGGGCCCATCCCGCCGTTCTCCGCGGGAGTTGGGGAAGCGGCCGGGCCCATGACTTAGATTCACCGCCCATGGCGGATCAAAACTTCGAGTCGGGCGGGTGGTGCGCGGGAATCCGGGGCCCCCTGGCGGGTGTGCTTGTTTTTTTGGTCGGGTGCGCGGCTCCCGCGGTGGAAAGGCCCTTTTCGGTGGAGCTCGAGGGCGGGGCGGTGTGGCAGGGTCGCAACGACGCTGCGGTGCCCGGGGACACGGGCACCCGTCTGGCGCTGGACGAGTTGACAGGCTCGGGCCCCTTTCCGGCGGGCCGGTTGCGCATCGGTTGGCGGGTGGCGGAGCGCCATGAACTGCTCGCGCTCGTGGCGCCGTTTCGCGTTGCGGGCACCGGCGAGCTCGACGGGCCCGTGGAGTTCGCGGGGGCGAGTTTTCAAGCGGGCGATGTGCGGGCGCGCTACCGCTTCGATTCTTACCGCCTGACTTGGCGCTACCTGGTCTTCGAGGATCCCCGTTGGCGCTGGCAGGCGGGTTTCACCGCCAAGCTGCGGGACGCGGAGATTCGACTGACCCAAGGGGAGACCAGCGCGCGCAAGACGGACACGGGGTTTGTGCCCCTGGTGCATTTGGCCGGGGACTACCGGATCGATGGGGATTGGCGTTTGGCGCTCGATTTGGATGGGGCCTGGGCGCCACAGGGACGGGCGGTGGACGCGGCGTTGAAGGCGTATTGGCAGGTGGGCCCGCGGGCGGAGCTGGGGTTCGGCTATCGGGTGTTGGAGGGCGGGGCGGACAACGATGAAGTTTTCACCTTCGCGCTGCTCCACCAGGCCGTCGTGAGCTTGCGCCTGGCCTTCTGACGAAGCTCGGTGCTGCCTGCCGGGGGGTGGGGACGGTGCCAGGCTCCCACTCCTCCCC
>JBJHAV010000280.1:0-4965 GCA_050480685.1 Planctomycetaceae bacterium | reverse complement strand
GGGCTGAGCAGGTCGCCCGCCCGATGGGCATCGCGTTGGGCATCGGTGCGGCCGGCAGCCCCGACCGGTTCCAGGGCGGCCACCGGCCCGCGCGCCTCCTGGCGGCGAGCCAGGAAACGCTCGACCGCGTCCTCCAGGAAACCCTCCAGGTCCGAGGGCGACCCCCAGGCCCGGGGCGCGGCGCCCTCCACGCTGAGCTGGGGCAAGCGATCCCCGCGGGCTTCGAGCCGCGCGAAGGCCTCCCCGGCCAGGCGCCAGGCGAAGCCGCTGTCGTCCCAAGCGAGCTCCAACCCGCGGTCCAGGTGCCCGAGACGGTCGATCAGGGCGCGCACGTCCCCGCGCAGGTTGGGGTGGAAACGCTCGAGGGTCTCCTCGAGGGTGCTCGGCACCTGGGGCTCCGGCCGGCCATCGACCCACAGGGGGCTGAGGAAAGCCCGCCGACCCTGGCGGCTGCTCAGGCGGCCGAGCTCGAAGGCTTCGACGCCACAGGGCGCCAGGGCGGACAGGCGCCGGGCCAGGCGTGGTTCGAAGCTCGGCGCCACCAAGAGAAGCCGAGGTTCGAGTTCGGCGCGCGGCGCCCGGCCCAAGGGAGCCTGGGCCGAAAGGTAGGTCACCAGGGTGCCCCGGTGGCGCGCGGCGAATTCGACGGTGTCGAGGGCCCGCAGCAGCGCCGAGGGCCCCTCGGGCGGAACTTCCAAGACCAGCACCAGGCGGCCCGAGGGGTCGACCCCGGCCAAGGCCACCAGATGCGGCGGATCGAAGCCCAGGTCCTCGTCGAGCAGCGCGATGCCCGGGATCAGATCGGCCAGGGCCTCGAACAGCTCCAGGCGCGTGGGCGCCCCGGCCTCCGGCGCCGCGCCCTCGCCCGGCGCCGATCCCTTTTGGGGCGGCTGCGCCTGGGAACGGGAGGCGGAATCGGGGCGGGGGGCGGACATGGGGGGGCCTGGGCTCAAACGTGAAGGGTGAGTCTAGCCGACCCCGTCGATTGGGAGATCGTAGGCGAGGGGCCCCCCGGGCTGAGGGCTGGAGTTGGGACGGGCGCGCTCCATGGCCGCCCGCAGGGTGGCGGGCAGGGCTCCGCGCGCCGGGGGCCGCGGCCTGCGGGTTTCCCCGTCGGCCCCCTGCAACCAGGCCAGGGCCAGGGCCAAGGCGTCGGTGGCGTCGAGCCCTCCGGCGGCGGTGTCGATCCCGAGCCGGGCCCCGACCATGCGCGCCACCTCACCCTTCGTGGCCGCGCCGCTGCCGACCAGGGATCGTTTGGCCTGGGCCGGAGAAAGTTCCTCCACGCGCGCGCCGGCCCGCGCGGCCAGGGCCAAGGCCAGGCCGCGGCATTCGCCCAACCGCAGGGCGCTCTGCACGTTGCGGCCCGCGAAGGCGCGCTCGACCACCACCACGTCCGGCCGCAGCTCGGCGATCAGCTCCTCCAGGCCCGTGAGCAGGTGGTGCAGGCGTGCGGCCAGGTCCAGTTGGGCGCGGGTGCGCAGGACGCCGGCCTCCACCAGGCGCGGCGCGTGGGCCGAGCCGCACACGAGCCCGTAGCCGAGCACGCGGGTGCCCGGATCGATCCCCAGGACCCTCGGTCCGGCCGCCGCCGGCCCTCCCGGCTGGAAGGCTGCCATGCATGCACCCTACGCTGGCGCGCGGTCCGCGGACCTCCCCCCTCTTGGCCGGCGAACACGAACTTCCCCCCCCTGCGCCCGCGGGCGAGCCGCGCGCGGCCCGGGCCGCGGCGGTGCTCGTGGCCGCCGGTGCGTCGACGCGCTTTGGCCGCCCGGGGGAGGCGCGCAAGCCCCTGCGGCGGCTGGGGGACCGGTTGCTGGTGGAGCACTCCGCCGGCGCCCTCGGCCGGGCGACGCGGGTCGAGGAGATCGTGCTCGTGGCGCACGCCGAGGATCTGGCGGAGCTCGAGCGTTTGGCGCGCACGAGCCCGCACCTGGCCAAGGTGCGCGCCGTGGTGGCCGGCGGAAAAGAACGCGCCGATTCGGTGCGCCTGGGCGCGGAGCGCGCGCGCGGGGACCTGCCGGTGCTTTGCATCCACGACGCCGCGCGCCCGCTGGTGAGCCCCGCGGCCATCGACCGGGCGATCGAACTCGCCTTCGAGCGCGGCGCGGCGCTGGTCGCTGCGCCCCTCGCGGATTCCCTGCACCGCGCGGACTCCCTGCAGCGTGCGGGGGCCGGGCCCTCCGGCGAGGGCTCTGCTGCCAACGCCGACGAAGGCGCGTTTGCGGTCGAGTCCGTGCCGCGCGCCGGGCTCTGGCTGGCGCAAACACCCCAATGCTTTCGCGCCGGCGAGTACCTGCGTGTGCTCGCGCGGGCCGCGGCCGAGCGGCGCGGCGCCACCGACGACGCGGCGCTTTGGCAGCACTACGTCGGGCCCCTGGCGATCGTGCCCGGGGACCCGAGCTTCCTCAAGGTCACGACCGCCGCCGACCTGGAACTGGCCGAAGCGCTGCTGGCGCGGCGCGCCGCGCGGGAGAATCCGACATGAGCACGAACCGCGGGGAATGGCGCGTGGGGCTGGGTTTCGATCTGCACCGCCTGGTGCCCGGCCGCCCTTGCCTGCTGGGCGGCATCGAACTGCCCCACCCCACCGGACCGGCGGGTCACTCGGACGGGGACGCGGTGCTGCACGCCTTGTGCGACGCGCTCCTTGGCGCGGCCGGCCTGGACGATCTGGGCACACTCTTCCCCGACACCGATCCGCGCTGGGCTGGCGCGGACAGCGCGGCGCTGCTGCTCGAAGTCCGCCGCCGCCTGGAGGCGGACGGCTGGCGCCCGGTCAACGCCGATGTGGTCGTCGCCACCGAGGGTCCGCGCATCGCGCCCCACCGGGTGCGCCTGCGGGCTCGGCTCGGCGAACTGCTGGGGCTCTCCCCCGATGCGGTCAACATCAAGGGCAAAAGCCTCGAAGGCATGGGCTCCCTGGCCGGCGGTGCCGGAGTCGCCGTGCAGGCGGTCTGCCTGATCGCCCGTTAGTCGCCCCGGTCAGGTTTCCCGCGCGGCGAGCGGTTCGCCCTGCTGCAGGTGGAAGAGCCGCGCATAGACGCCGCCCTGGGCCAAGAGTTCCCCGTGGCTGCCGAGTTCCACCAAGCGCCCGTCGTCGAGTACCGCGATGCGGTCGGCGTTGCGCACGGTCGAAAGCCGGTGCGCGATGACCACCACCGTGCGGCCCTCCATCAAACGGTCGAGGGCCTCTTGCACCGCACGCTCGGACTCGGAATCCAGGGCGCTGGTGGCCTCGTCCAAAAGCAAAAGCGGCGCGCCCTTGAGGATTGCCCGGGCGATGGCTATGCGTTGGCGCTGCCCACCCGACAGGCGCGAACCCGCGTCCGCCACGTTGGTGGCGTACCCATCGGGCAGTTCCGCGATGAAGTCGTGGATCGACGCGGCGCACGCCGCCGCCTCCACCTCGGCCCGGTCGGCGTCCGGTTTTCCGTAGCGGATGTTTTCGAGGATCGTGTCGTGGAACAGGAACGGCACCTGTCCGACCATCGCGAACAGACTCGCCCACTGGTCCGGCGAAACGCGCCGCAAATCGACGCCGTCGACGGTCACGCAACCTTCGCTGGGGTCGATGAAACGCGCCAAAAGATCCATCAGCGTGCTCTTGCCCGAGCCCGAGGCGCCGACGATGGCGAGTTTTTCCCCCGGCCGCACGGCCAGGTCGAGGGAGCTGAGCGCCGGCCGATCCGTGTCCGCGTAGGTGAAAGAAACACCCTCCAGACGGATGCCCGCGCCAAGCCCAGCGAGCGGCAGCGGATCGGTCGGGACCGGCAGGTCGACGGCCTCGTCGAGCAGCGCCTGCAGGCGCACCGCCGCCCCCATGGATTCCTGCAGGCGCGTCACGCCGTTCGCCGCGCGCCGCAGGTGGGTGTAGGCCTGGGCCACCGCCAGGGTGAAGATCGCGATGTCGCCGCCGTTGGCGAAGAGGCCGCGCTGGATCGCGAAGAAACCGATCGCGAGCAGCAGCGCCGCCATGCCGAAACTGGAGAGCAGCGTCGTCGACGAGCGCGTCAGGGCGATCGCGCGCACCATGCGCATGGACTGCTCCAGGTAGCGGCGGTTGAGCTCGCGATAACGCGCGAGCTCGCGCTCCTCGGCGCGGAAGGCCTTGACCGTGCGCACCCCTTGGAACATCTGCGAAAGGGCCTGCACCGAGGCTCCCAAACTCGTCAGGCTGCGCGTGGAGCCCTTGCGAACGCGTTTGGAGAGCACCGCGATCGGCAGGGCCAAAACGAGCAGCACCACGAGCAGCACCAGGGTCAACTGGGGCGCGATGTAGATCGCGATGGCGATGCCGACCATGGCCGCCGCGGGTTCCTGCACCAGATCCTTGAGGGCCAAGTCGATGGCGCTCAGGGTGTGGCCCACGTCTGCGCTGATGCGCGAGAGCAGATCGCCGAAGCTGCGCCGTCCGTGGTAGCGCAGGGAGAGCCCCATCAGGTGACGGGCGATGCTCAGGCGCAGCTCCACCACCATGCGGTAGGCGGCCCAGCGCGAGAGGGTCACGAAGCCGTATTGGGCCAGGCCGCCGACTAGGCCGAGCAGCGCGAGCATCGTCGCGACCGCGTAGAGCATGCCCATGCGCAGTCCGAACTCGTCGGCATCCGCGCCGGCGTAAACGTGCTGCAGCCAAGCCAAGCGCTCGGTCACCCAACGCGAACGCGTGGCACCTTCCGCGTCGCCCCCGAGCAAACTCTCGCCCGGGAACATGGCCGGCCAAAGCGGCTCGATCAGCACGATCGGCCCGGTCTGCCCAAGCGCCGCAAGGGCTCCCAGAAGCGCTACGAGCAGCAGCACCGGCAGAAGCGGAACCAGGTGCGGCCGCAGAAGCCGCAAAAAGCTGCCGAGAGTCGAGTCCAAGGGAGGAACGCGCGGGTTCGGGGGAGGAGACGGTGCCAGGCTCCAACTCCACCCCCCTCCCACGGTAACGACCCGGCTTTCGCCGGGTCGTTACCGTGGGAG
>JBJHAV010000279.1:3069-4982 GCA_050480685.1 Planctomycetaceae bacterium | reverse complement strand
CTACCACGCAGGTCAGCGGCGCGGTTTCAACCCACAGGGAGGGCCCCACCAGTGCGAGCAGATCGGCGAGCACGCGGGGCGACGCGCCGATCGGGAATGAGCCGCGCACATCGACCCGCGGGCCGGGATCGGGCTCGAAAAGATGTTTGGGGTAGAGCCGATGGCGCCCGCCCGCCGGCGCGCCGTAGAGGCGCAGGCTCCAGGGTTCGACCGATTCCGGCAACCTCGCGCTCGCCAGGCGCACCGCGTCGAGCAGCACGTGCAGGCCCTTTTGGGGCGCGAACTGTCCGAAGTAGCCAAACACCACCGGCTCGGCGGGCGGCTGGGCGCGGGCGACTTCGAAGGGCGCCTGGTCGAGGGCGTAGACCAGGGTTTCGATGCGCTCCGCGGGCACCCCGGCGCGGCGAAAAACCCGCGCCAGACTCTCCGTCGGCGCGATCAGCACGTCGAGCTGCGCGAGGGCCTCGCCCACGGCCCGCTCGCGATCCGCCAAGTCCGCGGTGGTGGGCACGCGCCCGAGACCACCCAAGGCCGCCAGCCCGTCGGCGAGCAGAGCGTGGCCCAAACGCGCGGCTGCCCCGGAGTCGTGGCGCGAACGCCGCCGCACACAACGGGCGCACACGTCGGGCGGATGGGGACCGCCGCAGGGCAAAAGGCGCCAATCGAACATCTGCCCGCGATGGCAGAGCAGCCCGTAGTCGGTCAAGGTCGCCACCGACGGCAGTCCGCGGCGCGCCACCTCCCCCACCAACCCCACGGACAGGCCCCAAAGCAGGTAGGTGAAGTGCACCAAATCCGGTTTCCAGCGATCGAGCAACTCGCCGAAACGCCGATCCACTTCGCCATCGCGGTAGGAAGGAGCGAAGCGTTAGCCGCGGTCGCCGGTGTTGTGCAGCACGAAGAGCCGCGCCAGGGGGGTGGCCGCTTCTTCGAGGGTGTAACGCGGTCGCTCGCCATCCCGATCGGGCACGAAGGCGGCGAGTTCGTGCCCGCGCCGGGCCAGGGCGCTGGCCAGTTGGGCGGTGTAGAACTCGGTGCCCCACTGCCCGCGCGGCGGAAAACCGTTGGCCACGAAAAGCACCTTCACGGCGCTTCGCCTCCGAGGTCTTGCCCGTGGGTATCGCCGCCGTCGGCGCCCACCAACACACGGGCGAGTTCGCGCTCGAATCCGTCCAAAAAGCGCGCCTGGCGGTGGTGCTCGAATGCCTGCTCCCGGGCGGCGCGCGCCAGGGCGGCGCGGCGCGGTTCGTCGGCTTCCAGCTCCACCAGCGCCGCGGCCGTTGCGCCCACGTCCCCCGCCGGCACCAAAATCCCGGTGCGCCCGTGTTCGATCTGCTCCGGGGTGCCGCCCTCGGCGCTGGCCACGGGCACGAGACCGTGGCCCATGGCCTCCAGGGGAGCGAGCGCGTAGGGTTCACCCCAAAGGCTCGGAAAACACAACACATGGGCCCGCCCCATGGCGTCCGAAAGCGCCTCGCGCTCCAGTTGCCCGAGGAAACGCACACGACCCGGGCCGAGCCCGGCGGCGATCCGTTCCAGCCGCGCCACGTACTCGCGCTCACCCGACCCGGCGATCTCCAGGTCCAGGTGCGCACCGGCGCCGGCCGCGCGCAAGGCGGCCTCCAAGAACACGTGCACCCCCTTGCCCTCCCACAGGGACGAGGCGGAAAGCACGCGCAGGGGTTCGCCCGGCCGGCGCGCACGCACGGCCGCGCCGCGCGCGAGCCGTTCCATGGGCGGCGACATGGCCAGCGGCAAACGCCGCAGGCGCTCAAGCGGCAGGCCGTCCGCTGCGAGTTGCGCGCCGAGCCACGCGCTCGAACGGCCCCACCGTGCGACCTCACCTCGGCTGCGCGTCGGCGACGCCGCGCAGCCCACGGAAGCCACCGACGACGGGCGGCTCGGCCGCGACC
>JBJHAV010000279.1:0-3059 GCA_050480685.1 Planctomycetaceae bacterium | reverse complement strand
GTCCCAGGTCCACCGTGCGGCGCACACCCCGCCACAAAAGCCCGAGCAGCGCGCGCCGCAGGGGTTTTTCCGCGCGCCGGCGCCAATCCTCCAGCCAATGGTTTTTCGGCCACGGGTCGCTGACGAACCCCAGGGTCGGCACCTTCGCCAAACGCGCGGCCAGGATCGGCGCCAGGCTGACCAAACCGAGATTGAAAAACACCAGCGCCTGGGCGCCGGTTTGCGCCAGGGCGCGGTGTGTGGCGCGAAGGTTCGCGCCGCGCAGCACGTGCAGTCGCCAGCGCTCCAGATTGCCCGCCTGGTAGCCGGCCAAAAATAGGTTCTGGTCCGTGTCGAGCCCGGGTTCCAGCCACGGCAACACCCCGTCGGCCGCGTCGTAGCGCTCGCCGCGCCCGGCCAGCACGGTCACGCGATGCCCGCGCCCGCGCAGCCCCTCGACCGTGTCGCGGGTGAGCAGTTCGTAGCCGCCCTCCACGTAGGGCGGATAGCGCAGGGTCACCACCAAAAGATCGAAGGGGCCGGAACTCAACGGCGCACCCCGGCGGCCCGCTCGTGCACCCGGCGCCATTCGACCGCGTCGGTCCAGCGCAGGGCGGCTTCTTTGATCGGCAGGGAGTCTTCGGCCGGAAAACGCGGCGCGGCGTCCAGGGGCGGAAACGGCTCCGCGCGCCAATCGTAGAAACGCTCGCTGGCGACTTCGCCGCGCACTTCCTGGTCGCCGTACCAGGCCGACACCAGGCGCGGGTGCACGGCCAGGGAGGGAAGCAGCACCTCCAGGGCGCGCTCGCGGGTGAAGGCCGCATAACCGGCCTGGATCCCGGAGGAAGCGAAGGCCACCTCGCGCGGGCTGGGCTCGCCGCGCCGCGCGGCATGGAAGAGCGAAAGGCCGTGCATCGACTCGGGATGCGGCACGCCGGCCAGCTCCAAGAGCGTCGGCGCCACGTCCAGGGTGCTGGCGATTCCGGAGAGCCGCCCTGCCTGGAAGGGCTGCCCGAGCGCCGGGGCCGGGCGCACCACGAAGGGCACCGCCAGGTCCGCCAGGGAAAGCCGCCCGGCGCGCAGCAAAAGCCCGGCTTCCCCGAACTGCACGCCGAAGGAACCCACCACCACCACGGTGGTGTGTTCGAGCCGGCCGTCCTCGGCCAGGTCCGCCAGCAAACGGGCCAGTTCCGTGTCGAGCCGCCGCAGGGCGCCGTCGTAGCGCGCCTCATACTCGCCCAGGGTCATGCTGCCCCCCATCCAACGGGAGGGAGGAATCGCGAAGAGCGCCGCCTCGTCGGCACCCACCGGCGGCACGTGGGCGAGACCCGCGCGGGGCGGAAACGTCGTGTCCCAGCGCGGATCGGGCGCGGCCCACAGGCGCTCCAGGTCGTGTAGATGCACATAGGCGAACCAGGACCGCTCGCGGCCCAAGCTGCGCACCCACTGGCGCAGCCGATGGGCCGCGCGCTCCATGCCCGGCGACGGGGTCAACTCGCGCCGCCAAAGGGGCTCGAAGTCCTGGAAACCGGCGTCGAAACCGTAGACCGGCGAAAGGTCCTCGTGGTCGGTGAAAGCCGCCGTGGCGAAACCGTGCAGCAAAAACTCCACGCTCATGCGCGGCAACTCGGGCCCGAGCCGCCACGCCTGCTCCGGGCTGGCCCCGAGCCACTGGGGTACATCGCGCCGCGCCAGGTTCGGATCACTCCCGGTCAGGATCGCCGCATGGGACGGAATGAGCTGCGGCGCTGCCGCAAAGGTGTGCTCCACGTACCAGCCCTCATGGGCCAACTCCGCCAGCCTGGGCATCGTGCGCCGGTCGTATCCATGCTGCGAAAGGTGATCCGCCCGCAGCCCATCCACCACCAAGAGCAGCACCCCATGCCCCACCTCCCCCCCACCCACCACCGGCCCGCAGCCGAGCAGCAAAAACCCGAGGGCCGTCCCCCAGCCCCCACGCACCGCGCGCCCCGCCCAACTTCTGCGCTCCATACCCCCACAGCATCGCCCCCAGCACCCCGCCGGGGCAACGCAGCACCCGCGCGGACGCGTCGCGCCCCGCCCCTGGGTCAGCGGCGCAGGGGGAAGAGGTCTTCGGTGGGGAGCCAGCCGCGGGCGCCGGTGGGGTTTTGGATGCGGGTCCAGGAGCCGAGGGTGTCGATGCGTTCGACGACTTCGCCGGGTTCGAGGTAGGCGCCGGTGCGCGGTGGGTCGAAGCCGGCGCCGCCGGGGTCGGGGGAGAGGCGCGCGCCGCGTTCGGCGATCACCAGGTGTGGGTCGCGTTCGGCGGCGAGGCGCTGGGAGGCGTAGGGTGCGGCGGCGGCGGCGGCCAGGAGCAGGGTCAAGAGGGCGGTCCAGCGCCAGGCGGCGCCGCCGCGCAGGGCTTCGCCGATCAGGGCCGTGAAGAGCGGGAACAGCCCGAAGAGGGCGAGCCAGCGGGCTTCGCGTTCGGTCACGGAGTGCAGGGCCTGCTCCAGGGCCGAGGCCAGGTCGCCCCGGTCGAGGGGTTCGAGCTCCGCCAGGCGGCGGGCGCGCTCCAGATTCTCGAGCAGGTCCGGGTCCCGCGGTGCGTGGGGCCGCGCCGCCGTGTACCAACCGACCGCCTCCAGGGGCCGTCCCGCGTGCCAGGCGGCGCCTCCCAGGTTGTAGAGCAGGGCGGCGCGCAGGGGCGAGTCGGGGTGCTCTTCGAGGGCCGCGCGCCAGGCGTCGGCGGCCAGGGCGCGCCGGCCGAGCAGCCAGTGGTCCACGCCGATTTGGAAACGCTCGAAGCCGGGCGCGGCCTCCGGTGTGTCCGGGGGGGCGAGGACCGCGGGCGCCGCGGCCTCATCGCCAGGCGTTTGCTCGGCGCTGTGGGCCTCGGGGAGCTGCTCTTCGGACCCCGTGTCCTGGGCGCTGCCTCCCCCATCCGCTTCGGAGCCAAGGGCAAACGCGGTGGAGGCGGCGAAAACGAGGGCGAAAGCGAAACACCCGGCCCAAACGCACCAAGCGGCCGGCGGCCGACGACGGGACAGATTCACAGGCCTTCCTCCAAGACACCGCGGGCCGAAAAGTGGATCTTGCTCGGGCGCACCCGTTCGCCG
>JBJHAV010000278.1:0-5065 GCA_050480685.1 Planctomycetaceae bacterium | reverse complement strand
GCCCGGTTGGCCGGCGCGCTGGGCGGCGCGGCGGCGGCGGCCACCTGGCTGCGGGCGGAAAGCGCCCTGGGCCGGGGGGAGGTGCCCCGCGGTCTGGAGTTGGCGCGCACCGCCCTGGCCCTCGATCCCGGATCCACCTACGGCTGGGAGCGGGTCATCGAAACCCTGGGCCTGCACCTGGCCGCCGGGGAGCGCGAACGCGAACCGGCGCGCCGCGTGGCCCTGGTCGAAGGGGCCCTGGCGGTGGCCGAGCGCGGTGTCGAACGGGCCCGGGACCCGGGCCGCGTGGCCTTCAACGCCGGACTGGTGCTGTGGGTCCAGGGCAGCCTGGAGCCGCCCCTGCCTTGGCCCGCGGGCGAGGCGGACCTGTGGCGGCGGACCGAACACTGGATGGCCCTGGCCGCCGAGCTCGGACACCACCGCGCCGCCCCCGGCGCAACGGCCGCCGCCGAGCGGGCGCGCGCCGCCGAAGCGCGCGAGCGCTCCGGCGACTGACAGCGTGGAAAGGATTCGGCTCGGCCGACGCGAAGGCGCTGCCAGGTGCCCTTTGGGCCGGCATCCGGCGGCCACAGAGTGCGGGAAGGTCGCTGCGCGACCCATTTTCCCGCTCTCTGAGGTCCTACAGTCCGAAGGTCAAACGCAGGCGATTCGAGAGGGAGAGGTCCGGCCCCAGGTCACAGGGCGCGGCCCCCGGCGTGAAAACCGTCCACTGGGCGTCGAGCATCCCGCCCACGAGCCCCGGCAGACAGGGCACCGGCAGGCTGAGCGACGTGAAACCGAGCGGCGGCACGTTGACGTTGAAGGTGGTCGCGAAGGGGATCCAAGCACACGGTCCGCAGGTGAAAGGCACCACCGCGGGCGAGAGGTTCAAGACCGCGAAGCTGGGTTGGAGCGGCAAGCCGGAGAGGGCGAAGTTCAAGGACGGCGCGCCGATGCTCGGTACACCCCCCAGCGACGCCGAACCGCCGGAGCCGCAGCCCCCGCCGAGGTTTTGCACACTGCCCCCGCCGGAGGTCAAAACCAGCCTCTTGGCGAAGACCTTGGGCAACGAACCGTCGTTTTCCGACCAGGCCAACAGGCCGCCCGTGCCGGAGAGCACACCGCCGCTGGTGGGAGTCGCCACCGCAGCGAAGGAATTGCTCGAGCCGCTCAAGGAGATCGCCGCGGACGGCCCTTCGCAGATCGTGCACGTGGCGCTGTCCAGACCCACCAGGCGCAGGTTCGCGCCGACCAGCGGGATCGATTGAATCCAGGTGACCCAGGACTTGGTCGGGTTCCAGGCCACTTCCGGATGCTGGTTCTGGGAGAGGGAGCCGGCCGGAGCGAGTTCGACCAAGGGCCCCGGGGACAGTGTCCCGGCGCCCCCGGCGGCATCGACGCGCAGCGCGCTGATGCCCTTGTTGCCGCTTGAACCCCAGCGTTCGAAGGCCACCAGCCAACGGTTCTCGAAACCGTCCAGGGCAGGCCTGCCCACCTGCTCGCCGGAAAGCGACACAAGCGTTTGCGCGGGCCCATCGAACGTGCCGTTGAGGCGCACCAAACGCCCGCGCAGGCTCGTGGAGGAGCTAGGCAGGAAGACGGAAGTGCGCCACACCACCAAATAGCGCTGGGACGGGCCCGTGCTGGAGCTGATGCGCGGTTCGCTGTGCGTCGCGGTGAGCGTGTTGGCGACGATCGTGAAGGAGGGATTCGGAAACTGGGGGAAACCGGTGGCATCCACCTCGAGCCGCTGGGCGCGGATGTCGTTGTTGCCCGTGTCTTGCCAAACCACGAGGAAGTGCGGCACTCCGCCGCTCACGCCCAAACCGGCCACGTCCGGGTTGCGCAGGGGCGAGGAGGAAACGACGAACCGGCAGAGGTTGGGCTCGAACGTGGTCACCGAGGCCTCGGCGGCCAGCACGGTGCCCGCGGAGATGCTGTATTCGGGGGTCGCAAACGCATGGGCGACTTCCATGACGATCACGAACATGCCCGCTCCGCGCACGTTCGCCACCTGGGGATTGGCCCACACGCCGTTGCCCGCGAAGGTCCGCACCGGACCGAGCAGCGCGCCGGCGGCGGTCACCCGGCGGAAGTAGACCTTGGCCAGGTCCG
The DNA here is from genome assembly GCA_050480685.1 of Planctomycetaceae bacterium. Taxonomy (GTDB): domain Bacteria; phylum Planctomycetota; class UBA1135; order UBA1135; genus JBJHAV01. Next base: position 2,971 of record JBJHAV010000278.1, on the reverse strand, counting down.
CCGAAATCGTGCGCTCCCAGGCCACCAGATAAACCTGGGAACCCGCGTCGTAGGCCACCGCCGGACGGCGATCCGCCCACTGTGTGGAGTCCATGGTGAGCACCGGCCCCACCGGCGGATCGATCAGCAGCGGATAGGCCACCGAATCCACGAAGTCGCCGTCGAGCCGCAGCTCCAAACGGCCGCCGGTGTAGTTCAGTTCACCCGGCAGGCGCGTGCCGCAGGCGCCGATGCCCAGCACCGAACCGATGGCGATGCCGGAGCCGCACTCGACGCCGAAACGCCAGCCGCCTTCGGGGGTCGGGCCCAGGCTCGGCAAGCTGGTGTCCAGGCGCAGGGCCACGACCAGGTCGCCCCGGCCCGCGGGGCGCTGGGGGAACTCGAAGGAAAACTCGACGCCCTCGGGCCCCACGGCCCAGCGCTCGATCACGCCGCCCGCGCGGCTGTAGAGCACCGTGTCGCCCTCCACCCGGGGCGAGCTCTCGGCGAAGGACCCCGCCGCGCCCTCCCGCCACCAGCCCTCGGCGGACAGGGAAAGGTGCTGGACCTCGCGCACACGTCGCCCCAGGGCGGGCTGCATGTGCATGCCCTCCCCATCGAAACGCGCGCGCCAGATGGGGCCCTCCGCCAGGGCGGTGCCCTCCGGGCCGCCGGCCAGGGAGGTCATCAGGTCGAGGCGCGAGCTCGGATCGAAGTCCCCCTCGTCGAACTGCGCGGCCGAGGCGGCGACGGGAGCGAGGCAGAGGGAGAAAACGGCGGCGGCGGCGAAGCGCCGGAGCTGGGTGTGGAGCGGGGACATGACCCCTCCATGGTGCCCCGGAACCGGGCGTTACGCCGGAGCGCCGAAGAATCCGGCCCCCTCACTCAGGCCCGGACCGGCGCGCTGCCCAGGTATTGGGCGAGTCCGTCCGAACCCAGGTAGCGGCGCAGGATGCGCGGCTCGGTGGCATCCAAATCGACCACCACGAGCGCGTCCAGGACGTCGCTGAAGTCGGGATCCACGTTGAAGCCCAGCACCCGCCCGCCGAGTTCCAGGTACTTGGCGAGCAGAACCGGCACACCCTTGCGGTCGAGTTCGATGTCGGAGATCAGCGCGGAGAGTTCGTCGAGGCTGGTGAGCCCGGCCCCCGCGCCGCGCAGGGTGCCGCGCCCCGCGGAACGGGCCGTGAAGGGCCGCCTGGGGTCCACGCGCCGGCCCAGCTCCGCGCAGAAGTTGTGGGTCTCGAGGTACTGCACCATCAGCGCCTGGGAGAGCGGCTGGTAGTGGTTCGTGATGCTCACCGCGCCGAACAGGTGCCGGTAGCGCGGGTGGCGCACCAGGAAAGCTCCGATGCCGCGCCACAGCAGCAAAAGGGGTGCGTAGCTGCGCTGGTACTCCGCGCGCACGAAGGAGCGGCCGAGCTCCAGGGCCGGCCCCATCGCCGAGAGCACCTCTTCGCCGTAGTGGAACAGGGTGTGTGTGTAGAGCCCGCGCATGCCCTCGGCGGCGAGCACCTCGTCCGTGCCCACCAGTCGGTAGGCGCCGACCACAAGACGCGCGGCGCGGTCCCAAACCACCACGTGCCGATAGCGCCCGTCGAATCCGTCCAAGTCGAGGGCGCGTCCGGTGCCCTCCCCCACGGATCGGAAGGATATTTCGCGCAGCCGCCCGATCTCGCGCAGCAGGCGCGGAGCCGCCGCCCCGCGTGTGATCCACACGGTCAGGTCGCCTTGCTCCACGAGGCATGCGTCCGCGCCGAGACCTGCGAGTTCCGCTTCGAGCACTTCCGGCGGATCCGCCGGCGGCACCGGCGCCAAGACCGTCCGCGGCCGCACGAGCCAGCGCCCGAGACTGCGTCCTGTCGCCACCCAACCTCGCCGGCGCCCACCCGCGCGCAGGGCGTAGACCTTCAGGCGCAGGTGGTCGAGCAGGCTGCCCTCGGCCGCCAGTTCGCCGATCCTCGTGCGGGCGACGGGCCGGCCGACGCGCAACTCGAAGCGCGTGGCGCGCGGCTCGGCCTCAGGCGTCTCGGGCCCCCGGGAGCGCGGCCCGCCGATCCAAAGCCGCGTGGCCGCCAGGTGCACCGGCACCACGGGCCCTTCCCCCCCGGCCACCAGGCCGACGACGGCGCGCGACCAGCGCACGGTCCGCGGCGAGGTCAGGGTGCGGGGCAGTCGCGGCAGGAGCAGCACCAGGGCGCCCGAGCTGCGGGCCTCGGCCAAAGCCTCCTTGGGGCAGCCCACGGACCCGGTGAAAAACCCCCGGGGACCGAAGCGGGCCCGCAGCCAGGTCCCGCGCCCGGCGGACTCACCCTCGGGGTCCGGAGCGAGCGCCACCACGTCCGGACGGATCCGGGCGAGCAGCACCAGCAGACGGGCGGCGGCCAAGGAACCCTGGGGGCTGTCGAAGAGCACCTGGGCGGGGCCGCTGCCGGGCAGCACCCGCGCCAGCTCGGCCGGTACCGGCTCGGCGCCGAGGGCCGCATCTGCGCGCTCCAGCAGCTCCCGCCAGGACACCAGACGAGCCCGCCGTGACCGCAGGCGCGCGGCCGAACGCAAGCGCTCCAGGCTGCCGCGACGGCGGCTCCGGGGACGATCGAGGGCGGGCCTGGAACCGGAACCGGCGAGGGTGGATTGCGACATGGGGTGTGGTCCCGGGGGGGCCGCGATCGGGCGGCTCCGCTCCGGTTTGCCCAGTGTCGTCATCCCCCATCAAGAGGACGCGAAGGCCCCGTCCAGGGTGGATCAATCCTCGCCGAGGCACCCGCGGAACCCGCTCCCAGGACACGAGCAGGCTTTCAGAATCCTCCCGTAGCGAGGCCGGGCGGGGTGCGTCGGGGCAAGGAGCACGCCGCGGCACCGACGTGTCCTGCCCGGTCGCGCTAGGGATGAATCCGACAGCCCGCTAGGCCAACCAGCGGGCGGCTTCGCGGGCGTAGTAGGTCAGGATCGCACCCGCGCCGGCGCGGCGGATGGCCAGCAGGCTTTCGAG
>JBJHAV010000277.1:0-5131 GCA_050480685.1 Planctomycetaceae bacterium | reverse complement strand
CGCCACGGCGCGGCCCAGGGCTTCGGAATCCTCCAGGCTGGCGCGCACCAGGCGCACGCCCGGGTCGTCGAGTTCCGGCGGCAAACCGTGGGCGCGGCGCACCACGGCGGTCACCGGCGCCCCTTGGGCGCGCAGCTTGGCGACGAGTTTGCGGCCGATGAATCCGCTGGCGCCCAGGACGACCACTTCGCCGGTCCGCGCCGGGCCCCGGTCGGGCAACTCGCGCGTCAGGGCCGGCGGCGGCGCCAGGCGCGCCACGGCCGCTTCACACCATTCGAGCACCTGGGCGGCGTCCTCGGCGCTCGCCGGCGGCGTTTCGCCGGCAGCCAACGCGCGGTGAAAAGCGCGCGCGGCATCGCGCATGCCGACGTAGAACGCATCGCGCCGGGGGCCCAGGCGCAGGGTGTACGCGCTCCAATTCCAAAGGCCCCGCAGGGCATCGCGGCGCAGGGCTCCTCCGCGCCGCCAGTTGGCGAGGAAGGCGTTCCAAAAGTCGAGCCAGAAGGTTTTTTCCTCGCCTGCCATGGCGCCGTGGGCGAGGTCGGCCTCCAGTTGGCCGTCGCTGCACAAAGCTTCGATGGTCCAGCGCGTGAAGGGCGCGCCGAAGTCAAAGAAGAGTTCCACCGTCGCGCGCTCGCCGCGGCCGACCAGCACCCAGCGCTGGTGGAAGGGTGTGCCGCTCGGCAGCGTGCGCGTGACGAGCACGTGGGGTTCGAGTTCCACGAGCCGCCCGGCGAGGGCATGCACCTGGGCCAGGGGATGGGGCGCTTGCTCGAAGACGATGTTCGCCGGTTCGCGGAACATCCAGTGGGACACGTCGCCCGCGTCCAATTGGCGCAGGGGCACCGAAAGGCACACGCGCAGGTGTTCGAGCCGGCCGAGGGCGCCGGAGCGGAGGCGCTCGGCGAAACGGGCGAAGGTCGGGTGGAAAAGCGCGTTGTGGTGGGCCCCGAGCGGCAGCCCGCGCTCGGCGGCCAAGCGGCCGAGTTCGCGCGCTTCTCGGCTGGAGAGCACCAGGGGTTTTTCCACGTAGGCCCCGACACCGGCCTCCAAAAGCTCGCGCACCACGCGCCCGTGCAATTCAGGCGGCACGAGCACATGGGCGACCTGAACGCCGAGGGCGGCCAGCTCCGCCGGCCGGGTCACCGCGTGGGGGGCGCCGTAGCGCCGGGCGGCCGCGCGGGCGCGCTCCAGGTCGGCGTCGCAGACCGCGACCAACTCCACGCCCTGGGTGCCCGCGAGGGTCTCCAGGTGGAAGGCTGCGATGTAACCGGCGCCGACCACGGCCGCACGGACCGGGCCGCCGGAGGGGCGGGGGGAAACGCTCACGGGCGGACCTCGGGGGGGCGTGAGGATAGGAGTCGGGGGCGCCTGGGGCCACCGCGGAGAGGCCGCGGTCGCCCCGCGCGGGCCGGCCGCGCTCCCGGAGGCGCCCCCGCGCCAGCCTCATCGGCCGGGGCAAGGGAGGCCGCTGGAGGCTTTCGGGGGTTCCGGGGCAGGTTGCGGGCGGCCCAGACGTGGGCCTCGGGAGGGTCGGACTCCAGGTGGCCGAGCCCCGGGGCCGAGAAGGAGCCATCTCCTCCTTCTCTGGGCCCGGGCGTGTCGTTTCGGCGGCGCGTTCCGGGCCCTTTTGATTTCCGGCGGGGGAGATCGGCCCCCCGGGCGGGAGCGGGATGGCGGGCCCGTGGCAGGCGGTGGGGGCGAGCGGCTAGGCTGTTCGCCCCGAGAACGGCGCGGCGCTCGCCGCGGTGCTCCCGGCCGCCCGCGCGCGGCGACCGCGATCGGGCCAAGGGGGGTCCCGGGACGTCCCCTGGTCCCGGCAGCGCTCCCTGCTGTGACCCCGGCCTCGGCGGCCCTGTTCGAGTCCGCTCGGCCGCGTGCGCTCCGCCTCCACGATCGCTGCTCCGGCCGGCTACATCCCGTTTTCGCGAGCCTCTCCCACGCTCCCACCGCCCATGACCACCGACTCCAACGCGGGCCGCGGCCCCGCGGGCGCTTTCCCCGAGGGATTGACCTTCGACGACGTGCTGCTCGTGCCGCAGCGCTCGGAGGTGTTGCCGCGCGACGTGGCCCTGGAGACGCGTTTTTCGCGCCGCGTGCCGCTCAACATCCCCTTGAGTTCGGCGGCCATGGACACGGTCACCGAGTGGCAACTCGCGGTCGCCCTGGCGCGCGAAGGCGGCATCGGCGTAATCCACCGCAACCTCTCGGTGGAAGTCCAGATCCGCGAGGTCGACAAGGTCAAACGATCGGCCAACGGCATCATCCTCGACCCCGTCACCCTGCCGCCGACGGCGACCATGGCCCAGGCGCGCGAGTTGATGGCGCGCTACAACATTTCGGGCCTGCCGATCGTCGAGGCGGGCCAGCGTGTGGTCGGCATTTTGACCAGCCGCGATTGCCGCTTTCAGACCAGCGACGACACGCCGGTGGCGCGGGTCATGACCAGCGGCCGGCTCGTCACCGCGCCGCCGGACACGTCCCTCGATGAGGCGCGCGAGAAGCTCTACAAACACAAGGTCGAGAAGCTGATCATCGTCGACGACGAAGAGCGGCTGCGCGGCCTGATCACCATGAAAGACCTCGACATGCTCGAGGCCTTCCCCAACTCGGCCACGGACACGCGCGGGCGCCTGCGCGTGGGCGCGGCCGTGGGTGTGCACGACGACGAGCGCGCCGCGGGCCTGGTCGGCGCGGGCGTGGACGTGCTGGTGGTCGACACGGCCCACGGCCACAGCGGCAACGTGATCGAAACCGTGCGGCGGCTCAAGGCCGCGCACCCGGACGTGGACGTGGTGGCCGGCAATGTGGCCACCGCCGAGGCCGCCCTGGCTTTGGCCGAAGCGGGCGCCGACGGGGTCAAGGTCGGCATCGGGCCGGGCTCGATCTGCACCACGCGTATCGTGGCCGGGGTCGGCGTGCCCCAGCTCACGGCGATCCTTGAGGTGGCCGGCGCCATGGCCGGGCGGGACGTGCCGGTGATCGCCGACGGAGGCATCCGATTCTCCGGCGACTTGGTCAAGGCCCTGGCGGCGGGAGCTTCGGCGGTCATGGTCGGCAGCCTGTTCGCGGGCCTCAAGGAGAGCCCCGGCGAGCAGATTCTCTACAAGGGGCGCTCCTTCAAGGCCGTGCGCGGCATGGGCTCCCTGGGCGCCATGGTCGAGGGCGGCAAGGAACGCTACCGCCAGGGCCACGTGGACGAAGCCGACAAGCTCGTGCCCGAAGGCATCGAGGGCATGGTGCCCTACAAAGGGCGTCTGTCGCCCTTCGTCTATCAGCTCGTGGGCGGCGTGCGCGCCGGCATGGGGTACGTCGGAGCGCGCACCCTCGGCGAACTTTGGGAGCGCGCGCGATTCATGCGCGTCTCGCCTGCCGGTATGCGCGAGAGCCACCCCCACGACGTCACGATCACCAAGGAGTCGCCCAACTACTTCCAGGAGTAGGGGGCGCCCGCGCCGTTACCCTTCGCGACGTTCCACCAGCCATGGCTTCTGTCCCCGGAGCGCACCGCATGCGCGGCGTCCTGATCGTCGACCTCGGAACCCAGTACGCCCAGCTCATCGCGCGGCGCGTGCGCGAGAGCCAAGTTTGGTGCGAAATCGCGCCGCCGGGGACCGCCCTGGAGGCGGCCCGCGCCATGGACCTGGCGGGAGTGATCCTGTCGGGCGGGCCGGCCTCGGTGTATGCCGCCGACGCGCCCGACGTGCCGCGCGAACTCTTGGAGTTGGGTGTGCCCGTGCTCGGCATCTGCTACGGCATGCAGTGGATGACCCAAGTGCTCGGCGGTTCGGTGGAAGCGGCCGAGCGGCGCGAGTTCGGCCGCACGTCGATCTCGGTGGTCGAGGGCAGCGGAGTCTTCGACGGCATGGACGGCCATACCGTGGTCTGGATGAGCCACGGGGACCACGTCACGAGCATTCCGGAGGGCTTCGACGTGCTGGCGCGCAGCGAAAACTGCGAATTCGCCGCCGTGGGGGATGCCCGCCGGGGTTTCTACGGCCTGCAGTTCCACCCGGAAGTGACCCACTCGGTGCGCGGACGGGAAGTGATCGACAACTTTCTGCACCGGGTCTGCGGCCTGGGCAACGATTGGAGCCCGGACTCCATCGTCGAACACCTGGTGGGGCGCATCCGCGCCCAGGTGGGCGAGGAGGGCGAGGTTGTGCTCGGACTCTCCGGCGGTGTCGACAGTTCCGTCGCCGCGGTGCTGCTGCACGAGGCCATCGGCCCGCGCCTGCACTGCATCTTCGTGGACAACGGGGTTTTGCGCAAAGGCGAGCGCGAACAGGTCGAACGCACCTTCCGCGATAGCTACCAAATGGACCTGACCGTGGTGGACGCGCGCCGCCGCTTCCTCGACCGTTTGGCCGGCCTGACCGACCCGGAAGCCAAACGCAAGGCGATCGGCTACGAGTTCGTCGAGGTTTTCCGCGAAGAAGCCAAGCGCTTCCGCAACGCGCACTTTTTGGGCCAGGGCACGCTCTACCCGGACGTGATCGAGTCCGTGGCGGCCCACGGGGGCAACACCGCCGTGATCAAGAGCCACCACAACGTCGGCGGTTTGCCCGAGGACCTGGAAATGGAGTTGGTCGAGCCCCTGCGGGAGCTCTTCAAGGACGAGGTGCGCGCCATCGGTCGCCGGCTCGGCATGCCCGACGCCCTGATCGACCGCCAGCCGTTCCCGGGCCCGGGGCTCGCCGTGCGCATTCTGGGCGAGGTGAACGAAACCCAACTCCACCTGGTGCGCGAAGCCGACGCGATCACAACCGAGGAAATCGAACGCGCGGGCGCCCACCTGGGCCTCTGGCAGTATTTCGCCGTGCTGTTGCCGGTGCGATCCGTGGGTGTGATGGGGGACGCGCGCACCTACGAACAGTGCGCCGCCCTGCGCATCGTCACCAGCGAGGACGCCATGACCGCCGACTGGGCGCACTTGCCCGCGGAGCTCTTGGCGCGCATCTCGAACCGCATCATCAACGAGGTCCGCGGCATCAACCGCGTGGTCCTCGACATCTCCTCCAAGCCCCCCGCCACCATCGAGTGGGAGTGACCAGCCCTCCCCCCTAGCGCCTTCCGGTGGGTGGGGACGGTGCCAGGCTCCAACTCCACCCCCCCTCTGCGGTCGCAACCC
>JBJHAV010000276.1:0-5143 GCA_050480685.1 Planctomycetaceae bacterium | reverse complement strand
CACGCAGCCCTGGCGCACCCCGCTGAGCCTCGCGACGCGATTACCCCGACAGGCTGCTAGCCGCCCCCGGCTCGCGCTCCCCGCGCGCTCCTCAGGGGGCCCGGTAGAGGTGTCCCTTCGGTCCCACGATGGGGTCGGGGGGGCCGCTGGCGCGCAGTTCCGCCAGGTCCTCGGCCAGGCGCGGATCGACCTCGACGGGCACGATGCCCTGGCTGTCCGCGGGCGGAAGTTCGCGGCCCAGGTCCTGGATCCACTGGCTGTACAGCCGGCACAGGTCCCGCCGGGCGGTGTCCGGCGAGTCCTCGCCGTCCGCGTTTTTGACCGGACTGAATTCGAGGGCCCGGGAGACCTCCAGCACCACGCTGGCTTCGGTGCGCGCCAGGGCGTCGAAGACGAAGGTCTCGAACTTGGTGGCCCACAGTTCGGTCAGAGCTCCGCCGTCGCCCAGGGCGAGCACGCGCTTGCGCGCCAGGTGGTAGGGCAACTGCAAGCCGCCGCGGGTCAATTCCTCCACGAATCCGCGCTGGATGGCGTGCACCGCGATGTTGCCGGCGCCGAAGCGCAGGCGCCCCCCGCGGTCGGTCGCTTCGCGCAGTTCGGGCGGCAGGTCAGAATACTCGATGCAGCCCATGCGACCGTCGATGCGGCCGATCACACCGACCTTCTCCGCGGGGCCGCGTTTGGCGACCACCTTGCTCGACATGCCCGCCCCGGCTTCCATGTGCAGCCCGAGGAACAGCGGGTCGGCCGGGCGAGCCAGGGGATTGTCCACCTGGAAATAAGAGAGGGTCTCGACGCCGTCGTCCGCCAGCCGGGCCAAAAGACCCGAGCGGGCCAGACCGTCCAGCACTCCGCCGTGGCCGTTGGGCGCCAGGAACAGGGAGTCCTTGGCGGCCAGCATCAGCTTGCCGTCGTCGTCCAGGGCCGGGAGCATCTCCTGGACGACGAAGTGCACGTCGGGTGCATCGAGGCCGAAGTACCCGTGGGCTTCGAAGAAGGCCCGGGTGGCTTCGTCGTTGGCCTCGCTGGTCATGATGCACCAGGGCACACGCGTGCCGTAGCGCCGGCGGGCGGCGGCCAAACGCGCGGCGTGGATCGCGAACAGCGAGTCGCCGCTGACGGGGCCGATCGGGAAGCAGCCCTTGGGTCCGTCGTAGCCCAGGCGGGAGGCTTGGCCCCCGGCGACCAACACATAGGCCACGCGGCCCGCGGCCAGGTGGGCCGCGCCGCGCTCGGCGGCGGCGCGCGCTTCGGCGAGCCGTTCTTCGTCGCGCTCCAGGGAAAAGGTCTCCGGTGGATCGAAGCGTGTGGCCGGTGCCTCCGGCGGTGCGCCCAAAAGCGCGCCCAGGCGCGCCACCTGCTCGAAGTCCACGCGCGCCAACTGCCCGAGCAATTGGGCGCGGCCCAGGGCGTCCAGTTCCCCCCAGAAGCGCAGCACATGGCCCTGGCCTGAGGATTCGACTCGTTCGCGGACTTCCCTTTCGGAGAGTTTCATCGGGTGATGGGATACGCAGCACGGGGAGGGGCAGGTGGCTCAGGTGGACCCGAGCCCTCGGGGGCCAGCGGATCGATGAGCAGCTTCAGCACGCCGCCGCGCGCCGCCCGTTCGATCGCTTCTTCCCCGCGATCGAGAGCATAACGCCCCTCCACGAGCCGCTGAACCCGCGGGCCGCCCGCTTCCAGGCAGGCGACCGCGCGCTCCATGCGGCCGCAGCGCGACCCGATCAGGCGCCACTCCTCGACCACCAGGCGCGCGGCGTCGAGGTTCGCCGGAGCGTTCGAGGTGGTTTTCAGCACCAGGGTGCCGCGCGGGCGCAAACACGCGAGGGCGCGGCCCAGGTTCTCCGCGCGGCCGCTGGCTTCCACCGCCAGGTCGTATCCGCGCTCGAGCCGTGTTTGGGCGTCCAGGGGGTGTCCCAGGTGCCGCGGGCCCGGCCCGCCGTCCGGATGGCCCAGCAGGCCTTCGCGGCCCGGATGGCGGCCCAAAAGGTGCACCTCGAGCCCGGCCCGCGCCAGCACCCAGGCGCACAGCAATCCGAGTCGCCCGTCCCCCACCACCAGGGCCCGCGCACCCGCCTCCAGGACGCCGGTTTCTTCCAGGGCCAGGGCCGCCGCGAGCGGCTCGGCGAAAACCGCGGCCTCATCCGGGACGGAGTCCGGCAGGGGCACGAGATTGCGGGTCGGAAGGCTGCACTGCTCGGCGAAGACCCCCGGCCGCCCGACGATGCCCAGCACCGTGCGGTCCGCGCAGTGGCGCGGATCGCCCGCGAGGCAGCCCGTGCAGACGCCGCAGCCCGCATTGATGTCCCCCACTACCCGCCGGCCGGCGAAGGGCCCATCCAGGGCGGTCCCGACGAACTCGTGGCCGGGGATGCCGCGGAAGTCCGCGTAGCCCCCGAGCAGGGCCACGTCGGTGGCGCAGACACCCGCCAAAGACACCTGGACCCGGCTCTCACCGGGTCCAGGGTCGGGGCACGGCAGATCCGTGCGGTAGGAGACTTTGCCCCCTTCGAGCCATTGGCCGCGCATGGGTTCGCCGGCGCGCATCGGAGGGGATCCGAACCGCCGGCCTGGGATCAACTGGTGCGGCTTGTCTCGGTCACGGCGGGCGATGCGGAGAGTTCCTCCAGCAAACCTTCCACCAGGTGCACCAGGCTCTCCAGGCGCTTCTCGAGCACCACCTGGCGCTGCACGATCTTGTTCACGACCGGGGGCAGGATCGCCTCGCGCGTGTAGTTGCTGATCATGTTGATGATCTCGGCGCGATTGGCGTCCGGCAACTTGTGGAAGTGGTAGTTGAACTTTTGCGCGAGCACCTCATCGGCGAAGTTCACACACTCGGACGTGATCTCCTCGATGGATTGGCGGTCGTGCTCGACCTTGAAGACTTCGCGGCGATAGTCGGTGAGCAGGCGCTGGAACTTGCTGTGCAACGTTGCTTCCTCTGAGTTGGGCGCTGCCGCCGGGGGGAGGCGGCAAACGCGGGTCGGACGGCGCAGGGGGACGCGGGAGCCCAGGGGTATCGGCTCCTTCCCCCTATCCTATCCCACCGGCGCCCGCGGGCGGGCGCCGGGCAGGTGCCGGGCAGGTGCAAGCTCCAGCCAGGGCCGGGGCGAGACCCAGGAACAGGCCCAAGGGCAGGCCGGGAACAGGCCCGCTGCCCTGCTGCGCACCCTTTTTCGCGGGCGCCCCGGGCGGCACTCACCCCATCTGCCCGATGCAGATGGACAGGTTGTGCCCGCCGAAACCCAGGGAGTTGGAGAGCGCGTTGCGCACCCGCATCTCCCGGCCTTCGCGCGGCACGTAGTCCAGGTCGCAATCGGGATCCGGGTTTTCCAGATTGCGCGTCGGGTGGACCGCGCCGTGGTACACGGAGAGAGTCGTCGCCACGAGTTCCACGGCGGAGGAGGCTCCCAAGAGGTGGCCCAGCATGGACTTGGTCGAGGAGACCGCGAGCTTGCGGGCGTGGTCGCCGAAAACCTGCTTGATGGCGCGGGTCTCGATCGCGTCGTTGTACTTGGTGCTGGTCCCGTGGGCGTTGATGTAATCCACATCCTCGGGCCGAAGTCCGGCCTGCTTGAGGGCTAGGCGCAGGGCGCGCGCAGGGCCGCTGCCGTCCTCCTTGGGGGCGGTGATGTGGTGGGCGTCGTCGGTCGAGCCGTAGCCCTTGACCTCGGCGTAGATGCGCGCGCCGCGCGCCTTGGCGCGTTCGAGTTCCTCGAAGATCAAGACACCCGCGCCGTCCCCCATCACGAAGCCGTCGCGCTCCGCGTCGAAGGGACGGGAGGCGGCACCCGGATCGTCGTTGCGGGTCGAGAGCGCCTTGGCCGATGCAAAGCCGCTGATACCGAGGGGGGTCGTGGCGGACTCGGCGCCGCCGGTGACCACCAGGTCCGCTTCGCCAGAACGGATCGCCAGGAACGCCATCGCGATGGCGTGTCCCGAGGAAGCGCAGGCGCTGGAGGTGGTGAAGGCCGTGCCGAGCAGCCCGTGGCGGATAGCGACCTGGCCGCTCACGGCATTGGCCATGATCTTCGGGATGAAGTGCGGGCTCACGCGCCGCGGTCCCCGTTCGATCATGACCAGATGCTGTTCCTCGATCCCGGTGATGCCGCCGATCCCGGTGCCCAAGATGCAGCCAAAGCGCTCGCGCTCTTCTTCCGAGGTGGCTGCGAAGTCCAAACCCGCGTCGCGCGCGGCCTCGTCCGCCGCCACCAGGGCGTACTGGGTGAAGGGATCGAGTTTGCGCAGATCCGGAACGTCGAAGTGTGCCGCGGGGTCGAAGACCACGTGGCCCGAGATGCGAACCGGCAGTTGGCTGGCGTCGAAGAACGTGATCGGGGTGACCCCGTTTTCGCCCGCCAACAGGCGCGGCCAGGAGGTCGGAACGTCCGGTCCCAAGGGGTTGACGGTTCCGAGGCCGGTGATGACGACTCGACGCATGGGAGAAGCGCGCTCGGCAGGGCGCGGCGGGAGAAACCTGGGAGTCCGGGGCAGGGTCCCCGGGGGATCATCGGAAGCCGGACGGCCTCGGATCGAACCGATGGCCTACCGGCGGAAACGCACGCAAGGCCGCCGTCGGATCCGCCGCGGCGCGCGCGCCGCGGGGTGCCCGCGGGAGGCCAGGCGGGCTCAGCTCTTGCTGTTGATGAAGTCGATCGCGTTGCCGACGGTCTGACTCTTCTCGGCTTCTTCGTCGGGGATCGAAATTTCGAACTCGTCTTCGAACTCCATCACCAGCTCGACGGTGTCGAGGGAATCGGCGCCCAGGTCGTTCACGAACGAGGTCTCGCGCGTGATTTTGTCGGGGGTCGTTCCCATCTGGTTGCAAACGATCTTGATGACGCGTTCTTCAACGGACTCGGCAGTCTTGCTCACCGTGGTGTCTCCTTCGATCCGGCTCGATGGCCTTGGGGTTGGTGTCGCGCGACCACCTCCAGGCGTCCCTCGGACGCCCACGTCGGGGCCGGCTGGTCTTGGTTCTGGGGAAAGGGGTATCCGATGGAGCCAGCGGGGCGCAAGGGGGCCCGGCTGGGAAGGGGCCGGATCAGGTCCGAAGCGGACCCGAATGACCGCGGTGCGGACCCGGTACCACCGCTATCGGGGTCATCCTCACCGCGGCCGCGGTGGCGATCATGGCGGT
>JBJHAV010000275.1:0-5148 GCA_050480685.1 Planctomycetaceae bacterium | reverse complement strand
ACGAGCTGCGGCGCCTGGGCCGGCCCGGGCTGCCCGTCGCGGCGCGCGGCATCGCCGAGGCCCCCACCGGCCTGCGCGGCGGCGGGGAGCGCAGCGCGCTGCCGGAACTCGCGCGCCTGGACGGGCGACCCTGGGCCGGGGCCCTCTGGGTGGTGCCGCCCGAGGACACACCCGAGTGGTTGGTGCTGCGCTTCGCCGCCTCGCCCCTCGCGGCCCCCGGCGAAATCCGACTGACGGTCGGCGACGGGGAAAACACGCGCAGCTTCCGCGGCGCCACCGATGTGGTGCTGCGCGCTCCGCGCGAACCGTTTGCGCTCGTCGCCGATGCGCCGCTGGACCAACTCTTCTTCGCGGACGGCGCGGCCGTGGGCCCCGCGGAGGGACGCGCGCTCGAAGCGCCCATCGCGCGCGTGCGCGCGCTCGCCGAGGCACCTCGGCGCTGGGTGCCGGGCGGCATCGGCGCGCCGATCCTCGTGGCGGCGCCCGCCCCCGGCCCGGCGCGGGTGCTCGCCGCGAATGAAAGCCCGGCGGCGGGCGAATGGATCGAATGGGTCCTCCCGCGCTTGCCCGAGGTGGCCGACGGCCGGGCCTTGAGCCTCTTGGCGAGCCTGGACGAAAGCAGCTCCGCCCGCGGGCTGCCGCTCGCGCCCGCGCCCCGGGCCGGTGCCAAGCTGGTCGACGTGGCCGCCGAGCAGGGCATCGCGCTGGTGCACTTCGAAGGTCCGGCCGAACAGCTCGACATCCGCCCGACCATGGGGCCCGGCATCGCCGTGGGCGACGCGGATGGGGACGGCTGGGTCGATCTCTACGCGCCCCAGGGCGGAGGCCGCGAAGGCAGCCAGGTCAGCGGCAATCGTTTTTTCGCCAACCTGGCCGGGCGCTTCGAGGATCAAACCGCCGAGGTCGGCGGCGATTGCCGCGGTTGGGCCATGGGCGCGCTGTTCTTCGACGCCGACGGGGACGGCCGGCTCGACCTCTACGTGGTCAACTTCGGCCCGGACACGTTGTTTGAAAACGCCCTCGATCCCGCCGCGCCGCGCGGTTGGCGGTTCCTCGACCGCACGGCCGAAGCCGGCATCGACGCTGGTTTTTGGGGCGCGGCGGTCACCGCCGGGGACTTCGATTTGGACGGGGACCTGGACCTCTACGTCACCGGCTACCTGCTCTACGACGAGGCACGGATGCCGTCGGAGGGCGAGATGACGTTTTTGCGCGAAGACCCCCAGGCCATGCTGCCCTACTCGTTTCCGGGCGAGCGCAACGTGCTTTGGATCAACGAATCGGGGCCGGACGGCCTCCGCTTCCGCGACGGCACCGCCGAACTCGGTTTGATCGACGACGAAGGCCGCGGCATGCAGGCGATCTTTTGGGACTTCGACGGGGACGGTTGGCTCGACCTGTATGTGGCCAATGACGTGTCCGTCAACCAGCTTTGGCGCAACCTGGGCGACGGCACCTTCCGCCAGGTTTCTTTCCAGACCGGCATGGACGATCCGCGCGGCGGCATGGGCGTCGCCATCGGCGACTTCGACCGCGACGGCGACGAGGATCTGTTCCTGACCAACTGGGAGCTGGAAGCCAACGCGCTCTACCAAAACCACCTGATATCCCACCGCAGCCAGCGTTCGCGCGTGCCGACCTTCCGCGACGTGGCGGTGCCGGCGGGTGTCGGCCAACCGAGTGTGGGTGTGACCTCGTGGGGCGCGGAGCTGATCGACTTGGACGGGGACGGGCACCTGGACCTGGTGGTGGTCAACGGCTACACGAGCCCGGACTACGAAAGCACCGGCCTGTGCGTGGGCCAGCCCAACCACCTGTTTTTGAACGACGGGCGCGGGCGTTTCCGCGAGGCCTCGGCCGAGTGGAGCGACGATCTGACGGTGCACCACGCCTCGCGCGGTTTGTTGGCCTTCGACTTCGACCAGGATGGCGACCTGGATCTTGTGATCACCCAAAACAACGGGCCCTTGCAGCTCCTGGAAAACCGCACCGGGCCCCACCGTTGGCTCGGCCTGCGCCTGCGCGGCCGGGGCGCCAACACCCACGCCATCGGCGCCCTGGTGACCCTGGAGGCCGAGGACGGCACGCGGCTGGTGCGCAGCCTCTTGGCCGGCAGCAGTTATCTGGGCGGCAATGCGCCGGAGCTTTGGTTCGCCCTGGGCGACTTGACCATCGAGCGCATGCGCGTGCGTTGGCCGAGCGGACGCGAGAGTGTGCATGCGCCCCCCGCGGAGGGTCGTTTCCACACCCTGGAGGAGCCGGGGGATTGAACGCGGGGGCCGACGGCGAGAGCGCTCGAGCCGCCGCGCGCGCGCGCGCCGGCCGGCTCTTCGATCTGTTGGCGCTCGTGCCGTGTTTGGCGCTGGTGGTTTTGGCCCTCTCGGGACCGATCCAGTCCGGCGACCTGTGGTGGCACGTGCGCGTGGGCGATTGGGTGCGCGCCGAGTGGGCCTTGCCCTGGCAGGACCCCTTCAGCCACACGGCCGGCGATGCGCTGTATGTGCCCCAGGAATACGGCAGCCAGGTGCTGCTTTCCTGGCTGCACGAAGTCGGCGGCACGGCGGCCCTCAAGGGGGTCGGCGCGCTGCTCGGCGCGGCGCTGGTGCTGGCCGCTTTCGCGGTGGCGCGCGGGCGTGTGCCCGGCCCCTGGGCGGCGGCGCTCGCGGCGCTCTTCGCGGCGCTTTATTCCCTGCGCTTCGAGCTGCGCCCGCACCTGATCTCGACCCTCTTCCTGCTCTGGTTCCAGGCGCGCCTGTTTCCGCCCCGCGGGCAGATCGGCGACAACCCCCAAGCCGAACCGGACGGTCCCGGCGCGCGCACGATCCTCGCCGCGGCCGGCCTGACGCTGGTTTGGGTGCAGCTCCACGCGGAGGCGGTGTTTGCGCCCCTGTGGTGCGCCCTGGGGCTCGCGGCGGTGGTCTTGGGCGGCGGCTTCGAGCGCGTGCGCCGCGGTGTGCCCTTCCCCGCCCGGCGCGCCCTGCGCTGGGCGGCGGCCTTCGCCGCGACCTTGGCTGCCAGCCTGGCTTCGCCCCTGGGTTGGTGGCCGCACCGCTACGCGATCGAAAAGCGCCAAATCGCCGTGCGGCACGTGGACGAGTGGGCGCGCGGCTGGATCTGGCCGGGGCACGAGCGCTTTCCCGTGATGGACGAGCGGCTCTTCGCCCTGGTGGTGTTGTGTTTCGCGCTGGCGGCGCTGGTCGTCGGCCTGACGCTTCTCGGCCGCCTGCGCGGACGGCCCGGGGCGGAAACCTGGGAGCGGCTCGCGCTCTTGGCCGCCTGCCTCTACTTCGCGCTCGCGGCGCGGCGCTACTTCTGGCTCTTGTGGTTGCCGCTCCTGGACGGGTTGGCGCGCCTGGTGGAACGCGGGGGCAAGGGCCGCCGCGGTGAGGTGCGGGGCGCCTGGGCGGCGCGCGCCCTCGCGGTGCTCTTCTGCTTGCCCCTGGCCTTCTCGCACCTGCCCTCGGGCGCCGCGCGCGCCCTGGCCGAGGGCCGCTTTGCCGAAGCCGCGGATCGCAGCCTTCTGCCGGTGCACGCGGCGGAGCTTCTGGCGGAGCTGGGCCCGGCGGGCAACCTGTTCCACCCCTACGACTGGGGCGGGTACCTGCTCTACCGCCTGGGTCCGGCGAATCCGATCTTCATCGACGGGCGCACGACGCTCTTCGAAGCGGTGATTCCCGAGCGCTGGCACGCGGAACGCGACCCGGCCTTCGCGCGCGAGGTATTCGCCGCGCGCGACGTGCGCGCGATCGTGTCCCGGCGTTTAATTCAGGGCCCGGCGGGGCCGTTCGCCTGGCGGCCGCCGGATGCCGACCGCCTGTGGGTGCGGGTTTGGGCGGACCGCCTGGCCGAGGTTTGGGTGCGCGCGGACCAGCGCGAGGCCCTGGCCGCTTGGCAGCGCCACTGGACAGGCGAGGGTGTGCCCTTCGATCCGGCCACGGGTTTCGTGGAACTCGCCGCGGCCCACGCGCGGCCCGAATGGATCGCGGCGCGCGACCTGTTCGCGCCCGAAGTCGCCGAACGGTTGGCGCCGCACTTGGCCGCCTTGCCCGAGGTCGGCGCGGGCGAGGCGGGGCCGTGGCTGCGCCTGGCCGAAGCGGCGCGCGCCCTGCGCCTGGGGCGCTCCGCCCGTTGGGCCGAGGCCCGCGCCGCCGAGGAGGCCGCGGCGAAGCGATAGGGACGCGCGGCGGCGGCTGTTAGCATGCGGTGGAACGCGTGCCACGGGCGCGCACTTCCCACGAGGTGTCCGGTCTCGGAACTTCGCGCGTGTCCTCCCAAGCCGCGCGAAGTGCCGAGACCGGACACGAAAACGCCCCAGGACCCCATGCCCATGCAACGCACCCAGGCCGTCAAGCTCCTGAACGCGGCCGAGATGAAGCTGTACGACAACAGCCGCGCCGCCGCCCTGCGCAAACTCAGCGCCAGCGAGTTGGACCGCGCCATCGAACGCACCCGCAAACTGCGCGACAAGCAGCGCGACCTGGTCAAGCGCCAGCGCCTCGCCACGCGCAAGCGCACCGGAGCCAAGGGTGGCCCGAGCGGCGACGCCAACCAACGCACCGAGGCCAAGGGCGAGCTGATCGCCGAAATTCTGGAGCGCTTCGAAGCCCGCCGGGCCGAAGTCAGCGCCAAGGCCGAACCCGCCCGCCCCGCCCCCAAGCGCCCCCCGGGCAAAAAGACCCCGGTGCGCAAGGCGGCCAAAAAGACCACGAAAAAGGCCAAACGCGCGGCTCGCAAGGCCAAGGCGGCGGCCGGCAACGCCGCCCCCACCCCCCCCCCCGCATCCCAGCGCAAGCAGGGCAAGAAGAAGGCCGCGCGCAAGGTCGCCAAGAAGGCGGCCAAAAAAGTCGCCAAGAAGGCCACCAAGAAGGTCGCCGCAAAGAAGAAGGTGTCCGGGGCGCCGAAGAGCACCCGCGTCCAGGCGGCGGAAATCGCCCGGCGCGCCCGCGCCAAGCGCCTGGGTGGCTCCAGCGCCCCCGAAGCGGCGGCGCCGAACCCGGGCGAGGCCAATCCTTCCAAGGGGCAACCGGCCGCCCCCGGCTTCGAGTTCGTCGACCCGCGGGCCAAGTCCGCGACTCGGCGCCGCCAGCCGGACCCCGCCCGCCAGCGCTCGATCCAGGCGCACATCGGCGCGCGCGGTAAGCGCAGCCA
>JBJHAV010000274.1:0-5245 GCA_050480685.1 Planctomycetaceae bacterium | reverse complement strand
GCCGTCAGCCTGATGGAGTTCGGCAGCAGCCTCGAAGTCCAGTTCCAGTGATCCACCCGGGTCTCTGACGGACTTCCGGGCCTACGCCTGGATCCTCGCGGCCCCTCCCGCTTCGCGCGGGGGGGGGCCGCATCCGTTACGGCAGGCTCCTTCGCGAAGGCTGACTCGATCTCGCCCCGGGCTGTGGGTCGATCACGGGGTTTCGGGGAAGAGCTGCCCAAGGGCGGCCCGGGCCTGCTCCAGGTACCGCCGGGCAAGGAAGAAGTGGTCCCGGCTGAACCCGCAGACGGCCCCCAGGGGAACGCCCGAGGCGGCTAGATGGGTCGTCACCCGGGCGAGGAAGCCCACCAGTTCCCAGCCCATCGGCGCCTCGAAGGTGATCCATACCAGTTCGCGCTCCACCCTCGCTCCCGGGTGGCGGGCAAGGGCCCGTGCGCCCCGGTCTTCGGGCAGCAGCAGCGTCGTCTCGCCTCCCTCGCGGATCACCTGGCCTCTGCCCCCCCGCTCCAGGTCCTCCCAATCGCCCGGGAGGGGCGGCTCGGGGAATCCCAAGAGCCAGAAGCCTCCGTGCTCGACCCGGAAACGCATGCGAGCCAGGGCGTCAGAGAGATCGCTGGCCGGCTCGGGACCGGAAGGGGTAGGAACCATGGGCCTCTCGTGCGGTTGAGGACGGGGGCGAGCCGAAGTGGCCGCCCGCCTTCCCCATCCCACTCCGAGATGCCCATCGAATCCAAGCTGCTCGTGACGGCGCTGGCCTCCGGCCTCGCCGCCGGCCTGGCCGCCTCCGCCCTATGGGCGACCCTCTCCCCCCCCGCCGAGGAGCGCCCGGCGGCGGTCGCCCCCCAGGGCCCCCGGACGGATCCGGAGTTGATCGAACGCCTGGCGCGCCTGGAACGGGTCCAATCGGAGCTCGAGATGCGCCTGCGCTCCTCCGAACAGCGGCGACAGGAGGTGCTCTGGGAGGTCGAGGCCGGTTTGGCCGGCTTGGAACCGACGGGCAGCCAGGCGACACCCGAGGTCACCCGCGCCGCCGAGCGCCTGGGCACGGGGCCAGAAGCCCGCGAACTCGTGCTGGACGTGCTCGCCAGCGAGCGGGCCCGCCAGGAGGAGGAGCGCCGGGAGCAGGCGGCCGAGCGCATGGCGGACATGCGCCTGAATCGCGCACTGCGGATCGCCGAGCGCTTCGAACTGGACGCCCAGGACCGGGATGCCCTGGTCGCCCTTGTCGAGGAGGAGTTCGAACGCGGCAGCCACGTCTTCGAGGCCCTGATGAGCGCCGGCCGCGACACCGCGGCGCGCAGGGCAGCCCTGGATGAGTGGGACGAACTGCGCGAGTGGACACAAGTGCAGATCGGGGTGCGTTTTGCCCCGGATGTGGCCGAGCGCATCGCGGCCGAACTTCGCAACCCCCTCGGGGGCATGCGCGGGGGCCGCGCCAATGCCCCCCGGGCCGGCGCCCGGGGCGGCCGGCCCCAAGCCGGCCAATGAGGGCGCGGCACCGGCCCTGGCCGGTGCCGCTGGAGCCCATGGACCGCGCGGGCTACCCTCCCGCCCCATGACCACCCGTGCACGCCGGGCGCTCTCCCACGCCGTGGGTTGGGTCGCCGACCGCCGCATCCCGAAGCGCTGGCGCGCGCCTGTCTTCCGCACGTTCGCGCGTTGGACCGGCGCCGACCTGTCGGAAGCCCGCCCTCCCCTCGACGCGTACCCGAGTTTGGGCGCGTTTTTCGTGCGGCGACTGGTGGATGGGGCCCGCTCCTGGCCCGCGGAGGAGGAACTGCTCGGCTGTCCCTGCGACGGGCGCGTGCAGGCTTTGGAGCGGGTGACGGACGCGGGCACGGTGCTCCAGGCCAAGGGGCAGCCCTACTCCCTCGGCGAGCTGCTCGGCAGCGCCGGTGAAGGCCTGGACCTTGAGGGCGCCTGGGTGCTCACGATCTACCTCTCGCCCCGCGACTACCACCGCGTGCACTGTCCCCAGGAGAGCCGCCTGGAGCACGTCGCTTGGCTGGGCGCGGAGCGCTTCTCGGTGGCCCCCAAGGTGCTGCTCCGGCGACCGCGGGTGTTCGTGCGCAATGAGCGTGTCGCCCTGCGACTCACGGCCCAGACAGGGCCCTACGGCCTCGTGTTGGTCGGGGCCCTCAACGTCGGGCGCCTGCGGGTGGTCGGTGTGGAGCCTGGCGCCGCGGAGCCCATGCGCCGCGACCCGCGTTTTGCCCGCGGCGAGGAACTCGGTCGCTTCGAAATGGGCTCGACGATCGTGCTCGTGCTGCCCAAGGGGCCTTGGACCCCCCTGGAGCACCTGCGCCCTGAATTGCCGGTGCGCCTAGGCGACCCCATCGCGCGGCGCTCCCCGGCCTGATCGGGCCCCCAGACCTGATTCGGGCCCCACGTCCGCCGGCGGGCGGACATGGGGCCAGGCGGGGTTTTCCGCCCGATCAGCCGGCCGTCGGCACTTGGAACTCCCGCGACGAGAGCACTTCGTTCGCCCAGCGCTGGTACTGCAGGTCGCGCAGGTAGAAGAGTGTCTGGTCGACCAGGTCATCGTACTCGCGTTCGAGTTGCGAGAGGCGCGCCCCGTGCACACGCACGAGGATCCAGCCGAAGGACGTCAACCAGGGCGGAGAGATTTCGCCCGGCTCCAGCACCTTGGTCGCGCTGAGCAAGGGTGAGTAGCAGCGCACCATCTCGTCGAAACGCGTGTCCCCGAGCACCAGGCGCAACTGATTGAGCGCCATGCGCCGGGCCCCGACCGGGAACTTGTTCGCGAACTCGAGCGCCGCGGATTCGCCGAGTTCCCGGCGCATGCGGTCGACCAAGGCCGCGTGGTGCTCCAGCCTCAACTGGGAAAAGTCCTCCCCGGCGGCGGCGCGCTCGACCAGGGCCTCGGCGGCGCTGCGTGCGCCCGCCCAATCCACCACGGGCTGACCATCCACGGGCATCTCCGCCGGGAATACCACGACCTCGATGTCCGGCTCCCAACCTTCGACCAGGAATCGGTTGTCCGCGAAGAAAGACCGTTGGCGCTCTTCACTGTCCCAGTCTTCGGGGAGCGAACCCTCGTAGCCCTGCCGCAGCCGTTCGAGGGCGCGGTAGTGGGCCATGGAGGGGAAGCGGTGGAACATGAGCTGCAGTTGGCGCACGTCGAAGACGACACCCTGGCTCGCCAGATACTCCTGGTAGTAGGTCCGCCAGGCGGTTTCCGGCTCGATTGCGATGCCCTGGCGTTCTTGCTCGTCCAAGAGAGCCGCGAAGTAGATCCACTCGCGCAGGTAGCGCTCCAGGGCCATGCGCTCGAGGTTTTCGCCGATCAGCTCCCAAATGTCGTCCAGGTGCACCTCGCCCAACTCGCCCGGCAACAACCAGGGCGGCAACAGCTCTCCCGGCGGCACCGGCCCCAGGGCCACCGCCGCCACCACGCCGGGCCGGGTGGTTCCGTCCAGGAACGTGAAGCTGCGGCGCTCGGCTTGCTGAACGCGCAGGGGATCCTGGAAGAGCGTCAGGGTTTCGACCGCCCGCAGGGCCAGAAACAGGCCTTCCGGGTCGCCCTCTTCCCGGTAGAGCGCCATGCCGTCCTCGATGCCCCGGAGCAGATTCGGCATCTGCTCCCGCTGGTGGGGCTCGGGCACGAGCACTTGCCTGTCGGCCTCGGGGATTTGCTCGAGGGCCGTGATGCCGCGGAACGATGCCAAGGTCCCTTCGAGGGCCAGTTCGCGGAGTTTGAGCGCGGCGAGCACGGGCATGCGCACGAAGTGCGCCAGCACCAGCGGCGCAACCTCCGGTTCCAACTGGCGTTCCTCGGCCCAACGGCGGATCACGAGCGCGTGCACGTCCTCGCCCAAGCGGATGTCGTCGATGCCCCGCTGGGCCGCCGCATGGGCCGCCAGGTGCCAGCTCAACCACGCATCGACTAGCGGACGCGCGGCGGTCAGGCTGAGGTACTTGCGAAAGTCGTCGCGCCGGATCTCCAAGTCGCCGACCATGCACAGCACCTCGGCGTCGAAGTCCACCGCCGAGAGGTCCGGCGCCCAGCCGTCGGCCGGGTCGATCGACCAGGAACGACTGGAGAACTCACGCCAATCCATCGACACCTGCGGCGGCGTGGCCGGCTGGGGAGTCTGGGCGCGTTGCACCGTCGGGGGCGTGGCCGCCGGAGTGCGGGGGCCGACGGGCGCCTGGGAGCTGGCCGTCTGGCTCACTGCCGGTTCACCCAGCTTTCGGGCCACGACAAAACCCACGGCCGCCAGGGCGGTCAGGGCCAGAACGAGGAGGATCTGCTTCATGGGGAGGAGTGGATGCTAGCGCCTGGGAGCGCCCATGGCACCCGGCCCCCCGGGATGACGGCCGCCAGGGGCGGGCGGATCCGCGCCGGGGGCGAACGCGATCCGTATTCTCTCGGCATCCATGACCCCGAACCCTGACGTGCCGACCGAGTTGCTGCGCTTGACGGTGTTTGCCGTGCTGGGCCTTTGGGACGACCTGCGGCGCCTGCGCGAGCAGGCCCCTTTGCCCCCGGGGCGCCCCTGGCGCGAAGCCCTGCTCCAAGCCCACCTCTTCGCGGGTTTCCCGCGCATCGTCGAAGCCTTCGGCGTGTTGGAGGAGGTCGGTGGGCTCGGCTGCCCCGAGCCGGACGAGGTTATCGGCGAGCCCGATCTGCCCGGGCGCGGCCGGGAGCTCTTCGACGGGGTCTACGGCCCCCGGGCCGAGGCCGTGGCGGGCAGGCTGGAGAGCTACCACCCGGACTTCGCCCGATGGGTCCTGGGCCACGCCTACGGCCGGGTCCTGACCCGCCCCGGTTTGACCGCCGCCCAGCGAGAGACCCTGGCGGTGGTCGCCTTGGCCGCCCTGGGGCAGGACCGCCAACTGGCCGGCCACGCCCGCGGCGCGGTCGCCGTCGGCGTCGCGCCCGAGGTACTGCACGGGGCCCTGGCAACCGTCGCCGACGCCACGATCGATGACGGTCGCGATGCCGTGAGCGCGGCGGACACCGCGTTCTCATCGTGGGCGGCCACGCCTTTGCCATCTGGGCGCTGGCCAGCCAGGGGCGCTGGTTCTCGGCCGTTTCCCCGGCCGCCTGAATCCCTAGCGGACGTCCAGGGTCGCGTTCTGCCGCGCGCTGCGCTCGAGAACGCTGAACAGCAGGAAGGCCAGCAGGGCGTAGGCGCAGCCGATCCCGAACTCAATGGCGATCAGGCCGCCGACCTCGTCCAGCCCCGCTCCGGTCGCCGCCTGTCGCACCGCCTGCAGG
>JBJHAV010000273.1:0-5248 GCA_050480685.1 Planctomycetaceae bacterium | reverse complement strand
CGCCGAGGCCGAGGGCCGGGCCGACGCCGCCCGCCGGGCCCGCGACCGGGCCCGCGAGCGCACCGAATCCGCGCTGCGGGCCGTGGACCAGGGCCTTGGCGATCTGGAACGGCTGCCCTCGGCCATGGCCGGCGCCCAGAACGAACAGCGGGCCGCCGCGGAGCGCCTGGAGCGCGCCGTGGCCGGGCTCGCGGAGCCGAGCACGGCCGAGGAACGCGAAGCGCGCCGCGACCTGGAAGCCGCCTTGGGCGAAGCCGCCGAAGCCATGGAACGGGCCTCCGAAGCCGCGGCCGCGAGCGATGCCCAGGGGGCCCGCGAGGCGACCGCCGCCGCCGAAGAGGCCCTGGACCGGGCGGCCGAGGCCCTCGACCAGGCCCGCAGCGGTTCGGCCTCCGGCTCACCGGAAGCCGCCGCCGCCCTGGCCGAGGCCCAGGCCGAGTTGGCCCGGGAACTGGCCGAACTGGGCGAATCGCTCAGCGCGAGCGACCTGGGCGCCGAGGGCCGGGACGCGGTCGAAGCCCAAATGGAACGGGCGCGCGGCGCCATGGAACGGGCCCGCGAACGGCTCGAGTCCGGCCGCAGCGCTTCCGCCGCCGGCCCCCAGTCCGAGGCCCTGGAAGCCCTCGAACAAGCCGCCCGCGCGGCCCGAGACGGGCGCGAGGTGAGCGATCCGGAGGCCCTGGAGGAAGCGCGCGCCTTGGCCGAGGAACAGGCCCGCCTGCGCGAGGAGATCCTGCGCCTGGCGGAGCTCGAGCGGGAACGGGAAGACCAGGACCGGGTTTCGCGTCGCCTGGATTCCGCGGCCGAAGCGGCCGAAGCCTCCACCGGAGCCCTAGAACGCGGCGACTTGCGGCGCGGCGAAGAAGAAGCCGAACGGGCGCGGGACGAGCTTGAGCGCGCGCGCCGTGAACTCGCCCGCGAGGAGCGCCGCTACGAACGCCTGCGCCAGGAGGAATTGCTCTTCCAGGTGGCCCAAGAGACCCAAGGGCTGCTTGAACGGCACCGCCTGCAAATGACCGCCACCCGCGAACTCGACGCCCAGCGCGAGCGCGGCGCCGCCCCGGGGCGTGCGCAGATGCTGGCCCTGCGGCGCATCGCCGCCGAAGAGCAGGCGATCGGCGAACGCGCCCTCGAAATGGTGACTTCGATCGAAGAAGAGGGCAGCTTGGTCTTCAGCGAGCTGCTGCGCCGGGCGGGCGACGATCTGGCCCGCATCGCGCGCGAAATGGGCCCCGAGGGCGAATACCAAAGCGGATCGCGTGTGCAGCTCTTGCAGCGCGACGTGGAGGACCACCTGGAGTGGTTGCTCGAAGCCCTGCGCGAAGAACAGCGCCGCCGGGACGACGAAAACCGCCGGCGCGAGCGCGAGGACCAGGAAGAAGGCCAACAGGGTGAACAGCGCCAAGCGCTGGTGCCCGATTCGGCGGAACTCAAGCTACTGCGCCGCATGGAGATCGAGGTGCAGACAGCCCTCGAACGCCTGCTCCAAATCCACCCGGAACTGCGCCAGGGCCGCGCGGACGAACTCGTGCTCGAGGACGTCATGCGGCTCTACGGACGCCACGAACGCCTGACCCAACTCTTCGGCGCCTTCCGCGGCCGGC
The DNA here is from genome assembly GCA_050480685.1 of Planctomycetaceae bacterium. Taxonomy (GTDB): domain Bacteria; phylum Planctomycetota; class UBA1135; order UBA1135; genus JBJHAV01. The sequence goes on along the minus strand of JBJHAV010000273.1, from coordinate 3,644 downwards.
TCGGACTGCCCGATCCGGACGCGACGGACGGCGCCGACACGCCCCTGGAGGTCGGACCGCGATGAACCCTCTCCCCCTTTCGATGCGGGCCCTGCTCGGTGTCTTGCTCGGCCTGGTGGCGCTGCCCTTCGGCGCGCGTGCCTTCGCTCAGGACCTCGATCGCGACCGGCCCCTGCCCCCAATCGTGCCGGGCGGCGAAAGCGAGTCGGCCGAAGCCGAACTGCGGCGCCTGTTCGTCGAGGTCGAGCGCGCCCTGCGGCGCATCGACGACATGCTCTTCGAAGCCGCCGCGGGCGACGCGCCCCTGGAAGGCGAAGCCGACAGCGGGCTGGCGCAACTGATCGACCAGACCCTGCGCCAAAGCCGCGATGCGGTTTCGGGCATGGACCGCATCCTCGAAGTGGCCGAAGAGCTCTCACGCCAGCAGCAGAACCAGGGTCAGGGAGGGGGCGGCTCCAGTTCGAGCCCGAACCAGCAGCGCCCGGACGGGGAAGGCCAGGGCCAGCGCCGCGAGGCCCCCCGCCGCGAGCAAGAGGGCGGCCGCGAGGGCCCGGCGCCCGAACTGGATCCCGGCGCCCAGCCCGAGCCCCAACCCGGCGAGGAACCCGGCGGCGGCCGGCCCGATTCGCCCCAGGAAGGCGGAGCGCCGCCCCACCAGCAGCGCGGCCAACTGGGCGAGGACCCGGCCGGCGAAGCGAGCCGTCCGCCCCCGGGCAGCGACCCCTGGGGCGATCTGCCGCCGCGGGTGCAGGAGGTCTTCCGCACCCAGGCCAGCGACGACATGCCGCCGGCCTACCGCGACTGGATCGACGCCTACCACCGCCGGCTCTCCCGGCGCTGAACAGCCTCGCCATGGACCCCAGCGCCGTGAACCACCCCTGCGTGCACGGCCGCCCCGTGCCTTGCTCCGCCCGCGCGCGAGGCGAGGCCCGGAGCCGCGGCGCGGTCCGCGGACTCGCCTGGGCCTTGGCCGTCTGGCTCATGGCCGGTGGGTCCCTGGGAGCCAGCGCCACCGACGGCCCCCGGCCAGTGCCCGCCCCCGGCGGCCAAGAACCGCGCTGGATCGAAGGCATCGAGTCCGAAGCCGGCTCGGCCGCGCGCACGGCCGCGCGCGAATCCCTCGAACAGGGTTTGGCCTGGCTGGCCAAGCGCCAAGCCGACGGCGTCGAAGGATCCTGGCCCCGCGGCGAAGCCCAGTTCCACGCCCCCATCGCGGTGACGGCCCTGGCCACCCTGGCTTTCCTCGCCGGCGGCAACGGGGTGGACCGCGGCCCCCACGGACGCGAGGTGGCGCGCGCCGTCGATTACCTGATCGCGCGCACCCAACGGGACGAGCGCTCGCCCCACGTCGGTTTCCTGGAAGCCCCCGGCGACGGCACGTCGCGCATGCACGGACACGGCTACGCCGTGCACGCCATGGCCGAGGCCTTCACCATGTCGCCCCAGGACCGGCGCGGCCGGCGCCTGGCCGAGGTCTTGCCCCTCGCGCTCGATCTAATCCAAAACACCCAAGGCAGCGAAGGCGGCTGGTGGTACGACCCCTGGGTTTCGCCCCAGCACGAGGGTTCGGTCACGGTGGTTTTGGTGCAGGCCATGCGCGCCGCGCGGGGCGCGGGGTTCACGGTGGACAGCAACGTGGTGCGCCGCGCAGAGGACTACGTGCTCGCCACCCAGGTGGCGGACGGCAGCTTCGCCTACGGCATCGGCAGCCCGCGCACGACCGTCGCCCTGACCGCCGCGGGGATCGGAACCCTGAACGCCGCCGGGCGCTACGGCGACGCGCCGATCCGACGCGGCATCGACGCCCTGTGGCGCGATCTCGGCCGACGCGAGGAAACCGGCGCGCGCTCCGAATTCCCCTTCTACGAGCGCTTCTACGTGGCCCAGGCCCTTTGGCAACTGGGCGACGACACGGCCTTCAAGCGCTGGTACGAGCCGGAGTTGCAGCGTGTGCTCGCCACCCAGCGCGCGGATGGTTCCTGGTACTGCCCGCGCTACGGGGACGCCTACGCGACGGCTTTCCAGTGCCTGTTCCTGGCGATCCCGGACGGGCTCTTGCCGTCCTTCCACCGTTGAGCGACACGGGCGAGCCCCGGGTGCCCGCCTCGCGCGACTCGCTGCTCGAACGGCTCTACGCCGGCCTGGCGGAAGAAGAGGATGCGCGCTCCTGCCGCGACATCCCCGAGGAAGCCTGCCGCGTGGTGCCCGGCAACTTCGCCAAACAGGTCGGCGCCCAGGTGCTCACGAGCCTTGGGGACGAAATCGTCAACCCCAAAACCGTGTTGCCATGGCTGATGGGCGCGGTCGGCGCCCCGGCCGCCCTGGTCGGTTTGCTCGTGCCCGTGCGCGAATCGGGCAGCCTCGTGCCCCAGCTCTTCATCGCCGCCCGGGTGCGCCGGCTCGCGCACCGCAAGGGCGTTTGGCTCCTGGGCGCGGCCGTGCAGGCGGCGGCGGCCTTCGGGATGGCCGCCGCGGCCCTTTGGATGGAAGGGGTCGCCGCGGGCCTCGCCCTGGTGGGTGCGCTGGCGGTCTTCGCCCTGGCGCGCGGGCTGTGTTCGGTGGCGAGCAAGGACGTGCTCGGCAAAACCGTGCCCAAGGGGCGCCGCGGCCGGCTCTCGGGCATCGCCACCACGGCGGCGGGCCTCGGCACCTTGGCCCTGGGCGCGGGTCTCGCGCTGTTCCTGAAGGAGGAGGACGGCGGAGCGCCCTTTGCGCTCTTGCTGCTGGGCGCGGCGGGCCTTTGGACGGCGGCCGCGCTCGTCTTCGCGCGCGTCGAGGAACCCGCCGGCGAAACCGACGGCGGGGCCAACGGGGGCCTGGAAGCCCTCGCTCGGCTCTCCCTGCTGCTCGAGGATGCGGTCCTGCGGCGTTTTGTGATCGCGCGCGCGCTGCTGCTCTCCTCGGCCCTGGCCGGTCCCTACCTCTTGCTCTTGGCGCGCGAACAAAACCAGGGTTCGGCCGGCGGCCTGGGCTCCTTCGTGATCGCAAGCGCCATCGCCGCCAGCCTCTCGGCTCCGCTCTGGGGGCGCTTCGCCGATCGCTCCAGCCGGCTCGTGCTCGTGTTCGCCGCCGGAGTCGCTTCCCTGGTGGGATTCGCCGCTTTCGCCATCGCCGCGCTGCCCCTCGCCCCCCTGCGCGCCCTGGCCGCCTCCGGCTGGATTTGGCCCGCGGCGTTTTTCCTGTTGGCCGTGGCCCACGCGGGCGTGCGCCTGGGGCGCAAGACCTACCTGGTCGACATGGCCGGCGGCAACCGGCGCACGGAATACGTGGCCGTCAGCAACACCTGCATCGGACTGTTGCTGCTCGCCCTCGGCGGCGCCAGCGCGGCCCTTTCCACCGTGGCCGGCCCGGCCCAGATCCTGCTGCTCTTCTCAGGCCTGGCCGCCGCTGGCGCCCTGACCAGCCTTTCCATGCCCGAGGTCCAGGGGCGAGGGGATTCGCCCAAGTAAGTCGTAGGCGATTCGCGCCGCGGATGATGCCCGCCCTGGCCCGCCGCCGCTCGAGCGGATAAGACGGAGGCCCGCGCCACGCACCGCGGTCCACGCCATGGTTCCCAAAGACACCCCGAAGCTGCCCCCCACCTCCCCGCCCGGCGCCGGAACCGCGGAACCGCCCCTGGCGGAGCCCCGCGCGGGCGGCGAGCC
>JBJHAV010000272.1:0-5283 GCA_050480685.1 Planctomycetaceae bacterium | reverse complement strand
CTGCCGCCCTGCGCGTTGGAGGCGGGTCGGTGGACTGGTAGGCTCTTCGCCCTTCGGCCCGGCCGGAGCCCCCCCATGGCCGCCTCTCCCAAGAAACTCACCGTCGTCGGCGCCGGCTACGTCGGCATGATCACCGCACAGCGGGCCGCCCAGATGGAGCTGGCCCGGGAGGTCGTGGTGCTGGATGTGCTCGCCGGTCGGGCCCGGGGCATCGCCCTCGACCTCGCCCAGGCCGCGGCGGTGGAAGGCTGGAGCACCCGCGTGCGCGGCACCGGCGACCCGGCGGACACCGCCGAGTCCGACCTGGTGATCGTGACCGCGGGCAAACCGCGCAAGCCGGGCATGAGCCGCTCCGACCTGTTGGAGGTCAACGGGCGCATCGTGGCCTCCCTGGCCCGCTCGATCCGCGAGCTCTCGCCCGACGCGATCGTGATCGTGGTCACGAACCCCCTGGACGCCATGACGGCCCTCATGCGCCGGCACCTGGGTTTTCCGGCCAAGCGCGTTTTGGGCATGGCCGGTGTGCTCGACTCCGCGCGTTTCTCCGCGTTCGTGGCGGAAGCCACCGGCACCAGCCCGGTGGACGTGGATGCGATGGTGCTCGGGGCCCACGGGGATTCGATGGTGCCCCTGCCCGCGGCCACCACCGTCAACGGCGTGCCGCTCGGGCAACTGCTCCCGCGCGCCGAGATCGAAGCCCTGGCGGATCGCACGCGCCACGGCGGCGCCGAGATCGTCAAGCTGCTCGAAACCGGCAGCGCTTTTTTCGCGCCCGCCGCGGCGTCGGTGGCCATGGCCGCCTCGATCCTGCGCGACCAGCGCCGCATGCTGCCCAGCACGTGCCTCTTGAACGGCGAGTACGGCTTCGAGGGGCTCTACCTGGGCGTGCCGGCCGTGCTCGGCCGCGGCGGTGTCGAGCGCATCGTCGAGCTGCCCTTGGACACCGAGGCGCGCATCGGCCTGCAACGCACCGCCGGCGAAGCCCAGCGCGACCTGCAAGCGCTGCGCGACCTGGGCCTTTAGGTCGCCGCTCCCCTGAGCCTCCTCAGCCCGGCGGCCGCGGCCGCGGCGCTTTTAGACAGCTCCGCAAACAACATGAGCCACCGCACCGAAAGCGATTCCTTCGGCCCGATCGAAGTCGACGACGAGAGCCTGTGGGGCGCGCAGACCGAGCGTTCGCGCCGCAACTTCAAGATCGGCGGCCAGCGTTTTCCGCGCGAGATGATCCGCGCCCTGGGCATCGTCAAACTCTGCGCGGCCAAGGCCAACATCGAGCTCGGCGAACTTTCCATGCTCGACGCGGGTCAGCAGGAAGCGCTGCTCACGGCCGCCCGCGAGGTGGTCGACGGGCGCTGGGACGAACACTTCCCGCTCGTGGTCTGGCAGACCGGTTCGGGCACCCAGACCAACATGAACGCGAACGAGGTGATCTCGAATCGCGCCATCGCGCTGCTGGGCGGGGAGCTCGGCTCCAAAAAACCGATCCACCCCAACGACCACGTCAACCGCTCCCAATCGTCGAACGACGTGTTTCCGACCGCCATGCACGTGGCCGCGGCGGAAGAGGTGAGTGAGCGCCTGCTGCCGGCGGTGGAGAACCTCGCCGCGGCCATCGACGGCAAGGCCCAGGCCTGGAACGACGTGGTTAAGATCGGCCGCACGCACCTGCAAGACGCCACGCCCCTGACCGTGGGGCAGGAGTTTTCGGGCTACGTGCAGCATCTGCGGGACGGGGCCACGGCGATCCAACGGGCCCTTGCGCCGGTCTTCGAGTTGGCCTTGGGCGGCACCGCGGTCGGCACCGGTCTCAACACCCACCCGCAATACGCCCAAATCGCGGCGCAGCGCATCGCCGAGGTGACCGGCTTGCCCTTCCTCACCGCGCCGAACAAGTTCGCCGCCCTGGCGGGCCACGACGCCCTGGTCGGGCTGTCGGGAGCCTTGCGCCAACTGGCCATGGCGCTGATGAAGATCGCCAACGACGTGCGTTGGCTTGGATCGGGTCCGCGCTGCGGCCTGGGCGAGCTGCGCCTGCCCGAGAACGAACCGGGCAGCTCGATCATGCCGGGCAAGGTCAACCCGACCCAGTGCGAAGCCCTGACCATGGTCTGCGTGCAGGTCTTCGGCAACGACGCGGCGGTGGCTTTCGGTGGCAGCCAGGGCAACTTCGAGCTCAACGTCTACAAACCCGTCATCGCCCACAACGTGCTCGAATCCGTGCGGCTCCTGGCGGACGGCTGCGATTCCTTCCGCGAGCACTGCATCGACGGGCTCGAACTCGACCGGGAGCGGGTCGAAGCGCTCATGCGCCAAAGCCTGATGTTGGTCACCGCCCTGAACCGCCACATCGGCTACGACAACGCGGCCAAGGTGGCCAAGAAGGCCTATCAGGAGGGCACGACCCTGCGCGAGGCGGTCGTGGCCCTGGGCCTGATGACCGCGGAGCAGTTCGAGGGGGCCGTGGTCCCCGGCCGCATGATCGGCCCGCGGGAGGGCTGAGCGGGCTGAGCGGGCTGAGCGGGCGGCGGGGGCGTTGGCCCCGCCCTTCCCCCGGACTGCGGCCCCTCTCCAGGCGCCCCGGGGGGGCGCCGTCCCCGGGCCGAGCCTGCCCCTTGGCCTGCCGCCCGCCGGCCGCTATGCTCCTCGGCCCCCCAAGCCCGCCGATCGCCATGAAGACCAACATCCGCAAGAGCACGCGCAAGCACGCCAAGCAGACCGGCTACCGCACGCGCCAGCAGACCAAGGGCGGCCGCAAGGTCAACCGCCGCCAGCGCGCCCGCCACGGCAGCTTCTGATCCCGTAGGGATTGGTGGGCGGGCGGCCCAGGGCCGTTCCTCGGCCTTCCGCGGTGCAAGCTCCTCGCCGTCACCTGGGCGGCAGTCCGAGTTTCTCGCGGAACTCTGCCACCTTGTCGATCCACTCCCCGTCATTCGGGTCGAGGATCAGGGCCCGCTCGTACATGCGCAGGGCTTCGTGGGAAAAACCCAGGGCGGCGTAGAGGTCTCCGGCGTCCCCGATGATTTCGTCGTTCGAGAGGTTGGCCTCCTCGATCCGGCGCGCCCAGCCATAGGCCCGCGTGGGGTCGGCGGCGATCAGCTCATCCGGCGGCAGCGGCATCCAGTAGGCCTCTCGCCCGGCGACCAGCGCGTCGACCATGCGGTCGTAGCGCGCGACGGCCACCGGTAGTTGCCCCGCGTTGACGAGCAGGTCGAGAAGGCTGTATTCGAAGTTCTCGTCGTACTCCAAACCCTCGGAGATGCGCACCAAGGTCTCGGCGGGCAGGTGCTCTCCATGCTCGCTGAGGAGCTGGGCCAAGCCGCGATCCTGTAGACCTTCCGCCAAGAGCCCCTCGAGCAGCGCCAGGGCCTCGTCCACGTCCCCGGCGGCAAAGAGGGCCGAAGCGAGCCGAGAGCGGCCCAAGGGATCCCCGGGATCCGCCTCAAGTTCCGCGGAGAGCCGCTCCGCCAAAGCCCGCGGCGCATGGGTGACCAACATCGACTGGGCCGCCGCGCGCTCCGAATGCACTGCCAGAAGCGGCAGGAGCAGTTCGACAGCCTCGGGCACCCGCTCGGAGCGCAGAAGGAGCCAGGCCGCAATCGTGTCGAGGCGCGCTGCTCGCTGACCGGGCAAACCTCCGACGCGGTCGATCAGGGCCAAGGCCCTTTCCGGGGCATGACTCGACAAGCGTTCGACCCGCTGCCAGCGCGCGTCCCCAGAGATGCCGTGTGCTCCCCAGATCCGGACCCGGGCCAAGGATTCGACCAGTGCGGCTTCCTCCAGCAGCAGCGACTCCCACAGGAGGTCGGCCGCCGCGGCCCGCTGACCCTGCTCACCGAGGGCCTGTGCGATGCGGTCCACACGGGCCCCCTCCTCCGCCAGTGTCGGGGAGCGCTCTCGTAGCAACGCCAGGGCCTCTTGGGGCTGACCGCTGCGCAGCAGCGCGTGGAATGCGAGTTCCCAGGCATCGTCGGGGGCCCGGCGAGCCCAGCCCGCGAAGTCCGGGTGCTGGACCAGGGTTCTCAGGCGCACCAGGCCGAGGGGACCGATGGCTTCGCCGTCCCCGGCGGGTGCTTCCGTGACCACCCGCCGCGAGCCGTCCGTGGGGTCGGATGTTGGGGAGCCGGACGCCTCTTGGGGGGACCAAGGGCGCGGTAACTCCAAGGCGTGCCCCGGCCCGCGATCCCCGCCGGCGCCCGGCGGGGCCGAGGCCGGGCCGGCCGCCTGGGAGACCCGGGGCGCAGGGGGGCCTTTCCCGAGGGCCTGGGACAAGAGCGCTCCCAGGATCCCACCCGCCGCGAACAGCCCGGCAGCGAACATCCCCGCCGCCAGGGCCGACCGGCCGCCGCGCACCCGGGGGGCGTCGCCTCGCCCCGCCGCAGATCTCCTCTCCGTTCCCATCGGCCTGCTTCCTCGCGTTGGGGGCTGCGCCGGGGCGACGGGCCACGGCAAGACCCTTGTAGCCGGTGGGAAGGCCGAGGGTTACCGAAGGGGTGCTTCTGTACCGGATTCGCCCCCGCCCGAGACCGGCCGCGGCGAGAAGGGCCGCGCCAGGGTCAGGTCCTGGCCCTGGTAGGAGGCCCCTTCACGGCCCTCCCCGTACAGGTGCCGGGGGCGCCCGCGGGTGCGGAAAAAACGCAGCCGGAAGAAAACCTGGCCGTCCTCGACCAGGAACGGCACGTCGTGGGCGCGCACTTCGAGCACGGCCGGGGTGCCGGTGCCCGTCGGCCGCCCGGCGGCGTCCTCGCTCCAGCCGAAGCCGTTGTCGAAGAAGCCGGCGTAGTTGTTGCGCAGCTCCCCGAAACCCACGTCCACCGGCAGCATTTCCGCCGCCAGGTCCGGGGGCACACGCAGGCGTTCGCGGCTGGCGAAGATGTAGAAGCGACCGGGGTCGAGCACCAGCGCGCCGCGGTGGGCGTGCACGGACTCCCAGAATTCGAAGGTGTCGTGCACCCCTTCGCCCGCGAATTCGAGCACCTTCGTGTGCAGCGCGGCCCGCCAGCCGGCCGGGTGGCGACCGGCGATGCCGACGCACAGCTCCAGCGCCCCTTGTTCGTCGAAGCGCACCTCGTCGAGGGGCAGCGGCCGATCCCCGGCGAAACACAGGGGCGTGCGTTCGTAGACCGCGCGCAACTCCTCGGCGCTCAGGGCCGGATCGCCCTCGGCCAGGCGCACCTGCACCAGGCGATCGCCGCGGCGCAGGCGCACGGGGAACGAAAGCGGCACGATTTCGAGCCACAGGGGCCCGCGGTAACCGGGCGGCGTTTCGTCGAAGCGCGGATGGCC
>JBJHAV010000271.1:0-5320 GCA_050480685.1 Planctomycetaceae bacterium | reverse complement strand
ACCCTCGGCCCCGCGCGCCCTGCACTTTTTCGACCCCAGCCCGGAGATGGTGCGCATCGCCGCGGACAACGCTCGCGCGCAAGGGGTGGCCGCGGCCGAGGGGCGCGTGGGGTTCGGCGAAGCGCCGCCCTTCCCGGCCGGCGACGAGGCGCCCTACGACCTGGTGATCAGCTCCGGCGTCGTCAGCTTCGCGCGCGACTTCGACGCCTGGATGGAAGGTCTTCTGCGCGCGGTCGCCCCGGGTGGGACCCTGGTGATCGGGGACCTGGATCCCCGTTCGCGGGGCATGCTCGCGCGCCGGCGCACGCGGCCCCTGGTGCCGCTTCGCGAACTCAACGCCAAGGTGCCCGCGGAGGTGCGCACCTGGCTCGAACGCGCGGGCCTGCGCTACCTGGACGGGGCCGGCTACCAGCTTTCCTGGCCCCTGCCGCAACTGCGCCACCTGAACGAAACGCGCCTGAAGGGATGGATCTCGCGGCCGTTGGTCGCCGCCGAGGCCCTCGCCGCCGGCCTGGACCGCCGCTTGGGCGCCCGGGCGATCGGCCGCTTCGACTCCTGGGTGATGCGCTTCGAGCGGCCCGTTCCGAGGGGCTGATTCCCAGCGCCGCCCCCAGGGCGCTTCAGCCCACGCCGGGGCCGTCCCGGCGCTCGACGGTCTCGGGCACGACGCGCGGCGCACCGCGCCCCCCGCGGACCGAACGGCCCTCCGGGGTGCCAGCGGCGGCGCTCCAGCCGGGCGCCACCGCAGCGTGCCCGCCCAGGTCGGCGGTCAGGGGCACCACCCCCCGCGCCAGCGGGTCGTAGTCGAGCAAACGCGCCAGGGTCGTGCGCATGGCGGAGCGCGGCACAATCGCGTCGAGCATGCCCTTCTCCAGCAGGAACTCCGCCCGCTGGAAACCCGCCGGCAGCTCCTGCTTGAGCGTTGCTGCGATCACACGCGGACCCGCGAACCCGATCAGTGCTCCGGGTTCCGCCAGGGTCAGGTCGCAAACCGCGGCAAACGATGCGGTCACGCCTCCGGTGGTCGGGTGCGTCATCACGCAGATCGACATGCCGCCGACCTCGCCCAGGCTTTGCAAGGCCGAGCAGGTTTTGGCCATCTGCATCAGGCTGACCGCGCCCTCGTGCATGCGCGCGCCGCCGGAGCTGGTGAAACACACCAAGGGCAGCCCTTCCCGGCGCGCCAGATCGCAGGCCAAAGCGAACTTCTCGCCCACGACCTCGCCCATGGACCCGCCCAAGAATCCGAAGTCGAGCACCGCCAGCACCACCGGGCGGCCTTCGATGGCGCCCGTGCCGCAAAGCAGCGCTTCGTTCTGGCCGGTGCGCTTGGCCGCCTGGGCGACCTTTTCCGCGTAGGGGATCTTGTCGGTGAAGCCGAGCCGGTCGAGGGCCGTCAGGTCGGCGAAGTGTTCGTTCCAGGTGCCTTCGTCCAGCACCATGCGGATGCGTTCGCGCCCGGGCAAGGTGAAGTGGAAACTGCAGGCCGGGCACACGCGGCCGGCCTCTTCCAGTTCCTTGCGGTAGATCAACTGCCCGCAGTTTTCGCACTTGAGCCAAAGCCCGCCGGGCATGTCCTTCTTCTTGGCGAAGCGGAAGCGACCGAGGCGCGTTTCGGACAGGCTCGGGTCCGCGCCGGGGCCGGCGGCCTGGGGGGCGCCTTCGCTGCCCGGACCCGCACCGCCCGGTCCACCGTCACCCCGTCCCCCGTCAGCCCGTCCCGCACCGCCACCGTCCCCGCCCGGTCCGGGTTGGGGTGCCATGCTGTGGGCCTCGGGCTCCTGGCCCGAGTCGAATCGCTCGTCGCTCATCTCGGCTCTCCTGTCCGCGTCGCCGTGCCGACCGCGCCGCGGATCCGCCCGCGGCGCCGCGGGCCGGCCCCCGGACGAAGTCCCGTTCTACGCCCTGGAAGCCCACGAGGCCAGCCTCCGCGTTCCCAGGCCCCGTCCCGGGGCCGGGAGGCCCGCTGACGGCCCTGCGGGGGCCTACCCCGGAGCCCGGGGGAGCCGTGCGAGTATCCGGCGCCCTGGGGGCCTCAAACGGCGGAGGGCCGCGCGCCCCGGGCGATCTCCCGGTAGCGAGCGATTTCGGCGGCCAGATCCGGCGCGCCGAAGAGCGCCGAGCCCGAAACGATCACGTTCGCCCCGGCTTCGACGCACAGTGGCAGGGTCTCGGCGTGGATGCCGCCGTCCATCTGCACGTCGCCGGCAAAACCCTGCTCCCGCAGCCAACGCACCTTCGGCAGCACCTCGGGCAGGAAACGCTGGCCACCGAAACCGGCGAAGACGCTCATCACCAGCACCAGGTCGATGTCGCCCAGGAAGGGCCCGAGGGGCTCCACCGGCTGGTCGGGGTTGATGGCCACGCCGACCTTGGGGATCCCCAAATCGCGCAGGGCGCGGATTGCGTCGGCGGTGCCGTGCTCGCCCGTCACTTCGTAGTGGAAGGTCAGCACGTGGGCGCCGGCCCGCTGGAAGTCCGCCGCGTAGCGCACCGGCTCCGAAATCATCAGGTGCACGTCCAGGGGCCGCGTGGCGACCCGGCCCAAGGCGGCCACCACCGGCGCGCCGATGGTCAGGTTCGGGACGAAGTGCCCGTCCATGACATCCACGTGCAGCCAGTCGGCGCCGGCCTGTTCGGCCCGGCGGACCTCGTCGCCCAGGCGCGCGAAGTCGGCGGATAGGAGGGAGGGCGCGATGCGGAGTTCCGGTGTCATCGGGCCAGATTGTAGCGCCCGGCCGGAGCCCGCGGGCCTGCCCCCCGCCCGCGCTTTGGATCGCCGCGCCGGGCGCTACCATACTCGCAATGTCGCCCGATGAGCCCACCGCGTGGTCGCTGCCGATCACCAACCCGGTGCTCACCTTCGCGGTGCTGATGTGGCTCATCCTCATCGCGCCAATGGTCGCCCAACGCCTGCGCGTTCCCGGGCCCATCGGACTAATCATGGCCGGCATCCTGGTGGGCCCCAACGCCCTGGGACTGCTCGAGCGCGGGCCAGCGGTGGTGCTGCTCGGCACGGTCGGCCTGCTCTACATCATGTTCGTGGCCGGGCTGGAGATGTACTTGGTCCAGTTCCGCCGCAACCGGCACCACAGCGTGGTCTTCGGCGCGGCGACCTTCCTTGTGCCGCAAGTACTCGGCACCTGGATGGCGCGCTCCTTCCTGGGCTTCGACTGGGCCGCGGCCATCCTGCTCGCGAGCATGTTTAGCTCCCACACCCTGCTGACCTTCCCGATTGCGAGCCGTTTGGGTCTGACGCGCAACCGCGCGGTAACCACCGGTATCGGCGGCACCCTAGTGACCGACACGGCGGCACTCTTGGTGCTCGCGGTGGTAGCGCACTCGACCCGCGGCGCGCTCGACTTCGCCTTCTGGTCGGTCATGATCAGCTCCCTGGCGGCCTACACGACTCTGGTCTGGTGGGGGCTGCCGCGCTTCGGACGCTGGTTCTTGCGCAGCGTGCCGGCCGAGGGCAGTGTCCACTTCGTATTCATCATTGCGGCGGTCTACCTGTGCGCCTGGCTGGCCCAGGTCGCGGGCGTCGAGCCGATCCTGGGCGCCTTCCTGGCGGGCCTGGCCTTCAATCGCCTGGTACCACACCAAAGCGCCCTCATGAACCGCCTGGAGTTCGCCGGGAGCTGGTTCTTCATCCCAATCTTCCTACTCTCGGTGGGAATGCTAGTCGACCCGCGCGTGCTCGTGTCCGGGGCTGGCACCTGGAAGGTCATGCTTGCCATGGTCGTCACCGTCACCGCCACCAAGTACCTGGCCGCGGTCCTTTCTGCGCGCCTCCTAGACTACAGCCGGCTGGAGGGCCACGTACTTTTCGGCCTCTCCGTCAACCAGGCGGCGGCGACCCTGGCGGCGGTCCTGGTGGGCTTCCAACTCGGCATCTTCGACGAAGCCGTGCTCAACGGCGCGATCCTCATGATCCTGGTCACGTGCCTGATCGGGCCATGGGTGACGGAACAAGCCGGTCGCGCCCTGGCGCAGCGCACCGAGGACGAGCCCGAGGACCGCGCCCTGGCGCCGCGGCGCATCCTGATTCCGCTCAAGAACCCCGACGCGGTGGTTTCGATCGTCGAGGTCGCGTTGACCCTGCGCGAAAGCGACACCCACGAGCCGCTGTACCCCCTGACGGTGGTGCAGGAAGCCGATGCGGATTCGAGCCGCGTGGCCGCGGCCGAGCGCCTGCTCGGGTTGGCCGCGATGCAGGCGGCCGCCGCCGACGCCCCGGTGGTGCCGACCACCCGCCTGGACACCAGCGCCGCCGAGGGCATTTTGCGCGCGATTCGCGAGCTGCGCATCTCGACCGTGGTCATGGGCTGGACCGACAGCGACACCACCCGCGGGCGCATCTTCGGCAGTGTGCTCGACCAACTGCTGGTCCAATCGCCCCAGCAGTTCGTGGTCAGCCGCATGGCCGCGCCGCTGCCCGCCGCCGCGCGCCTGGTATTGATCGCGCCGCCCTTCGCCCAGCGCGAGCCCGGATTCCCCGAGGCCGTGGGCGCCGTCAAGACCCTGGCGCAGAGGGCGGGCCTGGCGTTCGCATTGAGCGCGGGCGAAGCGGAGCTCGAGGTGCTGGCCCGGCGCGTGGACCAGGTCGCGCCGAAGCTGCCGATCGAACGCCGGCCGGTGCCGTTTCTCGAAACCTGGCTCGCGGAAGCCGGCACGCGGCTCGAACCCGGGGACCTGGTGGTGCTGCTCGCCGCCCGCGCGCACCAACTTTCCTGGCGACCGAGTCTCGACCTTTTGCCCAAGGCGCTGGCGCGCGAAGCACGCGTGGGGCTGCTTGTGATCTACCCCGCCGAGGAGACCCAAGAACCCCGTCCGAGCCTGCCGCGCCCGCGCTTGGCGCCGTTGCCGCTCGCCCAGCTCTTCGCCCCCGAGCGAGTGGCCCTCGGGGTCAGCGCGCGGGATCCGGAGGAGTTGCTGCGCCTCCATCTCGCCCCCCTCGGCGACCTGCCCCCCGCCACACGCCGCGACCTCCTGCGCGAACTGACCCGCGTCGCCCGCGAGGCGCCCCTCGAAATCGACCCCGGCACGGTGCTGCTTCACGCCCATTCGGAACAGGTCCGGCGGCCCCTGGGTTTCCTCGCCACGCTGCCCGCCGGGCTCGACTTTGAAGGTGTCGGCCGCCCCGCCACGGTGGTTTTCACCCTTCTCGCCCCCCGCGACCTGCCCGCCTCCGTCCACCTGGAGCACCTGGGAGCCATCGCCCGCCTGCTCCACCACCCCGCCCGCCAGGCCCCCCAGCGCAACGCCAGGCACGGCGACGCCACACCGCGCCCAAGGGCCGGCGAGCTAGCGCGGGGGCCGG
>JBJHAV010000270.1:0-5328 GCA_050480685.1 Planctomycetaceae bacterium | reverse complement strand
TGGAGTGTGCCCAAGCGTTGGTGACTCGGTGATTCCGGGGTCTAGTTCACGGGAAGAACCGTGGCCTGGCGCAGCGGATCAAGGCGGGCGGATACGTGGTCTGGCCGGGGGCCCCCGGCGCGCGCCCGGCAAACTCTCTTGGGCCGAAATCCTGCGTGTAACCGGCGCGAGGGATGCGGGTATTCAGCAGCGATTCCGTGCCCACTGCGTTGGATGGAGCTGGAATCCGCGCGGTTGAGCCAGTCCGCGAATCCGGGCAAGAAGGCCTGCGCGCGAAGACCGGCGGAGATCGTTTGGCCTCGGTATGGCCGGGTACCCTGGAGTGATAATGTCGTTGAGGCAACGGGCTCCGAGGCCGGCCCGCTGGGCCTGGGTGGTGGCGCTGGCCCTGGGGGCGGGTTTGGTTTCCCTCGTTGCCTGCTCCCGGGGTGAAATCGACGAGGTTGCCCGCCAGGCGGTGCCGATCGGCACCCAGGTGGGCATGCTCGAGTTTGTCGACAGCCGCTTTTTGCCGCGCAGCCTCGCGGACCTGGGGCCGGCCGAGGCCGTGGTGCTCGTCTTTACGGCCGGCGGTTGTCCGTTGGTGGAGCGCTACCTGCCGCGCCTCGGCGCCCTGGAGCGCGAGTTTCGGCCGCGCGGTGCGGTCTTCCTGGGTGTCAACGCCAGCCCGGATTCGGTGCTGGAAGCGGCGGCCCAGGGCATCACGCCGGAGGTCGACTTCCACTTCGTCAAGGACTTCGGGGGCCGCGTGGTCGAGGCCGTCGGCGCCACGCGCACCCCCCAGGTGGTGGTGCTCGACGCCGAACACGTCTTGCGCTATCGCGGGCGCATCGACAGCCAGTACCGGCTGGGTGGTGCGCGCCCAAACCGGGGCCGCGAGGACCTGCGCGAAGCGCTCGAAGACGTGCTCGCCGGCCGCGCGGTGCGCGTTCCAGAAACACCCGTGGACGGCTGCCCGATCACCCTCGAGAAAATCGCCCCAGACCGCGACTTGACCTGGTACGCGGATGTGCGGCCGATCTTCGAGCAGAACTGCTGGGCCTGCCACCGCCCCGACGGCGTGGCGCCCTTCTCGCTCGTCAGTCACCAGGATGTGCAGCGCCGCCGGCGGGTGGTCGAGGAGGTCGTGCGCGAACGGCGCATGCCGCCCTGGTTCGCCCTGCCGGGGCACATGCCGTTCGAGAACGAACTGCCTCTTTCGGATGCCGAGCGCCGGACGGTGCTGGCCTGGTTCGCGGCGGGCGCGCCCGCGGGCGAGCCGGAGAGTCCCGAGGACTCCGAGCCGACCCTGCCGCCGCTCGGCGAGTGGGGCATCGGGGAGCCGGACATGGTGCTCTCGGCGCCGAGCTTCGAGCTGCCCTCGGAGGGTTTCCTCGACTACGAGTACGTGATCCTGCCGCACACCTTCGAGCGCGATACCTGGATCGAAGCGCTCGAAGTGCTGCCCACTGAATCGACGGTTTTGCACCACGCCCAGGTCATGTTCGTCGAAGGGCCGCAGGACTTCGATGACCACGAGTCCTGGGTGCCGGCTTCGCGGCTCTTCGCGATCTACGTGCCCGGGCGCGGCCCCATGGAGCTCGAACCCGGCATCGCCATGCTGATCCCGGCGAACTCGGTCCTCGGCCTGCAGCTCCACTATGTGCCCAGCGGGCGCGCGACCGTCGACGCGACACGCGTCGGCCTGCGCTTCCCGCGCACGGCGGTTCGGCAGCGGCTGCGCATGCTGACGTTGACGGACTTCGACTTCGAAGTCGCGCCCGGCGATCCCGCCCATCGCATCCAGCTCGAGCGCGAACCGCGCGAGCGCTTCCGCATGCAGGCCCACAGCATGCTGCCGCACATGCACCTGCGCGGCCGCGACATCCGTGTGCGTGCGCTCATTCCGGGCGGCCGGGAAGTCACCTTGCTGGACGTTCCGAGCTACAGCTTCGACTGGCAGTTCGACTACCGCTGGGCGCGCGACTCCGCGGCCTTTCCCCCGGGCACGCGCTTCGAACTCAGCGGGCGCCTCGACAACTCGACCTTCAACCCCTACAACCCCGACCCGTCGGCGACGGTGCGCTTCGGCGAAGCCACCACCGACGAGATGTTCTACTGCTGGCTCTTCTACACCGTGGCCGGCGAGAACCTGGGCATCCGAGTCGATCCCCGCACCGGCCAGAGCGACCTGCCCACCCCGCCCGGCGCGTTCGGCCCACGCCACCCGCAGGGACGGCGGCGGTAGGGGTACCGGGCACCGAGACCGGACACTTTCCGCCGCTCCCCGGTAGCGGAAACGACGCGAGCGATGCAGCCATCCAGTGGCGCGCCCCAATCCACCGTGTTGGCTTGGAGCTTTTTTCCGCCCAAATGAGCCGAGCTGCGGAACCGGTCAACAAGTGCTTGCGCGCGTAGACCGACCCAAACCGTCCGGTCTCGGCATTCGGTACTCTTCGCCCATGCGTGCGGCGGTTCACAGGATCTATGGCGGGCCCGAGGTGGTGCGGGTGGAGGATGTGCCCACGCCGGTGCCGGGGCGGGGCGAAATGCTCGTGCGCGTGGAAGCGGCCTGTGTTTCGGCTGGCGACACGCGCATTCGGGCGGCGCGCTTCCCGCGCGGTTTCGGCCTGGCCGGGCGACTGGTTTTCGGGCCGCTTCGGCCGCGGGCGGGAGCGCGGGTGCTGGGGTCGGCCTTCGCGGGCCGGATCGAACAACTTGGACCGGAGGTGACCGGCTGGTCGGAAGGCGATGCCATCGTGGCCGTCAGGGGCATGCGCATGGGTGCGCACGCCGAGTTTGCCCTGGTGCGCATGAAGGGCGCGATCGCGCCGCGGCCGGCGGGCCTCGCCGCCGAGCCCGCCGCGGCCCTGTGTTTCGGCGCGCTGACCGCGCACCACTTCCTGGTCTCGGCGGGCCACCTGGCGGCCAGCGAACGATTGGCCGTCCTCGGAGCGCGGGGAGCCGTGGGCAGCGCCGCC
Source organism: Planctomycetaceae bacterium (assembly GCA_050480685.1). Classification (GTDB taxonomy): domain Bacteria; phylum Planctomycetota; class UBA1135; order UBA1135; genus JBJHAV01. The sequence continues at coordinate 2,368 of JBJHAV010000270.1, read as the reverse complement.
GTGTGCCTCGCCAAAGCTCTCGGCGCCCACGTCACCGCCCTGGTGCGGTCCGAGCGCGGACTCGAGACCGCACCACTCGGAGCCGACGAAGTGCTCGCTGGCGACCTGCTTCCCCTGCTCGCCCGCACCCAACCCTTCGACTTCGTGCTCGACACCACCGGCGCGCTTTCACCGCGCGAAGGCTGCCGCGCCCTCGCTCCCGGTGGACGATTGGCCCTCGTGGCCGCGGACCTGCCGCAGACCTTGGCCGCCCCCTTCGTCGCGCGCCGCGCTCAGCGCCGCATCCTGGTCGGGACCGCACCGGAACGCCCCGAAGCACTCGAAGCCCTACTCGCCCTCGCCGCGGCCGGCCACCTTCGCCCCCCCATCGACCGCATCTACCCCCTCGACCAAATCACCGAAGCTCACGCCCGCGCCGAATCCCCCGGCAAACTCGGCTGCGTGCTCGTCCGCTGCACGCCCCAGGCGCACCCAGAGGAAGTCCGCCCTCCCGAAGCCCTCGCCGCCACCCACGGCGGCCCGTGACGGTGGACGGCGAGTTCAATCGATGACAGGGTGAAGCGGCCAAGCTCGCCGGTCGGGCGCTGGGGAGTTAACCGCGGCCGGCGGGGCGGGGTTGGGAGTGGCCGTTGGGTTCGGGGGTGCGGCGGGGGGCGGTCCAGCGGCAGGCGGTGCCGGCGATGGGTTCGACGCCGGCTAGACAGAGCACGTTTTCGACCAGGCGCACGCGTTCTTGCATGGCCAGGGATTCGACGGGCAGGTAGGGCACGGCGAAGAGCTCCAGGAGGAGTTTGACCATGCCGTCGATGCGCACGACCTCTTCCCATTCGAGGCCGGCGCGCACGCCGTCGGCTTGGACCAATTCGCGGTGGGGGCGCAGGTAGAAAACGATGCCGCCGCGCACCGAATCCATGTAGCGCTCCAGGCGCGGATCGCGGGCGATTTCGGAGAGCACCGTGGAGTGGTGGGCGGCGTAGGCCAAGTTGCAAAAGGCCCGGTCGGAGACGAAGGGGCCCACGTGTTGGGCTTCGGCTTCCAGTTGGCGCTCGAAGACGGCCCGTTGGTAGCGGCCGACCAGGTCCAAATCCGCCCGCAGGCTGTCCAGTTGGGCCTCCATCTCGGCCAGCACCCCGCGCGCCACCTCCGAGATCATCGGCAGGCCGTAGCGGTCGCGGATCCAGCGGGCCAGGGTCGTTTTGCCGGTGGAGTGGGCGCCGACCAGGTAGATGCGCGGGGTGGCCGGGGCGCCGGGGCGCAGGGGGGGCAACTGTTCCATGGGTGCCGGGGGCGTTCGGGGGTGGGCCGGGAGGGTCTCGCCCGGGTCCGGAACACTACCGATTGTGTGTGGAGCCGCTCAAGACCCCAGATGTCGGGGCCCCGGCGGGCGCCCGGCCTGCTCGCCGGGCCCGCGTCCGCCAGGCCCAGAAGAGAGCCAGGGCGGGCAGGGCGGCCGAGATCGCGAACAGCCCCCGGATGCCCACCAGGGCGGCCAGGCTGCCCCCCACCATGGCCGCCAGGGCCATGGCCAGGGCGCCAGCCGAAAAGACCGCCCCGAAGGCTGCCCCGCGGCGGGCGGCGCGGGTCTCGTCCGCGGCGACGCCGTAGCCGCTGGGGGAGAGTCCGGCCGAGGCGGCCCCTTGCAGGGCGCGCACGCCCAGGAGGAACAGGTAAACCGGGGCCAGGGCGGACAGGAACAGGGCCAGGGCCGAGAGGCCGGAGGCTTGGACCAAGGCCCGGAAGTGACCGCGCCGGTCCCCGTGGCGCCCCCACCAGGGCATGCAGACCAGGCCCAAGAGCGCCATGCCGCTGAACAGCAGCGCGGTTTGCTTCGAGCTCGGCAGGCCGAGGAAGTCGCTGTCCAGGTCGCGCACGAAGAGTTCGAGCTGGGGGTTGGTGGCCCCGATGCCGAACTGGGTGGCGAAGAGCACGGCCAGGGCCGCGGCCATGCGCCGATTGCGGGCGAGTTCGGCGAGTTCGCGCATGGACGCCTGCACCACCGCCAGGGGCGAGCGACCGCCGGGCGACCGGGCGGGCGCTTCTCCGGGCTCGTGGCCTTCCATGGCGAAGAGCGCCACGAAGGCCGCGCCCAGGCCCGTGGTGATCGCCACGAAGGCGAACACCGCCGGCAGACCGAAGGCTTCCGCCACCAAAGCGCCGATCAGCGGCCCGCCGATCGCGCCCAAAGCCATGGCCATCTGCAGGCCGCTCGCCACGCGTCCCTGGCGATCCGCCGGCACGCCGATCGACACCAGGGTGATGCTGGGCGCGATGAAGCCCGAAAAGGCCCCCTGCAAGAGCCGCAGCACGAGCAGTTCCTCGGGCCGCCGCGCAAAACCCATCAGCCCCACGAACAGGGTCAGGGCGAGCA
>JBJHAV010000269.1:0-5333 GCA_050480685.1 Planctomycetaceae bacterium | reverse complement strand
CCTTACACCGGCGACGTGACCGGCGGCGAGGAGTTGTCGGAGCTGCGCGCGCGCCAGCGGCCCGATGCGGAGTTCCCCCTGGTTCAGGCCGACCTGGACTTTCTGCGCGGCCTCTACCAAAGCGAAGTGGCGCGCATCGACCGGGCCTTCGGCGAGCTGCGCGGGGAGCTGATCGCGCGGGACCTGTGGGAGCGGGCCCTGGTGGTGGTGACCGCCGACCACGGGGAAGAACTCGGGGAGTACGGCTGGATCGGACACACCACCGGGCTCGGCGAAGCGATGATGCGTGTGCCGCTGCTCGTCAAGTTGCCCGCCGGGCGGGCCGACGGGAGGCGCGGCGCGACCGTCCCTGAGCGGGTCAGCCTGGTGGATCTGCCGAACACGGTGCTCGATTTGGCCGGCGTGCGCGCGCCCACCTGGCGGGCGCGCTCCAGCGGTCGCTCCCTGGCGCCGGTGCTTTTGGAAGGCCGCGCGCCGGAGCGCCGCTGGATCTACCTGCATTCGGATTTCCGGCCCGTGTTGACCGGCGCGCGCCGTACGACCCCCGATGTGCACCTGTGGGGTGCGATCGACGGGCCGCGCGGGCTCAAGTGGGTGGTGGACCACGAGCGGCCCGAGGGCGCCGGGCCCGATTGGCGCCCGCGCGGACGCCTGTACGATCTGGAGGCCGATCCAATAGGCCGCGAGGACTTGGCCGGGGGGGAGCGTTTGCCGGCGGCGGCTCGCCCCTTCTTGACCTACCGCGGGCTGCACCCCGATCCGCTCGGGGATCGGGACGGCGCCGAGCCGACCTCGCCCGACGCCGGGCGTTGACCCTCGGGAGTGCCCAGCGACGCCCATGGCCAGTGCAACGCGCGAGCGGTTGGAAGAGCGCCTGGTCCGCGGCGGGGCGGCGGTGGAGCTTTTGTGGGTGCCTGCCCTTGGTTTTGCGCTGGCGAGCGAAGTGCGCCGGCGGGCCTACGACCTGGGGCTCTTGCCGCGCCGCCGCCTGGACCTGCCGGTGGTCTGCGCCGGCAATCTGACGGCGGGGGGCACGGGCAAGAGCCCGGCCGTGCTGTGGCTGGCGCGTTGGTTTTTGGCGCGCGGTTGGCGGCCGGGGCTGCTCGCGCGCGGTTACGGGCGGGGCGAAGCCGCCGGGGACGAAGCGGCGGAGTTCGCGGCGCGCTTGCCTGAGGTCCCGAGGGTGCTCGATGCGGATCGGGTGCGCGGGGCGCGGGCCCTGGAGCGGCAAGGGGTCGACGTGGTGCTCTTGGACGATGGGTTCCAGCACCGGCGGCTGGCGCGCGATTTGGACTTGGTGCTGGTCGACACCACGCGGCCCTGGGGGCTGCCGCCCGGGCCGGATGGGCGGGCCCTGTGCGCGCCCCTGCCGCGCGGGTTGATGCGCGAGAGCGCGCGCGCCCTGGGCCGTGCCCAGGCGATCCTCTTGACGCGCGTGGACCAGGTGCCGGCCGCAACCCTCGTGGGCCTGGAGGCGGAGCTCGAACGCATCGCGCCGGGCATTCCGCGTGTGCGCACACGCCACGCGGCGCGGGTGCTCGTGGATCTGGAGGGCGGCGAACACGACCCGGCCAGGCTCGCCGGTCGCGAGGTGGATTTGGCCAGCGGGATCGGCAATCCGCAGGCCTTCGAGCGCAGTGTGCAGAGCCTCGGGGCGAAGGTGGTTGAACACCGCAGGCTGCCGGACCACCACGCTTGGACGGCCGCGGATCTGGCGGGTCTGGGGCGCGGGCGCCCGCTCGTCACCACCGCCAAGGACGCGGTCAAGTGGGTCGCCCTGGGCGCGGCCGTGCCGCCGGGGGCTTTTGCCCTGCGGGTCGAACTGGAGGTGCTCGACGGATTGGCGCCCCTGGAGGCCCTGCTCGAATCCCTAGCGCCCGGCGCCCGGCGGCGCGCGCGGGCCGCGTTGCACGAGGGGCTGCACGGGTGAACGAACCGCTCTCCCTGCGACCCCTCGAACCGCTCGGGGAAACGCCGGCGGGCATCGATGGGCACTGGCCCGTGGAGCCGGAAATCGTGCACGGCCGGGACGACGGTTTGGGTGCGCGGCTGGCCTATTGGGCCGCGAGCGGGGCGATGGGGCTCGCGGCGCGGCTGCCCGATCGCCTGCTGGGGCCGGTGCTCGGCGGCCTGGCGGCGGTGGCGGCCAAGCTCGATCGGCGCCACACGCGGGCGGCGCGCGCCTTTTTGCGCCAGGCTTTCCCCGAGCTCGAGGGCGCCGCGCTGGAGCGCGCCGTGCGCCGCAGCTATGCGCACCTGTTCGATGTGGTCGTCAGCGGGCAGCGGCTGGGGCGGCGCGCGCCGGGCCCTTGGGTTTTCGAAGGGGTCGAGGTGCTAGCGGACGAGCGTGTGCACGAACTGCGCCGCCGGGGGGGAGGGGCGGTGTTCGTGACGGCGCACCTGGGCGATTGGGAGCTGGGTTCGGCCCTGATGCCCTGGCTCGGTTTCGCGCCGCTCTACGTGATCGGCAAGCCGCCCAAGAACCGCTTCCTTTCCGAAGCCATGCTGCGCGCCCGCGAGGCCCGCGGCATCCGCGTCCTGCCCCGCCGCGGTGCCATGGCCCTGGCGCCGGCGGTGGTCGGTTCCGGGGGCACCCTGGCCATGCTGCTCGACCAGCGGGCGGCGACCAAACCGGTGCTAGTGCCCTTCTTCGGCCGCCCCGCGCGCAGCGACCGCTCGGCCGGGGTGCTGCTGCGCCGCCTGGGTGTGCCGGTGGTGCTCGGTTTTTGCCTGCGGCTCGAGGGGCATCCGCGCCGTTACCGGTTGGAGCTCGGTCCCGTGCTGGAACCCTCGGAACTCGCCGGTCAGGGCCCCGAGGCCATCGCGGCCCGACTGCACGCGGAATTCGAACGTAGGATACGCGCGCACCCGGAGCAGTACTTTTGGCTCCACGACCGCTTCCGGGATACCCCGACCCAATTCGACGGACCCGCGCCCGCGCCCGCGGGGGCTGCCCCGCCGGCCCGACCCTCACCGCGATGAACCGACGCAAGCTGATCGAACTGCTGGATGGCCTGGGCTCCCCGCGTGTGCTGATCGTCGGCGATCTGATCCTGGACCGCTACATCACCGGCGACGTGCAGCGCATTTCGCCCGAAGCGCCCATTCCGGTGCTCGCCGCGGCCCATGAGGAAGAGCGCCTGGGCGGCGCGGGCAACGTGGCCGCCAACCTGCGCGCCATGGATGCGCGTGTCGAGGTGATCGGCGCCGTGGGTCAGGACGGCGCCGGCGAGGTCTTGCTCGGGCTGCTCGGGGGGATCGACGTGGGCACCGCTGGCTGTGTGCGCGACCGCGAGCGACCGACCACGGTCAAAGCGAGGCTGATCAGCGGTGTGCAGCAAATGCTGCGCGTGGATTGGGAGCGGGCGCGGCCCCTGGGGGCCGAGGCCGAGGGCCGCTTGCTCGCGGGATTGGCGGAGCGCGTGGCGGCGGCGGACGCGGTGGTGCTTTCGGACTACGGCAAGGGTGTGCTGACGCCGGCGGTTTTGCGCGCGGCCATCGATGCGGCGCGGGTCGCCGGTGTGCCCGTGCTGGTGGATCCGAAGGGCAAGGACTTCAGCCGCTACCGCGGAGCGACGCTCCTGACGCCGAACCGCAAGGAGGCCGAAGAGGCCCTGGGGCGGCGCATCGAGAACCTCGACGATCTGCCGGCGGCGGCGGCCGAGCTCAAACAAACGGCGGAGTTGGAGCAGAGTTTGATCACCCTCGGCTCGGACGGCATTTGTTTTTTGGAGCGCGACGGGCGCTTCGAACGCGTGCCGACGGTGGCGCGGGCGGTGTTCGACGTCACCGGCGCCGGCGACACGGTGATCGCGCACCTGGCCCTGGCCCTGGGGGCCAGGTTGGAGCTGGAGGCCGCCGTGCATCTGGCGAATCACGCGGCGGGCATCGTGGTCGCGCGGCGCGGCGCGGCCAGCGTGGATCGCGCGGAGTTGCGCGCCGCCCTGGGATCCTTCGAAGCTCGCGCCGGCAAGGTGCTCGAAGCCGCCGACCTGGAGCCGCTGGTGGCCGAGTGGCGCGCCGAGGGGCGGCGCATCGTCTTCACCAACGGCTGTTTCGACGTGCTGCACGCGGGCCATGTGCAGTACCTGCGCTGGGCGCGGTCCCAGGGCGATGTGCTCATCGTCGGCGTCAACGACGACGCCAGTGTGCGGCGTCTCAAGGGCGAAACGCGGCCCGTGAATCCGCTCGGGGATCGTTTGCTCGTGTTGGCCGCCTTGGAGATGGTCGACGCGGCGGTGGCCTTCGGCGAAGACACGCCCGAGGCGCTGATCCGGCGTGTGACTCCGCACTTCCTGGTGAAGGGTGAGGACTGGCGCGACAAGGGAGTGGTCGGTCAGGAGTGGGTCGAATCCCACGGCGGGCGGGTGTTGCTCGCGCCGTTGCTCGCCGGGCGTTCGACGACAGCGATCCTCGAGCGTTCCAAGGGGTCGTCCTGAAGAGCGAAGGCGCCGGCGAGGGCGAACCCCGGCGGACGGCCCCAGCGCTCGGGTGGCTCGTGCCCATCGGCGCCCTGATCGCGATGCTCGGGGCGACCACCGGCGTCGGCGGGGGTCTCTTCGCGGTGCCGCTGCTGCACTTCGTCTACGGCCTGGCCCTGCGCCAGGCGGTGGCCACGAGCCTGATCTTCGTCGGTGTGAACTCCGCGGCGGCGACCCTCACCGAGTGGAGCCTGCCCGAGAGCCGCTTGCGCTGGGACCTTGTGGCTGTGTTGGTCGTGGCCACGCTGATCGGCGCCCAGATCGGCTACCGCGTGGCCCGACGCATTTCGCCCCGGCGCCTGGCGCAGGTGTTTGCCGTGGCGCTGTTTCTCGTGGGCCTGCGCCTGTTCTTCAGCAGCCCGAGCGTGCCGGATCTGCCCTTCGAGGGCAGCCTCGGCGCCTCCGCCTTGGCCTTGGCCTTCGCCTCCGGACTCGGCGGCGGGATCCTGGCGCCGCTGCTCGGGATCGGAGGAGGACTGGTGATCGTTCCGGGGCTGCTTTTGTTCGTGCCCCAACTGGGCTTCGGCACGGTGCGGGCGGCAAGCATGGCGACGGCCATCGTCAGTTCCGCCAGGTCCGCTTGGCTGCACCACGCGGACCGCAACGTGCGTTTCCGCGAGGGCGCGTGGCTGGGCCTCGGGGCGGCGCTCGGCGCCGTGGCGGGTGTCTTCATCGCCCACGTGGAGGGCTTCGAGCAGGTCGGCCGGCCGCTCTTGGCGAGCATCCTGTGGTTCGTGGCCGTGCGTTTTGTGCTCTCGCTCCGCCGCCCGCCCCCCAGTTAGGAAAGCCGGTGGCGGGAAGACGGTGCCTGGCTCCAACTTCCCCCCCCACCCGCAGCCACCCGGATTCCGC
>JBJHAV010000268.1:0-5353 GCA_050480685.1 Planctomycetaceae bacterium | reverse complement strand
GCACCTGCCAAGGCCGCCCGAACTGGTCGCCGAGCCCCGCGGGTGCGTAGGCATGGTCGATGCCCTGGACCAGGATCGGTCCGTGCCGGCCCAAAGCTGCCGCACCCTCGCTCGCCCCATCGGCGCGTGTCTGCGCGCAGGCGGTGAGCACCGGTCCGAACACGAGCACCAGCAGCGCGGCGCAGCTCCTCAGCGAGCGGCTCACCGCACGGGCGGCACCGCGATGTGCGGCACCGCGACGTTCTGCAAGGCGACGTTCGGCAAGGCGACGCGCGAACCGGCGTAGTTGGAGCTCTCCCGGCGCTGCTGTGACCATCGCCCCGCAGGATACCCCCCACCCCCGCCGAGCGGAGCGCGCCGGGGGGCAATGGGGCGGGGCCCGCCGATCCGGTCGATCGACGGGCCCCGCCCAAAGAAACAGCGCGGCCTGCGGCCCGTGGGCCGGCCCGCAGGGCTCACACCCGCATCACTGCAGGGTCCAGGTGAACAGGTTCGACAGGCGCAGACGCGAGGCCTTGCCGACCAGGGCCTGGAAGTGCACTTGCCCGCCCACCAGGGAGGGGTTGTTGGGGATTGGGTAGGTCAGGGTCTGGGTCGCGAAGCCGCCCAGGTTGCCGAACCACAGGAGCTGGAAACCCGGCGCAATGGGGTTCAACTCCAAGAAGCCGAAGGGCGGCAGGTTGAGGGGCGGGATGGTCGCCGAGGAGGCGTAGAGCAGAGCGTCATCCTGCAGGGCTGCCAGCAGCGTCAACCCGGTCGATTGACCGATCGAGGGCGAGGCTTCGCCGAAAATCGTCGGACGGCGGTCGAAGGCGATCGAGCGCGTGTTGGTGATCGCCAGATCCGCGATGGTCTCGTTGTAGACCTCGGTGACCTCCGTCACGGGGTCGATGACGCCGTCCCCGTCCAGGTCCTCGAAACGCAGCACGCGCCGCGGGGCGATCGCATCGCCGCCGTAGATGCTGCCGTCGGAGTTGGCCGCCAGGCGCCAGATGCGCGAGCTGACCGGCGATTGCCACCACAGGGTGGCTTCGGTCAGCGGATCGACCACACCGTCACCGTCCTCGTCGCGGAAGCGCCAGATCAGCCAGTTGAGGGTGTCGGCGATGTAGAAGTAGCCGTCCGCATCGATCGTCATGCCCCAGAAGAAGGGGTTGCTGGACTGGGGCGGCGGGATGAAGAAGGGCGGCGCTTCGCTGGCGTCGTTGATGAGCCCGTCGCCGTTGGCATCGTTCAGGCGGTAGACACCCTTTTCCAGACTTCCGGTGGACGGGATGTCGAGCATGTAGAGGTGCCCGTCGAAGCCGATCTGCACGTCCTGGGGGACGTTCAGGCCCAGGGGGCTGCTCGGCGTCATGATGTAGTACTCGAAGGACTCGAAGGGCCCGTTGGCGTTGCCGTCGCCGTTGAGGTCCGCGAGCACGACGATCTTGTCGACGTTGTTGGGCGAGGTGGAGCCCTTGCCCGAAACAGCCATCCAGATGCGCCCCAGGGCGTCGATCGTCATGTTCGCCGGTGAGCCGGTCGTGATGTTCTCCGCGTTGTTGCCGTTGCCGTCGAAGAAGATCCAGGACTCGTTCGGCCCGTTCGCCGTGCCGTCGCCGTTCAGGTCGGCCATGGCGAACACGTTCTGCTCGGAGGAGTCACCGACGTACACCACCCCGTTCGGGCCGACCGCGACGCTGTTGCAGTTAGTCAGGTTGAAGTTGCCCAGGGTGTCGTCGTAGAAACGAACGATCTCGCCGGGGCCGTTGTAGGTGCCGTCCCCGTTCAGGTCCATCAGGCGATAGACCGAGTCGGTGCCCGGGTCCGAGATGTAGAGGTCGCCGGTGTACTGGAACGGCAGCAGCGGGATCAGGCCCTGGGCCTTCGCGCCAGGAACGTTCCAGGCGCACAGCCCGAGGACCGCGGCACCGGCAATGAAGAAAGGTTTTTGGGTGAACATGGGGGGCTCCGGGGAGCAGGGGGTCGAAGTGGCGGGAAGCCTTTGGATCCTAGCCAGCCCCGCGAATTCCCGCTGGGCGCGCCAAGGCGCCGAGAACGGCAGCGCACGGAAGCTGCGACAGGCTGGGAAGTCTGCCACGCCGACCTGTCGACAGCCACTTTTTTTGAGACCGATTCTCAAAAAGGTTGTCCAACCAGGCGCCGCCCCCTGGCTCCGAAATGGCCAAATACCTAGCCTAGTCGCCCATGGGAGGGATCTTGGCCATCGATCACGGCAGCTTGAAGAGCGGCTTCGCCAGCGCCGACGCCCTGCGCATCGCCGTGGCCCCGTTGGCGCCGGTGCGCGCCAGGGGGGATGGACCCGAACTGCTCGAACACGTCGCACGGCTGGCGCACGAACGGGAGTTGAACACCATCCTGATCGGGCTGCCCCTGGACCGGGACGGCGCTGAGACTTCCCAGTGCGCACAGGTGCGCGCCTTCGCCGAACGCCTGGCCGCGCGTTTACCGAACATCGAGTTTGTGTTCTGGAACGAACACCTCACCACCCAGGCCGCGCGCGATCTGCTCGTCGACGAAGGTTTGCCCCTGGCCCGCCGCAAGGAGCTGCGCGACAGCTACAGCGCCTTGGTTCTGCTGCGCGATTGGATCGGCGCGGGGGAACCCCGTCCCTGACGGATCACAAGGTCCTGCGAAGCCCGCTCACCCCAACTCGGCAATCCAGTCGCGCACGGAAGCCGCCAGTTCGTCGGCGCCCTGCTCGTGGAAGAGGTCGTGCAGCTTCCCGGGATAGGTGCGCAGGGTCACGTTGGAGCGCCCCTCCGCCAGTCGCTTCGTGCGCGCCGGGTCGGCCAGGCTGTCCGCCTCCCCTTGCAGCAGCAGGATCGGCAGGCTGAGCTCGCCGAAACGCCGCTCGACCTCGGCGAAAACCGCGGGCAGGTGCTGCGAGGTGTGCAGGCTGATCGCGTCGTGCACGAGTTCATCCGCCGCCAGGGCGCTGCGGGCACCCGGGTCGGAGGTGAGCAGCTCCGGGCGGTGCCCCAGGCTGCCCGGGGAGGTGGGCTGGAGCTTCTTGAAGAGCCCCTTCAGCCCACCCGGCTTTTGCGGCGGTGTCCAGCGCCCCTGGAAGGTCGGCGCCGCGAGCACCAGGGCCGCGAGCGCGCCCGGATGGGCCAGGGCGTAGGCCGCCGCGTAGATCGCCCCCAGGCCCTGCCCCAGGAGGATGCGCGGGGCGTCGGGCAAGCGGTAGGCCAGGTGGTCCTGGACCGCTTCCACGTCGCGCAGCACCTCCGGCAGACCCCAGGAGTGCCCGCGCGGCCCTTCGCTCTTGCCGTGGCCGCGCAGGTCGGGCAGGGCGATCGCCCAGCCGGTGGAAGCGAGGGTGTGGGCGAGGTCCTCGTAGCGACCGCCGTGATCCCCGGCCCCGTGCAGCACGGTGATCGTGCCGCGCGGCTCGCCGACCCCCGCGACCTCCAGCACGTGGAGCAAAAACATCCCCTCGGCCTTGTGGGAGAGGCCGGCGGCTTCGGTGCCGTCGGGGTTCGACTCGCGCAGTTCGAGGTTGGTGACGAAGGCTCCCGTGCGGGACATGGTCTGGGGGGGCTATGGGCCGCGGAAAGGGCGGGCAGCATACCCGCGGGCGCTCGCGGGAGCCCCGTTTCCGTGCCATACTGGCCGGAGAAGCGAGTGGGCCGGGCGGCCGCTCCGACCGCGCCTTCGGGTGACGGATTCGGGGAGGAAAGTCCGGACTCCAATGGGTCAGGGTGGTTGTTAACGGCAACCGGCCGCGAGGCTAGGGAAAGTGCAACAGAGAAGAGACCGCCTCCCGGTGCGAACCGGGCGGTAAGGGTGAAACGGTGCGGTAAGAGCGCACCGCGGTCCCGGTGACGGGCCCGGCATGGCAAACCCCACCCGGAGAAAGACCGAGTAGAGGGGCATCGGCGTGGACCCGCGCCGCCCCCGGGTAGGTCGTTCGAGGCCGCGCGCGAGCGCGGTCCCAGAGAAATGGTCGCCCCCCGGCGAGGGACCTCCCCCGCCGGGGACAGGATCCGGCTTACAGGCCCACTCGCTTCCCTTTTCCCCCCGCGGGCCGGGTGGCCCACCCGGTCGGCGGGGTTGCCCCGCTCCAACAGCGGGACTCGGCGAGCCGATCCCGGGACCGAGCCCGGGGCCCCGGACTCACCCCCCCTGCGGGTGCGCAGCGCGCCCGCTCAGACCACAACCCCTTGTGGTGTCTAGACTTGCGCCCCGCAGCATCTTGACGGATCGGCGCCGTGGGGCGATGATCTTCGACCTTTTCACGGGGTTGCCTGTTCCCTCGGCGGCCCCGGCAGGTCCTTCCTCTCCGAGGCGCCCCGTCCATGGAGTTTGTGCTCGTCGTCCCGCGCCGGGAGCTCTTTCCCGGCACAAGCCCCCAGGGCTTCCTGCCCTTCACGGGGGCCGGTGAGCGCGCCCAGTTGGCTGAATTGATCGCGCAGCACGGCTTTTTCGTGGAGCGCCCGTACGCGGAGCGAACCCCGGAACTCAAGCAGATCATCCCCTACGCCCTCGTGGGCCGGGGTCCGGCCGCCCGGCGCGAGCTCTTCCTGTTGCGCCGCACCGCCCGGGGCGGGGATGCGCGCCTGCACCACAAGCTCTCCGTGGGGGTCGGCGGTCACGTCAACCCCTGCGACGCCCTGGGGCCGGACGGCGCGCGCCTGGCCGACCCCCTGCCGGCCGGAATCCGGCGCGAACTGGCCGAGGAGCTCGTGCTGGGCCCCCACGACGACCCCTGCCCGCTGGGGCTGATCAACGACGACTCCAACGAAGTCGGTGCCGTGCACGTAGGACTCGTACTGATGCTCGAGGCCCGAGGTCCCGTGGCCGTACGCGAGGCGGACGTGCTGGAGGGGGACTTCCAGCCCGTCGCCGAGCTGCGCCGCCAGGCTGCCGAGGGCGCGAACTTCGAGACCTGGTCCCGCCTGCTCCTGGAGCGGCCCGACCTCTTCGAACCGCCCGCCGCATCCCTGCCCCGCGACGTCGCCGCCTCCAGCCCTCTTCCTTGGAACCAACCCCTTTGACCCATCCGATCTTCGGACCCCCGGCCGACGCCGGCGGGAAACTTTCCGCGAGGTAGCACCATGGCACCCACTCGCCCCACGAAGGCCCGCGTCCTCGATATCGAACGGCTGTACGACCTGTTGCTCGGCGCCCGGGCCGCCGAACAGGTCACCCTGTGCTTCAAGGACGGGCGCGTGCTCAAGGGCGCCCTCGTGTTCAATCAGTTCAAGGGCACCGGCCGGCAGATCAACGTGGACACCGAAGTCAGCCAGGACTTCTCCGTGGAAGAGCTGCGCGACCTGCGCTTCTAGCGCGCGCGGCCAGCTTCCCACCCGGCTCCCACGCCATTCCCGTCTTGCGCGCCGCGGGG
>JBJHAV010000267.1:0-5353 GCA_050480685.1 Planctomycetaceae bacterium | reverse complement strand
GGGCTCGCACTGCTCTTGCTCGTGCAGGGACTGATCGACCTGCTCGCCTACGGCACCTTCGCGTCGAGTTTGGCGGCCTACGCACGCACCAACTTCGGCGGCAGCGTGGCGATCCGGCTGCACCGCATGGGATTCCAAGAGTGGGGTGTCGCCCTCTACGACATCGTGCACCAGACGGATCCCGATGCGGAACGCGAAGCGAGCGACCCCCTGCGCGCCTTGCGTCCGCGTTGGTGGTACTTCCAGAACCTGCATCTCAAGGCGCTGGTTTGGCCAGCGGTGCTGCTTGTGCTGCTCGGCATCGCGCGGGCCCTCGGGCGCCTGCGCTGCCTGGCCCCTTGGCTGCTGCTCTTGGTGGCGGTCAACGTGTTCGAGATGAGCGAACGCGGTTCCAAGTCCTTCCGCCTCTGGATGCCGATCCTGCCCGCGCTGGCGGTGCTCGGCGGATTGGGTTTCGGCTGGCTGTGGGGCGCGGGCGCGGCCACCTGGGCCGGGGCGCGGCGCGGCCTTGCGCTTGTGCTCTTGGCCGGTGTGGCGGCCATGTTGCCCGCGGTGTTGAGCCGCGCCAATTTGGCCAAATACGGCGGTTATTGGCGCGCCATGGAGCGCATCCAGGCGGACGCCGAGCGCCCCGCGCGCGTCGCCAGCACCTACCACTGGGCCGTGCAGTTCCGCGAAACCGAGGGGCTGGAGCTCGTCAAACTCCCCTACCACCTGGACCGTTGGCCGGTGCTCGATGAGCGCCAGCGGGAGTCGGTGCTCGAAGCGCTCGGAGAACTGGATTGGTTCGTGTCGCACCTGCAAGCCCTCGACCAGGATGCGCGCGTGCTGGCGCGCGTGAACGCGCACTTCGAGGTGGTCGAAGTGATCGACGATCGGCTCCACATGGAAGAGCTGGAGCCGATCTACGTGCTGCGGCGGCGCACGGGCAGGCCGGATGCGCGCACCTTCCACGAAGTCTTCGAGGACACCGGCCCCGGCGAAACGAACGAACCCGGGCGCTATCAAGCGCGGCTGCAGCACCCGATCAGCGTCGACTTCCGCCGCCGGGATGGGGATGGCCGCGTGCGTCAGATGGTGTTCCTGGGTTTCGACGTGGAAACCTCGCCCGAGATCGCCGGCGGCACCCAGGCCTGGATCACGTACCACTGGTACGCGGGGCCGCTGCACGGCACGAACTACCGCGTGGTGGACCGCTTCACCGACGGGCTGGGTGGCGGCTGGAACAACAACCGCATGCCGACCCGCGGTGCGCACCCCACGTCCGAGTGGCGCGAGGGCACGATCGTGCGCGAGAGTTTTTTGACCCGTTTCCCGGCGGCGCCGGCGGATTTCGGCGGCGCCTGGCGACGGGGCGCGATGGTTCCGGTGCAGCTCTGGATGGGCATCGCCGAGTACGACGAAGAGGAGCGTTTGGTGGGCGGGCTGAATCCCTTCCGGCCTTCGACCGCCGGGCCGATAGCGCGCAGCGGGGGCGGTCGACGGTTCAGCTCCGACGGTTTGATGCTGCTGGGCGGGTTCTTTTGGCCCCTGCCCCCCGAGGGACGCCTGCCCGACGATGGGCGGCCCTTCCCCGGCGAACGCTGACGGGATGGGAGGGGCCGCTGTGCGGCGCGCCCCCCCACTTCGAGCGCGCCCGGGAAAGCCGCGGTGGGACGAGGTAGCGACCGACCCGGCGGACTGCTAGCCCGGATGATGTATGAAGACGTGCCCCAAACGCCTCGATTCGGTTCCTGCCGGTGCTTTTCGGGCGCCGGCCCCGCAGTCGACCTTCAACAGGTCGTCGAGGACGCCGGTGTTCGAAAAGTGCCGGCAGGGGCCGAAAGGGCGGCGTAGCCGCCCGGTCGTGGTGTTTGGGGTTCGTGTTCATGCATAATCCGGGCTAACCTCTCCCCCGCCATGGTCCGACTCGACGCAGCGCCCCTCCTCCGGGCCGTGCTGGCCCCCCTCTGCCTTTGGGCCCTGGCCCTCGGGCTGTGTGGTTCGACCCTGTCCTGCGCTTCCACCGCGCGGACGACGGATCAGTACGTCGCGTCGGTGTCCCTGATCGATTACCCCCAGGGGCGCCGCTGGGAACTGCGCAGCGAATCCCACACGCCGCCGGTGGAGCTCTATTCCGACAGCCGCCGCAACGCGGACATCAAGATCACCTCGGACGAGGTGCTGGCCGCCCTGGTGGCGTTCATGGAGCGCGAGGGTTTTGCCGCCCACGGCCGCAACGGAAGCGCGCCGACCTCCGCCCCCGGGGGCGCCCAGCGGGCCTTCGAAATCGAAGTCGCCGGGCGCACGCGGCACTTCGTGAACCTGCCCCAGGCCCCGGCCGAAACGCGCCTGGCCTTCGTTCAGCTCACCCGGCGTTTCCTGGAGCTCTACAACGAAGTGCAGAGTTTCCAGTCCGTGGAAGAAACCTTCGGGCGCTCCCCGGTCGGGCCGAGCCTCGGGGGCGGTTCGCGCTGATGGCGGCGGGCGCCGAGCCGGTCCGGGGTCCCGCTCCCGCCGGCGGTGCCCCCTCGGCTGCTGCGGGCGGCCCCATGCGCGCCCTGGCGATCGTGCCGGCGCGGCTGGCCTCCACGCGTTTGCCGCGCAAGATGCTGCTCGACACGACGGGAGCTCCCCTCGTGGTCGAAACCGCCCGCAACGCCGCCCGCGCCGTGGTCTTCGCCCGGGTGGTCGTGGCCGCGGACGATATCGCCATCCAGGGCGCCTGCGCGGCGGCCGGGGTCGAGGCGCTCCTGACCGATCCGGCCCACCCCAGCGGCACGGATCGGGTGCGCGAGGCGCTGCACCATCTGGATCCCTCCGCCTGGGACGTGGTCGTCAACGTGCAAGGGGACGAACCCGAGCTCGATGCCGGCGACCTGGCACGGGTGGTGGAGGCGTTCCGGGACCCGGAGGTGGACCTGGCGAGCCTCCACGCCCCGCTCGGGGCCGACGAAGCCGAACGCCGGGAGGTGGTCAAGGTGGTGCTCGACGGCCGAGGCGACGCGCTCTACTTCTCCCGGGCGCCGATCCCGGCCCGGGGTCACGGGGGGGCCGCCCCCGCCTACCTGCGGCACATCGGGGTCTACGCCTACCGGCCCCGGGCCCTGGAGCGCATCGCCGCCCTGCCCGAGGGCACCCTGGAGCGCATCGAGCGCCTCGAACAACTGCGCTGGCTCGAAGCCGGATCCAGGATCCGCATGGTGCCTGCCGAGCGGCCGACCCGAGGCATCGACACGCCCGAGGATTATGCTGCCTTCGTGGAGCGCACCCGAGCCGGCGGCGCCGCACCCCCTTCGGATCGCACATGAGCAAGTTCATCTTCGTCACGGGCGGCGTCGTCTCGAGTCTCGGCAAGGGCCTGACCTCGGCTTCGATCGGCATGCTGCTGGAGCGCCGCGGGCTGCGTGTCTCGATGCAAAAGCTCGACCCCTACATCAACGTCGACCCGGGCACCATGAGCCCCTTCCAGCACGGGGAGGTGTACGTCACCGACGACGGGGCCGAGACCGACCTGGACCTGGGGCACTACGAGCGCTTCACCGATGCGCGCCTGACCAAGGCCAGCAACTTCACCACGGGCAAGATCTATCTTTCGGTGATCCGCAAGGAACGCCGAGGGGACTACCTGGGGCGCACGGTGCAGGTCATTCCGCACATCACCGATGCGATCAAGGAAGCGATCTACGCCGGCGTCACGGACGGGGACGTCGACGTGGCGATCACCGAGATCGGCGGCACCGTCGGCGACATCGAGAGCCTGCCCTTCCTGGAAGCGATCCGCCAGTTCGCCCTGGACCACCCGCCCGAGGACGTGCTCTTCGTGCACGTGACGCTGCTGCCCTACCTGCGCGCCGCGGGCGAACTGAAGACCAAACCGACTCAACAATCGGTCGGCAAACTGCGCGAGATCGGCATCCAGCCCCAGGTGCTGGTCTGCCGCACCGAAAAGCCCATGACCGAGGACATGGCGCGCAAGATCAGCCTGTTCTGCAACGTGCGGCGCGAGGCGGTGATCGAAGAACGCGACGTGGAGTTCTCGATCTACGAGGTGCCCACGAATCTGGTCCAGGCCGGTCTCGACCGTTTCATCTGCGACCATTTGCGCATCGAGCAGCGCACCGAGCCGGACCTCTCCGATTGGCACGCCATGCTGGATCGTGTGCGTCAGACGCGTGCCCAGTGCGAGATCGCCCTTGTGGGCAAGTACATCCAGCTCGACGACGCCTACAAGTCGATCTACGAAGCCCTGGCCCACGCCGGAATCCACAACGACTGCAAGGTGCGCATCCGCAAGGTCGACGCGGAGGACGTGCTCGACCGCGGCGCCGAAGAATGCCTGGGCGGCGTGCACGGGCTGCTGGTGCCCGGCGGTTTCGGCGAGCGCGGCCTGGAAGGCAAGATCGACGCCATCCGCTGGGCCCGCGAACGGCGCGTGCCGTTTTTTGGCATCTGCCTCGGCATGCAGTGCGCGGTGATCGAATACGCGCGCCACGTGGCCGGGCTCGAAGGCGCCCACACCCTGGAACACTCCCCCCACACCCCCCACCCGGTGATCCACCTGATGGAGGCCCAGCGGGGTGTCGAAAACAAGGGCGGCACCATGCGCCTGGGGTCCTACGACTGCGACCTGCGCGAGGGCACCTTGGCCCAGCGGCTCTACGGCGTGCGCCGGGTGCGCGAGCGGCACCGCCACCGCTACGAGTTCAACAACGACTACCGCGAGCGGCTGCAGAACTCGGGGCTCGTGACCTCGGGGCACAACAGCGAACTGGACCTGGTCGAGGTGGTCGAGTTGGCTTCGCACCCCTTCTTCATCGGTGTGCAGTACCACCCGGAGTTCCGCTCCAAGCCCCTGGCCCCGCATCCGATCTTCCGCGGGTTCGTGGGCGCGGCGCTGGAGCGCTCCCGAGAGCCCCAGGGCCGCGGCGTGCTGCTGCCCCGGGCCGAAGGCGGCCTCAAGGGCGACGCGCTCAAGGGCGGTTCGCGATGAGCGGCGAGGGTGTGCGCCCGGCCGAGGAGCTGCCTCTTCCCGGGGGCGACTTCACGCTGTTTGTGACGCGCCTCGCGGTGCAGGGTTTGTTCGCGCTCGGGCGTTTGGAAAATCCGCTGACGGGGCAGGCCCAGGTGAACTTGGACCAGGCCCGCATGCTGCGCGACGACCTGCGCATGTTGCTGGAGAAGACCGAGGGCAACCTGGATTCGGGCGAGGAGGCGCACCTGCGCAAGGTCCTCGGCGATCTGGAGCACGGGCTCGAAGAGGATTGAGCCACCGGGTGAAGCACGCCCCACCTACCTCTGGGTAAGTAGGAGGGGACGGTGCCTGGCGCCAACTCCACCCCCCCGGCGGACCTTTCCACACGCAGCTACCCGG
>JBJHAV010000266.1:0-5379 GCA_050480685.1 Planctomycetaceae bacterium | reverse complement strand
GACCTCGACCGGCGGCTGACCATCGAGTTGCGCGAGCTGGGCGAACCGATCCGCGGCGCGTCGATTGCGCTGTTCGGCACACGCGGTGGCAGCCGGTTGATGGACGGAAACACGGACGCCGCCGGACGCCTGCAGGTGGGTCCCTCGGGTCTTGGAGAAATGCGCGTGGAGCTGCTCGATCCGCGCTTCTTCGCACGCGCGACCCTTGCGCATCCCGCTCAAGCAGGCGCAAAGGTGACCATCGAAGTGTACTCGCGCGGGGACCTGGATCTGGGAGTTTTCGACTCCGCAGGCACACCACTCTCCGGCGCCCAGGTGAGCCTGCACCACAGCGATTTCGATCACCCTGCCGACGCCTGGATCGCCCAAGGCCGTGTGTCCGGCAACACCGTCAGCGACACCCAAGGCCGAGTCCGCCTCTCAGGCCTACCCCGCGGCCGCTACCGCGTGCAGGTCCAAACTCCCGACGGTCAACTCGACGGCAACCTGGACCTGCGCCCCGGCGAGACCACGACACTCACCCTGCGTATGCCTTAGGGCAAGGGGAGGATGCGAGGGGATGCCGGGGATTGCGTACGTTGCTGCGATCCATCAGAAGAGGTAACCCTTGCCGCGGGGGTTGATGGGAGCGGGTAGGTCTTGTTTGCCGAGGAGTTGGAGTAGGTCGATTTCGATGGTGCGGGAGACGTAGTCCATGGGCACGTCGTTGACTTCGTTTTCGAAGGGGGCCTCGATGTAGCGGCCGACGTACTCGAGCAGGATGAAGGCGTAGCCGATGAGCAGGGTGAAGGGGATGGACCAGTAGCCGAGGTGTCCCGCGAGGCTGAGGGGGAGCACGAGGAGGAACACGATCAGCGTGTAGTTCATGAACCAGGTGTACTGCATCGGGAACGGGGTCTTCTTGAGGCGTTCGCAGCCGCTTAGGACCTCGTTGAAGCCGAGCACGAATTCGCTGAAGCGCACGTGTTGGTAGCTATCGATGGCCTGGGCGTCAGCGAGTTCGCGCAGGTCCTCGTTCTGGTGGGCCAGAAGGGCGAGCGGCGGGGTGGCTGCCCCATCGATGCGGTTCAGTTCCTTGGTCTCCAGGTGTGGGGCCCACTCGGCGCCGGGGGGGAGCTTGCGCAGGTAGCGGTTCAAGCGCCAGGCGAAGGCGATTTGGCGCCGGATCAAACGTTCGCGCTGGGGCGCGTAGGTTTCGCCGCGAATCAGCCCCAAAACGAGCAGGGCGAAGCTGCGCGAGTCGTACTTGAGCTTCGACCACAGGCGGTGCCCTTCCCACCAGCGGCCGTAGGCCGAGTTGTTGCGGAAACCGATCAGGAATCCCAGGGCCGTGCCGAGGAAACCGGTGGTGTAGGAGAGCGCCCGCAAGAGCTCGCGGGGGAGCGCTTCCATGGCGAGGCAAGCGACGCCGGTAAAGACCAGTAGAAACGCCAGGCGGGGCCAGGTGAACCCGAACAGTTTGGTGAGGGAAATCCGCCGCGTGACGATCATGGCTTTCCGACGCCGGCAAAGGGGACACCGGAGAGCTCGGCCATTTCGAGCTTCCACGTGGTCAGGTCGTCGACGCACATGTCGGCAAGCCGGCGATGGCCGCAGGCCCGTGCCATGACCTTCATCAGGTCGGTGGAGGCTGTCAGGAAGTTCGCCAGGTGGCGCGCCGAGGTCTCGACCTGGAGCCGCTCGCGCAGTTCGGGGCGACCGGTGGCAATGCCCACGGGGCATCGGTTGGTGTGGCACGCGCGCATGCCCAGGCAGCCGATGGCCTGCAGCGCAGCGTTGGAGAGCGCGACGGCGTCGGCTCCCAGGGCAAGCGCCTTGAGGAAGTCGGCGGGCTGGCGCAAACCGCCGGTGATCACGAGGGTGATGTCCTTGCCGGACGAGCGATCCAAGTGGCGCCGGGCCCGGGCCAGGGCGGGGATGGTGGGGACCGAGATGTGGTCGCGGAACAGCAGGGGAGCCGCGCCCGTGCCGCCGCCGCGGCCGTCCAGGATGATGTAGTCCACGCCGATTTCGAGGGCCGCGTCGATGTCGCGCTCGATGTGCTGGGCCGACAGCTTGAACCCGATGGGGATGCCGCCCGTGGCTTCGCGGACCTCCTCGGCAAAGTCGCGGAAGGGGCCCGGCTCGGTCCAGTCCGGGAAGCGCGCGGGGGAAACCGCCGATTGACCGACGGCGAGGCCGCGCACCCGGGCGATTTCCGCGGTCACCTTGTGGCCCGGAAGGTGGCCGCCCGTGCCGGTCTTGGCGGCCTGTCCGCCCTTGAAGTGGAACGCCTGGCAGCGGGCGACCTTCTCCATGGAATAGCCGAAACGCGCCGAGGCCAACTCGTAGAAATAGCGGCGGTTGGACGCTTGTTCTTCGTCAAGCATGCCGCCTTCGCCCGAGCAGATGCCGGTGCCGGCCAGTTCGGCTCCACGCGCCAGGGCGAGTTTGGCTTCGCGCGAGAGGGCGCCGAAGCTCATGTCGGAGACGAACAGCGGGATCTTCAGCTCCAGCGGCCGCCGGGCGCGCGGACCGATGAGGACTCGCGTTTCGACGGGCTCCTCGTCGAGCAGGGGCGGGCGGTGCAGTTGCGCGGTGAGGAACTGCAAGTCGTCCCAACGGGGAAGGCTGCGCCCGGGGACCCCCATGGCGGCCATGGGCCCGTGGTGTCCAACCGCTTCGAGTCCGTGCTTGGCAAGCGCTTGGATGGCCTGGTTGTAGGGTTCGTCCTCGCTTCCCTTGAGGTCGGCGTAGTTGCCCAGGTACGCATCCCGCCGGTAGCGCTGGGGATGGTTGCGCTCCCACTCGGCGATTTCGTCCTCATCGACCCACACCCCGCCGTCCTCGATCCAGACCTGGAACGCGTGGAGGTCGGCGCCGGGGTACTTCGGGTTCTTGCCGGTGGCGTAGAGATAGGTGGAACCGTGCAGCTCGCAGGTCAGGTGCCCATCGCGAACCGCCCCGTCGGCCATCAGGGCGCCCCGGTGCTGACAGCGGCCGTAGAGGACCGAGACCCGCTCTTCCTTTGGCCAACGCACCACCACCAGGTCGACGTTTGCGACCAGGAAGTGCCGCGGCTGTTCGGGTTCAAGTCCGGCGAAGTCGGTCAGTCGGCGGCGATGCATGCAGGGTCTCCAAGGGTCGGGCGCCAGGACGGCTCCTCTAGACAGTCGAGATGTTCGAAACCCAGGGACCGCCGACGGGGGCAGAGCGTAACCCAGGAGTTCGAGCCCGCGTAGGGCGGTCGGCCGGGGTCCATCCGGCTGACCCCGGAAACCGCGGCGGCGGGGGGCTAGGATGTGCGGTCGAAGGGCGACCGGCACATGGGCAAACACACGAAGGGATCGGGGGTCAAGGCGGCGGATCGGGCGCGGTTTTTGCCGCGCACGCGGGAGCAGATGGCCCTTAGGGGGTGGGACGAACTCGACATCCTGCTCGTGTCGGGGGATGCCTACGTGGACCACAGTTCCTTCGGGGTCGCGGCCATCGGCCGGTTCCTGGAGTCGAAGGGGTATCGGGTGGGCATTTTGGACTGCCCCGAGCTGGAAGAGGACGGCAGCTTGGCGCGCAGCGTGGCCGAAGGGGCGGGCTGGGGGCGCCTGCCGGCTCCCCGGCTCTACGTGGGCGTGACGGCGGGGACCATCGATTCGATGGTCACCAACTACACGGCGGCCAAGAAGAAGCGGCGCACGGATGTGTATCGGCCCGGCGGCCGGCCGGGACGGCCGAATCGGGCGACGATTGCCTACACGGCGGCTGCGCGGCACCACTTCCCCGGAGTGCCGGTGGTCGTGGGCGGACTCGAAGCGGGACCGCGCCGTTTGGCGTACTACGACTTCTGGGACGATCGCATGCGGCGCTCGATCCTGGTGGACGCCAAGGCCGACCTGTTGGTCTGGGGCATGGGCGAGCGCGCGGCGCTGGAAGTGGCCGAGAGGCTGTCCGCCGGCCGGAGCCTGGAGCGCATGGCGCAGACCTGCGAGTTGGTGCGGCCCGAGGACGTGCCCGGCGATGTCCGCTGGGTGCCGTCCTTCGAGGAGTTGGAAGCCGACGCGTCCCTGCTCGTGCCGCTCTTCGAGGCCGTGCGCGAGGAGAACCACCCCGAAGGTCGGGTGATCGCCCAAACCCACGGCTCGCGCGTCGTGCTCCAGTATCCGCCCCAGGTGCCCTCGCGCCCCGAGGAGGTGGACAGTTATTACGACCTGCCGTTCCAGCGGGCCTGGCACCCGGACCACGACGAGGCCGGGGGTGTGCCGGCCCTCGAAGCGGTGCGCTTTTCGATCAACACCCACCGGGGCTGTTTCGCGGACTGCTCCTTCTGTTCGATCACCTTCCACCAGGGGCGTTCGATCCAGAGCCGCAGCGAGGAATCGATCTTGCGCGAAGCCGCGGCTTTGGCGGAGCACGTGGACTTCCGCGGCACGATCACCGACGTGGGTGGGCCCACCGCCAACATGTGGGGGCTGGGTTGCAAGTTGCTGGAGAAGGGCAAACCCTGCCTCGATCGCGATTGCCTGACGCCCGATCCTTGCCCCGCCCTGCGCCTCGATAAAACCAGCGACGGGTATCGGCGGCTGCTCGGGCTCGTGGCCCGCGCTCCGAAGGTCAAACACGCCTTCGTTTCCAGCGGCGTGCGCTACGACATGCTGCGCGGCAAGGACGGCAAGACCCTGCCCCTGCACGACACGCTGGTGAAGGATCACGTGCCCGGGCGCATGAAACTCGCGCCGGAACACGCCGATCCGGACGTGCTGCGCCTGATGAACAAGCCGGGCTTCGAGAAGTACGAAGAATTCGAGGACGAGTACAAAAGCGAGTGCGAGCGTCAGGGCAAGGACCAGTACCTGGCCAACTACTTCATCGTCGGCCACCCGGGCACCGACCTGGCGGCGGCCGTGCGGCTGTTCGAGCGCCTGTTGGAGCGCGACTACAGCCCGGAACAGGCCCAGGAGTTTTTGCCCCTGCCCATGACCCGCGCCGCGGTGCAGTACGCGACCGGCCGCGACCCGATCAGCGGCGAGGAGGTCTACGTGCCGCGCAGCATGCGCGAGCGAAAGGTGCAAAAGGCCCTGGTGCGCTGGAAGGATCCGGCGAACCGCCGGCTGGTGGAAGAGGCCCTGCGCGAAGCCGGCCGAGCGGATCTTCTGCCGCGCTTTCGCGAGTTGGCCGACCGGGCGGCGCGTTTGGGCAAGGGACGCGCCAGGAAGGGGCACCGGGGGAGCTCGCGCCTGTTCGCGAAACCCGGCGGCGATCCGGATCTGGACGTCGCGGGTTAGCCGATCGGGCCCCGCGCCCCACGCGGGACTGTTGAGAGGAGGGGACGGTGCCTGGCGCTGACTCCACCCCCCCCTTCCCCACGCTGTCGACCCGGCGTTCGCCGGGTCGGCAGCGTGGGGA
>JBJHAV010000265.1:0-5432 GCA_050480685.1 Planctomycetaceae bacterium | reverse complement strand
GGCGTGGAGCAGGCGGACCCGATCACTCGACACGAGTCACCTGTCCGCAGGCCTTACAATACCAGGACTCCGCGAATCCCGCGCGGCGTGCCGGTTGCCCCCGCGACCGGCGAAAACCGTCTGGTCTCGATAACCGTTAGGGCACGAAGACTGCCACCAGGCCGCTCGACAGATCAAACGGCGTACCCGGCAGCGAACCCGCGACCTAGGCCCCTGGAAGGCGAGGACGAGCGAGGGCTGAATCTCGAAGGTGGTCGTCCGCCCGAGCACCAGACCGGCCGAAGGCGAACGGAGCTGCGCCGGATTGCCGAAGCAACCCGCGGAGCCCCGCGAGCCCCCGGGGCGGACAGCCCGTCCGCTTGGCGCTGAATCTTTCACCGCCGGGGGAACCGGGGAAGCCCCCCCCACGTAGACAGCCGCCCCCGAGCCACCCTCGAAGACTTCGAGCACCAACTGGACCCGCCCCCCCGTGTTGCTCGGAGTCAGCGGCAGCAGCCTCCAGGGCCAAACTCGGCCGCTCGCATTCGACCGGCGGAGTCGTTGGGTGCGCGTCGGTGCACAGGCGCAGCGACAGCGGGATCAATAGGGAGTATAGGTCGTCGTACGCTCGACGTGCGGCGCGCTGCCCGAGCCCATCCGCCGGTTCAGGTAGTGCCACTCATCGCGCAGGTCGTACAACTGCGGGTATTGGTCGAAGGGCAGCCAAGTGATTTCCACCTTCCCTTGCCCAACATCGTGGCCGCCCCGAAATGAATAGAGAGGCCAGGAATTGTCGCTGCCCAACCATCCACTTTGGAAACTGCCGTCCGCCTCCCTCGGAGGCTCAGACAGGATCTCGGTAAGCCCCGTCCTCTGGCGTTCCGAGGCGTGAAGCTGGGCCAATCCCATCATCTCGCGCGCAGTTCGCAGGTGGGCGTCGCGCAACTCGTCAGGCTTCATGTCCGGAGGATACTTGGCATCGAACACGGAGTCCGGAACCGGAGTGCGGTCCAGGGATCCCAGATACTTCCAGTCCGCGGCCGTCAAGGGGCGCCACGCGCCCTCCTCCTCGGGTGCCGGGCCGAGCCCCTGATCCGGTGAAGCTTCGTCTACCCCGGCCGTCGAGAACGCCGGGGCCGGTGCACGCATGCTACCGCTCCCCTCGGAGGTGGAAAGTTCGTCCTCCTCGCTGAAGAGTTCTGCCGCCGTGCCCCCCAGCGCCTGCCGCGCCGAAGGGGAGCTCGTGTCTTGTCCCCATGGGCCGGAGGGAGCGGGAGGCGCGGGCGGCACAACGGAGGGCGACGCGACCTGAATCGGAATTTCCGAATCGGAAGAGGATGTGTGCCAAAGGAAAACCGCGAGCGTCGCCGCCACAAGGGCGGCACCGGTCCAGTGGAGAGTGCCCATGGTCATAGGGAGCAATAGGGTCGAGGGCAGAACCGAGGTTCCCGCCCAGAGAAGCTTGGGATCCAGACCCGGGACGAGCACGGTCGCCCAGGCCGCCCGCGAGCCGTGCTCGCGATCCAGTCGCCCACGCAGCCGGGCGAGGGCCCGCTCCAGCCGCGTGTGAACGGTTTTCACCGGCACACCCTGGCGAGCGGCGATTTCGGTGGGCGTCAGCTCCTCCAGGAACCGCATCACCACCGTGGAACGGTAGGGTTCGGCGAGTGCGCGCACGCAGGCGATCAGTTGCCCTTGCAGCTCGAGCCGTGCCGCAATGTCCACGGCCTCCTCCGTCCCCGCCTGGGGCGATTCGGCACGGGCCCGTTCCCGATCGATCCGGCGCAGGGTCCCGCGCCGTTCCTGGCGAATCACATTGCGCAGGACCCCCGCCAACCAGCGCCTTAGGGGCCAATGGGCCTCCGGCGGATGTTCCAGGGCCAACACCAGGGCCGCCTGGGCAGCATCCTCCGCCGCAGCCGGATCCCCAACCAGCCGCGATGCAAGGCGATGCAGCCACGGCGTGCTCGTCAGCAGTTCTTCCGGATCGTACCCAGTCGCCCCGTTCCTCATTTCGATCCCCCCATGGCCGCCGAACGCCGGGATTCTTCAGGATTTTGACGGAAACTCCAGTCCCTGGGAGCCTCACCCTGTCGGCCCCGACCCACGACTTTGCGCCCTGAAGCACCCGGCCCTACGGAGTCCCGGCTGCTGGATGGGAGCGGCAGCTTGTTCCCGCGGAGCGGGCGTATGCTGCTTGCAGGAGGAGCGCGGGGAAGGATGGCACCGGAAGTGATCGAAATGCGGCTGCGGCAGTTGGGGCAGCTTTTCAACTCCCTGGACCCCTCGCCCTTCCACGAGAAGGACCTCGATACGGCGGCCCGCGAGTACGTGCTGGGGCGCGCCTTGGACATGGAGCGCGGCCGGCCCTGGGAATTGCACATTCACCTGGACCCCAATCAACCGCCTTCCTTGACGGAGGAGGTCGTCGGCGAAGCGGTGCGTGCCGACTTCGCCTTGCAGGTGGATCACGCGGTGCTCGAACTGCGCCAGCTCCTGCGCCGGGGTCGACTCAGCCTGGCCATCGGCCTCACATTCTTGGGCGCTTGCCTCGTCGCGGCGAAGGCCCTCAACGCCAGTGACTCCGGGCCCATGACCGAGCTTTTCGAGAGCAGCCTGGTAATCGGCGGCTGGGTCGCCATGTGGCGCCCGATCGAAATTTTCCTCTACGAGTGGTGGCCCCTTGCCAGCCGCATTCGCTTGCTGCGGCGCCTGGCGCGACTCGAAGTGCGCTTGAGGCCGTGAGGTCGGCGGCCCCGGATGAGGGCGGCTTCGGCGCAGGCGACGCTCTGGCGGCTGGATCGGGCGAGGTTCTCTCCAAGGCAGCCTTTAGAGCTCGCCGAGTACCTGGGTTTCGAGACGCGCGTAACTCTGCTCCATGCCGGTGGTCATGCCGGTGCCGAGCGCCATGTCGCGGACTTCGGCGCTCGGGTAGGTGATGACGAGGGTCAGGAGGGTGCCGCCCTCGACCGGGATGAGGGTCATTTCGTTGGTCGTGGCGGGCGCGTCCATGCCGATCATGCGTTCGGTGTGGACGGCGCGATGGGGCGGCAGGGATTCGAGCAACTCGCCCTCGAAGCCGAACCGGTTCGATCCGTCCTCGGCCTCCCACTCGAAGCGGTAGGACTGGCCGACCTGGGTGGCAGGCTCGCAGACCGGCATGGTCCAGCCGTCGGGGCCGAGCATCCAGCGCTGCATGAGGGCGGCTTCGTGGTGCGCGCGCCAAACTTGTTCGACCGTTCCGCGGATGACGCGGCTGATGCGCACCTGGGTGTCGCTCAGGATCTGGGCCGCGGTGGAGCGATCCGCGGCGAAGGAGGCCAGATCGACCAGCACCTCGTCCATCTGACCGAGCGCCGAACGCAGGCCCTCTTCCATGCCCATTTGGGCGAGTTTCTCCATGGCGGCGAGGTCGGGGAAACGCGTCACGTGGATGAAACGCGATCCCTGGCGCGTGGCTTCGAAAGTCACCCGCATGTGCATGCTTGGCATGGCGGGATCCGGTTCGCCGTCCTCGAGGGCGAAGCCGTTTTCGACTTCGAGCAACTCGTGGGTCTTCACGGTTAGGAACTTCCAGTAGCAGTTCGGCGACCTCTCGCCGTCGGGCCCGGTCATGTAGTACCGCGAACGTCCGCCGACGGCGACATCGTGGCGCGTGAAGGTGGCCGGCCAAGTCGGCGGGCCCCAAAACCTTTCGAGCTGGCGCGGGTCGACCCACGCGGACCACAGGCGTTCGAGCGGAACCGAGTACTCGCCGATGACGGTCAGGGTCAGGGCTTGCGGGTCGGAGGTGACGGAGGTGACGGGCATGACTTAGTTCGGTTGGCGGGGGTCGGGCTCGGCGAGCACGGCGTCGAGTTGGTCGAAACGGGCCTTCCACAGGCCCTCCAGTTGGGCGAGCAGGTCGCGCGCGCGCGCGATCCGCTCGGGGTTGCCGGACACGAAGCGCTCGCGGCCGCTGGGGCGCTTGCTGACCAGGCCCGCCCGCTCCAACACGGCCACGTGTTTTTGCACCGCCGCGAAGGACATCCGGTAGCGGGCCGCGAGGGCGGACACTGACTGCTCTCCGCCGAGCACCCGCCCGACGATGTCCCGGCGCGTGCCGTCCGCCAGGGCGCGGAAGACCCGGTCCAGCTCGGGGCCGCTGAGGTCGGTTGATACAACCATATGGTTGTATGTTGCCGCCCCCG
This sequence comes from Planctomycetaceae bacterium, assembly GCA_050480685.1. Lineage (GTDB taxonomy): Bacteria > Planctomycetota > UBA1135 > UBA1135 > JBJHAV01. The sequence goes on along the minus strand of JBJHAV010000265.1, from coordinate 1,263 downwards.
GGCCGGCGGTGCAAGCCACCGGCACCCCAAAACGCAGGCCCCGGCCCCTGGGCGTCGGCGAGGAGGTGCACGCTGCCCCCCTGGCTGGCCATCTCCCCCACTCGCCGCGGCCCAAGGGCTTCGCGCAGGCCCGGCGGAGCGCCGCCGCGGGCCCGTGCGGGAACTCAGCCCGAGGAGCCGGCGAACGGCGCCTGGCGCGGCTCGAAATGCGCTTAGGAGCCGAGCCCGGCGGAAGTCCCGCTCGGCTCGTGGACCAGGCCGCGCGGGACGCGCACGAGACCCTGGAGGCGGCGCGTTTCGAGGGCGGCTTGCACCTCGGCGCTGGGGCGGCCTTCGGGGTGGTCCAGGTGGTAGACGATGGCGCGGTTGAGCAGCGGCACGTAGCGGAAGCCGGCGGCACTCAGGCGCAGGTCGAGTTCGCGGTCCTCGCGCCGCCCGCACCAGGTTTCGTCGTAGCCGTTGACGGCTTCGAAGGCGGCTCGCGAAACGGCGAAGTTGACGCCCATCAGGCGCCGGGCGCGCGGATGCAAGAGGCGCGCGAGAGCGGCCGGCAGGCGCAGGCCCAGGCTCCAGCGGCGTGTGTCCTTGGTCAGGGCGCTTAGGAGCAGCGCACCGAAGGGGCGCTCCAAACGGCCGCCTTCGACCCAGGTCGTGTCGACACGGGCCGTCAGGCGCGGCCCGAGTTTGACGCGCCGGCCGCAGCGCACCGGCGCGCGCGGGGCGGCCTCCAGATGGTCGCGCACCCAGTGGCGGTGCGGGATCGCATCGCCGTCCAAAAACAGCAGTTCCCCGCCGGTCGACGCGCGCACGCAGGCGTTGACGATCGTGCCCTTGCGTTTGCCCCGGTCCTCGTGCCAATGGTGCTCGAAGCGCATGGGGAATCGATCGCGCCAGCGCTCCACCACCCGGCGGGTGCTGTCGTCCGAGCCGTCATCGGCCACGAAAATCTCCTCGGGCGGCCGGCTCTGGCGCGCCAGGCCGGCGAGCACCAGCTCGAGGGGTCCGGGCGCCTGGTAGGTCGCCACCACCACACTCGCCCGCCGCTGCTCGTTGCCGGTCGCCACGGCACCATGCTGCGCGCTCGCGCCGCCGGGTGGCAAGGGCGTGGGGGGCGGGCCGCAAGCCCGCACCGGATGCGGGCCAAGGGTCCGCGCCCCCGAAGCGTTTTGCGGCTCGGGAGGGCGGCAGGCTAGTTTGGTCCCACGTGTTCGCCGAGCCCCTGGGACTCTTGGCCCTCCTGGGTCTGCCGCTGGTGCTGTGGAT
>JBJHAV010000264.1:0-5435 GCA_050480685.1 Planctomycetaceae bacterium | reverse complement strand
GTCGTTACCCGCGGAGGGGGGGAGGAGTTGGCGCCTGGCACCGTCCCCACCCCCGGCAGTGCTCAGCGGGACGGCACTCGCACAAGGTGCCAGGCGCGCACGTCGAGTCCGTAGCGCGGATCGCGCGCATGCACTTCGATCCCGTGCACACCCGCAGCCAACTCCTCCGGCAACGTCGCGCTCCAAAGGTGCATGCACATCGCCGGCTCCGGCAGACGCCGACCCCCGTGGGGATGGGCGGCTTCTCGCTCGCGTTGCTCGACGAAGTGGGGATCGGGCCCGATCACGTGCCCCATGGCACTCCACTCGGAATCCTCACCTAGACGCCAGCGCACGTCGCTGTGCGCGTGCCCGTTGTAGACGTTGACCCAAAACTCCTCACCCGGCGCGGGCTTCGGTGCATGCAGGTGCATCTGCAAGGAAGCCGGGAACCCGGCTGCCCGGTAGGCGATGGAGTAGCCCTCATTTCCTAGGCGGAGCACCGAAGTCCCCGGAGGTGTTCCGTCGCCCATGGTCGCCGCGGGCAAGCCCCACGGATCCAGCGCTCCCCTGTACCAGGAACCCGAGGCCGTGCCCACGTTGAAGTGGTGGTGCACCGCCTCCCCCCGATCCGCCTCCAGGCCGTTCGGCCCCAGGAACCAGTGCCGCTGCCAGTGGGTGTGGCCCGACAGGGAGAGGGTGCGCGGGCGCTCCGACAAGAGGTGCAGCAGCTCAGCGGTTTGGGGCACCTGGTGCTGCTGGTTTCCGACCAGCGGAATGTGCATTGCGAGCACGACCCACTCCTCGGCCGGCACCCGCGACAGGTAATTGGCGATGAAGGCCAACTGCTCCGGGAGCAAACCGCCCTCGTAGTTGCCGGTGCGGATGCGGCCGGAGGAGTGGTACCCGTCGAAACCTTTCCAGCGCACGGTGTCGAGGATCAAAAAGTGCGCGGGCCGTACTGGAAGGCGTAGTCCGTCGGTCCGTAGACACGCCGGTACGTGCGTTTGGAACCGAGGTCGTCGGTCGAAGTGAAGTCCAGGTCGTGGTTGCCGACCACGTTGTAGATCGGGAAACCGAGTTGGGCGTGTACCTGGTTGAGGGGTTCGAATAGATCCAGATCGTCGCCGACGAGGTCCCCGAGGATCAGCGCAAACGCTTGTGGTTCGCCGATGCGCTCCGCGATCACCCGGCGCGCGTAGTGATCCACCTCGCCCAGGTGGTAAGGCTGGGGGTCGGCGATCAGCAGCACCTCGAACTCATCCGGCTCCGCACGTGGGATCAACGGGAAGTCGACCTCCAGGTCCGAGGTCGGCGGCCCGTCCGCGGGTTCGAAGGGGTGGAAAAATCGGGGCAGGTTCTGTGGGCTGAGCGGTGCCCGTTTGCCGCGCGGCTCGATCACGAACAGGGCCCGGGCCGCGGCCATGGGGATCCGGTAGCGGCCGGCTTCGTCCGTGGCGACTACGTCGACACCGTTGGAGACGAGCACTCCTACGAGGCCCGGCTCCGCTTCGCCGCGCAAGCCGTCACGGTCCTCGTCGAGGAAAACGACCCCGGTCGCCCAGGGGCCCTCCGCGCGCGTGTCGCCCGCAAGGGATAGGGCGGCCAGGAAGAGCCAAAGGATCGAGCCGGCGAGGAACGTTCGGTGCTGCATGGGTGCGTGGGGCTGTGGCGGTCCGTATCCGTCCCCGCCAGTCTGCCCTCGCCGAACGCCTCCGCCGCACCAAGAGCCCAAACTTGTGCGCCCCTTATCCCCCCCTTCATCACCGAGAGGGCCCGAGCCCGCTCAGGCGTGCACGCCGGGGGCCTCGCGTCCGGTGTGCTCCACCCACTTCACATAGGACCCCGGGAACGGCCTCGGTTCGCGGCGCTCCGGCGTCCCGGCGGAGAGGTCCAGCACATGGGTCGAGAGCCCCCGCAGGAACGTGCGGTCGTGGGACACGAACAGCATCGTGCCGCCGAAGTCCCGCAGCGTGCGGATGAGCATCTCCTTGGTGATCAGGTCCAGGTGGTTGGTCGGCTCGTCGAGCACCAGGAAATTGGGCGGATCGAAGAGCATCTGGGCCAGCACCAGGCGCGAACGCTCGCCGCCCGACAGCACTCGGATCGGCTTTTCGATTTCGTCGCCGGGGAAGTCGAAGGCGCCCAGCAGCGTGCGCTTCGAGGGGATCGTCGCAGCCGGGAAGGCCTGGTCGATTTGCTGCCAGACGGTGAGGTTCGGATCGAGCACTTCCAGCGCGCTCTGCGCGAAGTAGCCCAGCTTCAAGCTCGCCCCCAGCTTGACCTGGCCCGCGTCGGGTTCGATCGCGCCCGCGACCATCTTGAGCAGGGTTGACTTGCCCGCGCCGTTGACGCCCATCACGCACCAGCGCTCGCCCCGTTTGATCTCCAGGTCAAGACCGTCGTAGACCACCGTGGAGCCGTAGCGTTTGCAGACTCCCTTCAAGGTGGCCACGTCGTTGCCCGAGCGGGGCGGCTCGCGGAACTCGAAGGGCACGAGCACCCGCCGCTTGGGAGGTTCGAGTTTTTCGATCTTCTCGAGCTTCTTGACGCGCGATTGCACCTGGGCCGCCTTGGCGGCGTGTTTTTCGAAGCGCGCGATGAAACGCTCCTCTTTCTCCAGCATCTTTTGCTGGCGCGCGAAGGCCGCTTCCTCGCGTTGGGCGCGCAGGGCTTGTTCGCGTTCGTAGAAGTCGTAGTCCCCGCTGTAGCCGATCACCTCGCCCGCGTCGATCGCCAGGATGCGGGTCACGACACGGTTCATGAAGTCGCGGTCGTGGCAGGTCATCAGCACGGTCGACTTGCTCGCGCGCAAGAAGTCCTGCAGCCAGACGATCGCGTCCAGGTCCAGGTGGTTCGTCGGTTCGTCCAGGAGCAGCACGTCCGGTTGGCCGATCAGCACCTGGGCCATGGCCACACGCATGCGCCAACCGCCCGAAAGGGCGCCGATGTCGCCGGCCACCTGCTCGGACGTGAAGCCCAGGCCGGCGAGCACCTCTTGGGCGCGGGCTTCGAGTTCGTAGCCCCCCAGGTGCGCGTAGTCGCCCTGCACCTCGCCGAAGCGCTCCAAAAGCGCTTCCATGCGCTCCGCCTGATCCGGGTCCGCCAGGGCGCGCTCCAGCTCCCCGAGCTCCCGGTGCAGTTCCCCGAGCCGCCCGCTGCCGAAGATCGCCGCGTCCAGCACCGAAACCCCGCTCGCGTCCGCCGCGTCTTGGCGGAAGTAGCCGATCGAGAGCCGCTTGGGCACGCTGATCTCGCCCCCATCCGGCGCTTCTTCGCCGACCAGCAGCCGGAAGAGGGTCGATTTGCCCGAACCGTTGGGGCCCACGAGCCCGACCTTTTCGCCGGGATCGAGTTGGAAGGAAGCGCCGAGCAACAGCGCCTGGCGCCCGAAGCCCTTGTCGACGTCGCTAAAGGCGATCATGGGGCGAAGAGGTTAGCCGATCGGGCGGGCCGGCGCCCGGGGTCGGCACGGGCAGGCACGGGGCTGACCCGGGGCCATACGCTACCCTGGCGCGGGACCATGATCGGCGACTCCCTCGATCGGCTGCACCCCAAGAACCTGCGACGCCTGCACCGGGAACTGCGCGGTTTCGTACGCGCCCGGCTCTGGCTGCAGGTTTTGGTCGCCATGGGGGCCGGGCTCGGCGCCGGTTGGACCCTGGGGCCCGGGGCCGGTCTGGTCGAGCCGGCCGCGGCCCAGGTCATCACCGGCTGGCTGGCCCTGCCGGGCACGCTCTTTCTGGCCCTGATCCAGATGATCGTGATCCCGCTGGTGATCGCCTCGATCGTGCTGGGCATGGCGGCCGGGGACAGCGCCGAGGCGCTCAAGCGCACGGGCCTTGGCGTGGTGGGCTTTTTCCTCGCCACGACCCTGGCCGCGGTGCTGATCGGTTTGGCGGTGGCCCTCCTGCTGCGGCCCGGGGACTACGTGGACAGCGCCCTGCTTGTCGGGCTCGACGGCGGTGCCGCGACCGAACTCGTCGGGCCCAGCCCGGGGGCCGAACCCGCGCCCGCGGAGCGCCCGGCCGCCGCGCCGCCCGGCCTGGCGGAACTCCCCACGCGCCTGGTCGAACTCGTCCCCAGCAATCCCCTGCGCGCGGGCCTGGAGCAAAACATGACCCAGGTGGTGCTCTTCGCGCTGCTCCTGGGCCTGGCGCTCCTGGCCGTGCCTTCGCGCAGCGCGCGCCTCCTGGTGGACCTGCTCGGCGCCGTGCAGGAAGTCACCATGGTCGTCGTGCGCTGGGCCATGTTGCTGGTGCCCTTCGCGGTCTTCGGCCTCTTGGCGCAGATCACGAGCCGCCTGGGCCTCGAAGCGATCCTCGGCGTCGGCGCCTACGTGGGCTGCGTGCTGCTCGGCCTGTTGTTCGTGATGGGCCTCTACCTGGCGATCTACGGGCTCTTCCTGCGGCGCTCGCCCCTGGCCTTCCTCGGCGCGACCCGCGAAGTGCTGCTGCTGGCCTTCTCGACCTCCAGTTCCGCGGCGGTCATGCCCACCAGCATCCGCACCGCCGAAGCGCGCTTAGGTGTGCCCAGCGCCACCGCCAACTTCATCATCCCCCTGGGCACGACCCTCAACATGGCCGGCACGGCCCTCTACCAGGTGGTCGCGACGATTTTCCTGGCCCAGGTCTACCAGGTCGAGGTGGGCCTGCCGGCCCTGCTGCTGGTGGTCGTGCTCGCGGTCGGAGCCTCCGTGGGCAGCCCCGGAACTCCGGGCATCGGCATCGTCATCCTGGCCATGCTGCTCGGCTCCGTCGGCATCCCGGCCAGCGGCATCGCCCTGGTGATCGGCGTCGACCGCATCCTCGACATGAGCCGCACCTCGGTCAACGTCGCCGGCGACCTGGTCGCCGCCGCAGTCCTCGGGGAGCGCGCCCGACAAGCGCAGACGGCAGAGGATTCGGCGGCCGAGAAGCCGGCGGTGCAGGGTCACACGGACCCGGAGCGAGCCCCCGGCGAACCGTCCTCCGCCTGAGCGCATCCCGCGCCCGGGGCAGGTGGGGCTCGGCTTCCGCGATTTTTTCGCCAACGCTCGGTCTCGCCGCGGCAGCTAGGGCCTGTCCGACGTGATGCACAACCCGACCCACAGCCTTTCGGTGGAATCCCTGCTCGGTGAGCGGGGGTGGATGCGTTCCCTGGCCCTGTCCCTCCTGAAGGACGCCCACGGGGCGGACGAGGTGGTGCAGGAAGCCGTCCTGGTGGCCCTCCGGCGTCCTCCCGGGGCCGATCGGCCCCTGCGTCCGTGGCTGCGCACGGTCCTTCGGCGCACCGTTTGGCGGCGTCTCGAACGGGACCGCCACCGGGCGGCGGGGGAAGCCCAGCGGGCCTTCGCCGCACGCGAGGAGAGCGCGCCGTCAGCCGCCGAGCTCACGGAACGGCTGGTGTTGGAGAGGCTTCTGGTGGAGTTGCTCGGTGGGCTCGAAGAGCCCTTCCGCGGTGCCCTCTACCAGCGC
>JBJHAV010000263.1:0-5443 GCA_050480685.1 Planctomycetaceae bacterium | reverse complement strand
GGGGAACCCCGCACCGTTCGACGTCCCCGCACTCCCCGCCGAATGGGAGCTTTCCCCTAGGGAAGACCCGCGGACCGCTCACCCAGCCCGGCGCGCTCTCGATCGAGCAGCTCGAGGGCGGGGGGAAGCAACCGCTCGACCGTCAACGTCGAGGTGTCCGCATCCTTGGCGTAGGAGCAGTAGTCCGGCGCCGTGCTCACCACCTTGCGCCCGCGGCCATAGAGTTCGATCTCCGCGGCCGAGGTCGGCGCGAAAAAAGCCAGCACCGGCACGCGGCGGGCCACCGCGATGTGCAGGGCCAAACTGTCGCTGGTAATCAACAGGTCGAGCCCGTCCACGATCGCCGTGAAGTCGAGCAGACTGTTGTCCGTGCCCGTGTCGACGCAGGCCACCTGGGCCGCGGCCAAGGCCTCGGCCAAACGCCGGTTGCGTTCGGCCTCCTCGGGCCCGCCGAGCAAACAGAAACCGACCTGACCGCCGCGGGCGCGGTCGATCGCCAGGGCGAGTTCGACGGTTCGCTCAAGCGGCAACTTCTTGGACTCCCAGCGCCCGCCCGACCCGGTGTTCAGCCCCACCAGGGGCCGCGGCAGGTCCCCGGCCGGGCCAGTCAGGAAACGGGCGCCGAACTCCGCGTGGACGCCGGGCAGCGGCAACTCCGGCTGCCCCATCGGGATGCCGAGCATGTCGGCGTAAATCGCCGCGTGGCTCTGGCGGTTGGCGATCTTGCGCCGGTCGGCCTCGGCCTTGCCGAACACGCTTAAGAGCCCCATGTCGAACCAGGGCCCCACGTCGGGGGTGTAGCGCCGCTCGCCGCTGCCCAAGGGGGCCGGCCGGTCGAGGTAGGCGCCCGAGAGCACGCCGGGGCGCTCCCAGGGCGCGGCCAGGCGGGAGGCCAGGGCACACAGGGGCAGCTCGTCATCCAGGCTGATGACCCGGGCGGGCCCGGCGGGCCAGCGTGCGGCCAACCTGGCTCCCAGGTCCTCCAGGGCGCCCCGGTCGCGGGGGTCGACCGCGATCACCTCCGCCACCCGGGGGTGGTGGCGCACCAAATCGACCGCCCCCGGGGCCGTCAGCCAGACCACGCGCAAGTCCGGCCGCACGGCCGCCAGGCCCGGCAGGATCGAGGTCGTGCGCAACACGTCGCCCAGGGCGCCGGTTTTGATCAGGAGGAGGTCGGCCATGGCGTTCGCAAGCGCAGAGGCTATCGCCCTTTGGCCCCCGACCTCCACAGTCCGAAAGCCCACATCGGCCCGCCCGGGTTCCCCGACGGGTGACAACCACCCGCCCTGCCCCTACGCTTCCCGGGCGCGCCGCGCGGCTCCCCCTCCCCCATGCGCACCCTGGTCGTCCTACCCACCTACAACGAGGCCGAAAACGTGCTGCCCCTGGCCGAGCGTGTGCTCGCCCAGGACGCCGGGGTCGAGATCTTGGTGGTGGACGACGGCAGCCCCGATGGCACGGGCGATTTGGTCCAGCGGGCTGGGGAGAGCGAAACGCGGCTGATGCTGCTCCAGCGCGGCGCCAAGCTGGGGCTCGGCAGCGCCTACCTGGCGGGTTTCCGCTGGGCCCTGGAGCGCGGTTATGGGCAGGTCGTGACCATGGATTGCGACTTCAGCCACGACCCCGATCGCCTGCCCGACCTGCTCGCCGGCATGGCCGACCACGATCTGATGATCGGATCGCGCTACGTGCCCGGGGGCGGCATCGCCAATTGGCCCTGGCATCGCCGTTTGCTCTCGGCCTTCGCGAACCTCTACACCCGCGCGCTGTTGCGTTTGCCGGTGCGCGATTGCACCAGCGGCTACCGCTGCTACGCGCGCCGTGTGCTCGAGGAAGTCGACCCCTTCGCCGTGCGTTCGTCCGGTTATTCGTTCCTCGAGGAAATGGTCTGGCGGGTGCACCGCGCCGGCTTCCGCATCGGCGAAACCCCGATCCTCTTCACGGATCGGCGCCACGGCCAGAGCAAGATCAACCGCAAGGAGATCTGGCGCGCCGCCTGGCACGTGCTCGGCACCGCCCTGCGCGGCTCCCCCCCGAAGCCCCCCGCCTCCCCCACCCGCTGACACAACGGGAAACCCTCCCCCGCCGGGCCGGTCCTGGGGGCGGAGGGCGGGGGTGGTGGGCCCGCGCGCGGGGGGAGAGCCGCGGCGGTGCTGGCGGTGCTGGCGGTGCGGCGGCTGGGACTTGGCGGCCCGCGGGGGCGGGATCGGCTCCAGATCCCACGGGCCATGGGTCGATCACCCGGCGTCCTCCTCGTGCTCACCTGGCCCTGACACCGCCGCCACCATGCCCGTTTCCATCGCGATCGCGCTCGCCGTCGCCGCGGCCTCCTTGGCCGCCGTCGTTTCATCCGCCCTGACCCGAAGCCGCTTCCGCTCGCAACTTGCGGCCCGTGAAGCCCACTGGGTCGCCAAGGTCCAGGAGCGCCTGGCCGCCTACGGCACCCTCGAAGAGCGCATGCGGCGCCTGTTCGCGCGCCTGGGCAGCATGGACGCGGAGACCACCAGCGGCTTGGCCCAGACCGGCATGCGTTTGCGCAGCGCCGTGCTCGGATGCGGCGGCGCGGCGCCCGAGGCCGCGGCCCCCGTGGCCGTCGAAACGCCGGCCGAAGCCTTTGCCGCCCCCTCGAACACCAACGACGAGGACGGGTTGGGTTGGCTCGCCGGGGACGACATCGAAGTCCAGGCGATCGACCTCGAATCCGAGGCCCGCGCGCTCTCCCGCGAGGACATCGAAGGCGAGCCGAGCACGACGGCCCGCTCGAAGGGGGACACCTTGCCCGAGCCTGTGGACTTGGAAGGTTGGGAGCGGCGGTTCGAATCCCTGGCCGCCGACAAGCGCGCGGAGATCACCCGCCAGCAGGAGCTGATCGACACCCTGACCGCGCGGTTGGCTGATCTGGGCGAATCCAAGCAGTTGGAGGCGGAGCCGTCCACGCGCGAACTGGAGGCCGAACTGGAACTGTGGCGCGAGCGCCACCTGGCCCTCGAGCAGGAGACCGCGCGCCAGATCGCCGCGGTGCGCGCCCGGTCGGAGCGCGCGGACGAACTCGAAGCCGAGTTGGCCGAGTTGCAAGCGGATCTGCAAGGCCAGTCCGAGGCCCACGGTCGGCGCGCTGAAGAGCTGCTCGGCGAAATCGCCAGGCTGCGCACACGGGTCGAGGAACTCGAGCCCCGGCTGGAAAACGAAGAAGCCGCGGTGCGCCAAGCTCGCCAGGAAATCGAAAGCGCCCAGCGCGCCCTCGACAGTGAGCGCGCGCGTCACGCCGACGAAGCCGAGCTTTTGACCTCGCGCATCGCCGCCCTCGACCTCCTGCGCCCGCAGTTGGCCGAAACCCGAGCCCGCCTGGAGGAAACGCGCCAAGCGCTCGAAATGTCCCGCGGTGAGCTGTCCGAGGCGGAAGAGACCCGCCGCGGTCTCGTGGGCCAACTGGACGCGGAAAGCGAAGCGCGCCGCGACGCGGAGCGCCGTTTCGAGGAAGCCCGTGGGGACCTGGAATCCACCCGCAGCGAGATCGACGACCTGCGCGTCGAGTTGACCGAGGCGCGCGCCCGGTTCGAATCGACCGCCGCGCACCTGGACGAAGTGCGCGCCGAATTGGAGGACACGCGGCGCGAAGCCGAAGGCTCGCGCAACGAGGTCGAGCGTTTGGAGACCGAAGCCGTCGCTGCGAGCCGGGAACTGGAAGCGCGCGCCGAGCGCATCGTGTTCCTCGAAGCCGAACAGGCGCGGCTCGAACAGCAGGGCGGGGAACTGCGCGACCGCACGGCCTGCTTGGAGCAGGAGGTCCAGGAACTGCGAAGCCGCCTCGATCTGGGTTCGCGCACCTACGAAGAGACCCGCGAACGGCTCAGCGAAGCCGAGCGCACCTTGGAAGCGGCCTCCTCCCTGCTGCGCAGGGTCGGCCAGCGTCAGCCCCAGACCGGCGCAGAGGCGCAGCCGAACTGAGGGCCTAGGCCGGCGAGCGGATCAACCGCCCGAGAGGGCCAGCACCAGTTCGATCCGCTCGCCGGCCGAAACCGAATCGCCGGCCAAGAGCCGCCGCCCCGCGCGCCAAGCGCTGGGCCGCGGGCGCGCGCCGGGGTCGAGGAGCAACTCGGCCGCCCCCGGTTGGGCGGCGGCCAAACGCCGCAGCAGCTCCTCCAGGGTGCAGGGCAGCGGGCAGGTGAACTCGAGCACACCACCGGGCGCGAGCCCGAGGGCCTGGGCCAGGGGCCCTTGGGCTCCGATGCCAAGGGCTGCGGGGGCGGGCTCCGCCCGCGCAACCGGCGATCCGGGCGCCCGCTCCCGGCCGGCCCGTGCGGCGCCGACCGCGCCCAACCCGGCGGCGGAAGACACTTCGAGGCCGCGCAGTTCGCGGTAGTGGGCCCACTGCTCGGCCAAGTCCCGGGCGTCGCTGGCCTCCGGGCCGTCGCCCTCCCCTGGCGACCAGCCCGCCCCGTGGCCCTCCCGGCCGCCCCGCCAAAGATCCAGGGCCGCGCGCCAAAAGGCCACACGCGCGCCGGCCCGGGCATAGGCCGCTCCGTCCTCGATGCCCGGCGCGGTCCAGCGGGCCAGGCGGTCCAGGTCGGCCAGACCGTCCGCCAGGAGCCCCGCGGCCGAAAAGGCGCAAAAGCCGGTGGCATCCCCGGCCGCGGCCAGGTTTTCGAACCACCAGAGCAGGCGCCCCTTGCCCTCGGGCCGCTCCGGTCGGCCGTCCGCCTCGGACCATTCGTGGCCGGGCGCCAGGCGGGCGAGTTCGTCGGGTTCGGCCCCTTCGATCAGCGCCGGGAAAGCGCGCAGGGGGTCCGTGCCCCCGGCCGCGGCCAGGCGCGCCAGCCGGGCGGCAAACCCGGTTTCCGCCCGCGCCGCCCGGCCCCGGGCCAGGGTCGTGGGCCGTCCGAGTTCGGCCGACAGAGCCGCCGCCCCCCGTGCCGCCACCCCCGCGGTTTCGCCGAAGCGGGCGAGCTCTTCGATGCGCCCGGCGGCCCGGGCCTGGGTCAGGGGCTCGCCGCCCGCTTCCAACTCCAGCACGGCGCCGGCCTCCAGGGCGTCGACGCCCCAACGATCGCAGGTTTCGAGCACGCCGAGCAGGGTTTCGAGGGACTGGGCCCCGACCGCCCGGGCCAGGGCCTGAGTGGCGCCGAAGTGGGCGCGTTTGGGCCCACCGCCCGCATCGAAGACCACCCCGCAGGGGGTCGGGCAGCCCCGGCAGCCGTGGCGCTCCCGGGCCGCCCGGGCGGCTTCGTCGGCCAAACGCTCGGCCCGCCCGGGGAGGTCGCCCCGCGCCGCGGCGGCGTGCCACAGCTCCAGGGTGCCGCCCTCGGAGCGCGCCCGGAGGCGCGGGCTGGCGGAAAGGGCGGCCAGAAGCTCCCGCTCCGCGGGCCCGAGCCGGGGCGCCGGCGCCGGGGCGCAAACGGCGATCCCGAGGAGGCCGTGGCGGGCCAGGGCGCGGCCGAGGCCC
>JBJHAV010000262.1:0-5456 GCA_050480685.1 Planctomycetaceae bacterium | reverse complement strand
GTTGACGGACCGGCGGACGCCGGTACGTCAACGGGGGAGGGGGGGGAGGAGTTGGCGCCAGGCACCGTCTCCACCCACCGGCTCAGTGGGGACGGAGGGTGGGGCGGGAGGGGGCGGGGTGAAAGCGCCACAGGCTGTGGGCCCGCGCCGGATCGTCCGTGGCATGCCGGCCGAGCAGCTCGAAGCTCCCCCAGTCCTCGCCCGCACTCACCCGCACGCCCAGGGGTCCCACATGCCCCGCCAACTCCGGCGGCGCGAGCTCCAAATGCTCCCCGTCGACCCACAGAAAACGGGCCGAAGCAGCCGCCGCCAGGCGCGCCGTTTCCCCTAGGGAAGGCCGCTCCCCCACGGGCCACGGGATCGGCGGCCGCCTGGCGCGCAAAGCCAAGGCCGGGGCGTGCTCCACCGGCACCAAAATCCCCCAATCGGGCGCGGCCTCGGGCGCGTTCCACGGGCCGGGGCTCGGCAAACCGGAGCGCAGATCGTCGAAAGCCACCGCGCGCACCTCGGCCCCGGGCCCGGAGTGGGAGCCGAGCTGTGGCAGCGCGTTCGAAAGGGAGAGGCCGAGCAGGGCCGCGAAGCCAGCACCGCGAATGGCGAGCTTCCACCCTTGGCCCACGCGCAAAACAACGGTCACGAGCAGCAGCGCGCCCAAGGGAGCGGAAAGGGGCTGCACGGCGCCGCCGGAGCCGGGCACCCAGTTCGCGACTCCGAGAAGAAGCGCGCCAATGGAGAGCAGCGCGAGGCCCGGCCAACGCTGGCGAAGGGCCAGCCCCAACGTGAAAAAGCCCAGCATCGGAAGCAGGGCGGCGAGCATCGTACGCACCCCTGCGGGGCCGGCGAGCAGATGGCGCACGAGCGGCTCGGGCGGCAGCGCCGAGCGGTCGAAGCAGGCCAGCAAACCCGGCCAGAGCCCCGGAAAAAAGGCGGCCACGGCTGCGACCAGAGCGAAGGCCCAGCCCGCCGCGGCGCGCTGCCCGAGCCCGGCCCGCGCGGCCCAATCGAGCACCCAAAGCCCCCCGGCCAGGGCCAAGAGCCAGCCGATCCCGGGCCGGCCGAGCACCAGCAGCGAACTCGGCTCGACGCCGTTCCAAACGCTCGCTTCGGCGGGCATGAGCACCACCACCGCCGCCGCCAAGAGGGTCAACAGCCCGGCCCGGCGCCGGGCGCGCGCGCCCTCCGCATCCGGCTCCCAGGCCGCCGCCAGCCCGAAGGCGACCGCCACGGGCAGGGCCAAAAGCAGGGCCGGTGCCCACAAAAGCGCCGCCAAACCGAGCAGCGCTCCCCCCGCCAACCCGGCCGCCAGGGCATCCAGGTGCTGCCGCGCGCCCAGGGCCAGGAAAAATAGCGCCAGGCAACCGGCCAACGCACCCCGGGCAGCCATGGCGGTATCCAATGCCCCCGGCCGGGCCGCCAAAAGCGTGCCGCCGTCCAGGGCGATGGCCAGGGCAGCCAGCGCGGGCACCCAGGGCACGGCGACGGGCGCGAACCAGCTCCGCCCGGGCCCCAGGCGCACGAACAGCGCCGCCGCGAGACCCAAAAGCAGCGCCCCGATCCCCGCCGTCCAGGGCCCCACACGCGCCAGCACCCGCCGCACCTCCGCCTCGCCGCGCCCGCCCAGGGCCGGATCCCCCTCCCCCCGCACCAGGGAAAACTCCAGCCCGAGGGAGAGCATCCCGGCGAATGCCGCCGGCCAAGGCACCCGCGCCACCTCCGGCGCCGCCAGCACGTGGTCCAGGCTCGGCACGCGCCCCGTGGCCAGGGTCACCTGCACACGGCGCTGCTGGTACGCGGAAGCGGCTTCGTCCGCCGCGCCGGCGGGGGCCAGCCACCTGCCGAGGGCCGGAGCCAGGAGCACGGCCAGGGCCAGGGCCAACCAGGGCCCGAGCCCCGGCGAGCCCGCCGCCGCCGCCCGTTCCCCGCCGGCTTCCATCAGGACCTCCGCCGCGGCACGGCGAGCGGCGTGCGCTCCAAAACCACCTCGCCGCGCACGACCACCGCACGCACCGGATTGCGCCCGAACTCGTAGACCAGGTGCCGATGGTCGGGCACGTCGAGCACAACCACGTCCGCCTGTTTGCCCGGCTCCAAACTGCCCAGCCGATCGCCCCGCCCCAGGGAGCAGGCCGCGTTCAGGGTCGCGGCCGTCAAACACTCGGCGGCGCTCAAACGCAGGCGCAGCGCGCCCCAGGTCATCGCCTCGGGCAAACTCTGGGCGTAACAACTCCCCGGATTGAAGTCCGTGGCCAAAGCCGGCGCGAGCCCCGCGCGCACCATGTCCCGCGCGGGGACTTCCTGTTCCTGGCGCAGAAAGAGCGGCACCATCGGACAGAGCACCGGGATCGTGCCCGCGGCGGCCAAGGCCTCGATGCCGCGCGGCGAAACACACTCCAGGTGATCCGCGCTGGCGGCGCCGAGTTCCGCCGCCAACTCAGCGCCGCCCAGGGGCGTGAGTTGATCCACGTGCAGGCGCAGGCCGAAGCCCAGCTCCCGCGCGCGCAGCATCAAACGCCTGGATTCCTCCAGGCCGAACACATGCGCCTCGGTGAACACATCCGCGTATTCGGCGAGCCCCGCTTCGGCCACGGCGGGCAGCATTTCCTCCAGCAACAGATCCAAGTACCGCCCGCGGTCGGAGCGGTACTCGGGCGGCACGTCGTGGGCGCCGAGGAACGTCGGCACGAGCTCCACCGGATGCAAACGCCTGGCCTCCGCCAAAACTTGCAGGCACTTGAGTTCGTCCGCCAAGGACAGGCCGTAGCCGCTCTTGGCCTCGACCACCGTGGTGCCGTGTTCGAGGAAACGATCGAGGCGCACCAATAGGGCGTCGAGCAGCGCCGCGGGCGACGCCGCGCGCACGCCGCGCACGCTGGAGAGGATGCCCCCGCCCGCGGCGGCGATCTCCACGTAACTTTCGCCGCGTGTGCGCCGTTCGAACTCGTCCTCGCGCGTGCCGAGGAACACCGGATGGGTGTGCGCGTCGACGAAGCCGGGCACCAGCGTTCCGCCGCCCGCATCGAACACGCGCGCGGGCGCGTACTTCGTTTCCAGCTCCGCGCGCGGACCGACCGCGACGAACACCCCGTCGCGCACGGCCACGGCGCCGTCCGGCACGAGGCGTATGCGGCCGAGGTCCGCACCGCCGAGCGGTGTCCTGCCCTCCGGCGTGGCCAGTTCCGCCGCACCCGCGACCAACAGGTCGACCGGCGTTTTCCCGCTCGCATCGAAAGTAGGGCCCATGGGGCCGCAGTCTAAGCCCGAGGTTGCCATCGATCGCGACGAGTCGGCACGGAGCGGCCCGAATGGGCCCCGCAGTGGCGACTCGTCGCGAGATAGGGCAACGTCGGGGTTCTAGCCCGCCGGGGTGCGCGGCCCCCGCGTCCTCGCGATCAACGCGTGGCGAGCGCGACAGGGCGAGCAGGGGTGCGCGAGCGCTTGAGGTCGGCCTTGCAGCCCCGCACCCCCAGGGCCTGGATCGCATGCGCCATCAGGCGGCGCCGGGCGCGGAACAGGATCATCTTCAGGTTGGCGGCGCGCACACCGAGGCGCTGGGCCGCTTCGGCGTGGCTGTTTCCCTCGTGGTCCACCAGGAAGAGCGCCCGCTGATCGCGTTCGGAGAGCCCCTGCGCCCCGGCCGCGAGGGCGGCCAGGAGGATCAGGTAGGCCTGCTCCAGGTGCACACGGGCCTCGCCCTCCTCGGCGCAGCGCGCCGGACCCGGGGCGCGATCCTCGGGCTCGGCCGGGCCGCTGGGCAGATCCTGAAAGACCGGGCGAGCCCCGCGCCGACGGGAACGCCGCAGGGCATTGCCCGCGATCGTGCGCACCCATACCCGGAAGCTGGCCCCGTGTTCGGCCCGGAAGGAATGCGGGTAGCGAAACACCGCCAGAAAGGTCTCCTGGACCAGTTCCGCGGGTTCGGGACCCGCACCGGAGCGCGCGATCAGGGAGCGCACCCAGAGTTCGACCTCGTGCTGGGTCGCCGCGTAGAGAGCCTCGAAGTCGCGCGGATCGCCGCTTTCGCGGAACGCCAACATCAGGTCCGTCGCCTGGCGATCGGACGCGCTCGCAAGGCCGGGGCGGCGGGGATCCTTCGTCCGCTGGGCTCCCTGGGCATCCACCCGGGCGGTGCCCACGGGCGGACGGGGGCGCCCCAGAGGTGGGGCCGTGGGGAGCGGAGCCGCCGGGCGGGGTACGAACCGAGGGGGAAGGTCCATGCCCTTGGGTGTGCAGGGACCGTGCCGAAACTCGACGAAAGCGCCAAACAACGCCACAAGCCCTTTCCGCACAAACCTTTCCGTCGATCGCTCCGCTCCCCCGCCGGTGCCGCCCACGGGTCCCGCGAGTCCCAGGTGATCGTTCCCGCACGCCCGGGTGCGCCCGGACCCGCCCCCATCGGTCGCGGGAAATCCACCCTGGCGGCGGGCCCCGGCCGCCCTCCCCCCGGGGGGCCGATCGGCCGATCCCGGGCGCCACCCCGTGCGCTACCCTGGAAACCCTCGGCGGCGGCCCAAGCCCCCCGCCGCCGCCCTCGCCCCCTCCGTGCAGCCCCCCGAACCATCGCCCCTGCTCGGGCTCGCCCTCGGCTCCGCCCCGGGCCCGACCCTGGCCGGCCTGCCCCCAGCCCTCGAAGCCGGGGGCGCCCTGGCGCTCTGGCCCCTCGTGACCCTCGGCCTTTTGCTGGGGCTGTCGACCGCGGCCGCCCTTTTGCGGCTGGCCCTGCTGCGCTCCTTGCCCTCCCGGGTGCTGGCCCCGATGGCGCCCTCGCGGCGACGGGAGCGCCTGGAAAGCCTGCTGGAACAGCCCGACCGTTTGGCCACCAGCGCCGGGCTCCTGAAGCTGACGGCGGAGCTGCTCTTCGCCCTCGTGGCCCTGGCGACGGTGGCCGGCGGCGACGCTTTGACCTGGGGGGAAGGGCTCTTCGCGGTGCTTTTGGCCGTGCCGCTCTTGGTGCTCGTGGGCGAGGTGCTGCCGGCTGTGCTGGTGGTCGGCCACGGCGATCGTTTCCTGCGCGCCGCGCTGCCGCTCTTCCACCGCATCCAGTGGCCGATCTCGCCGCTCGCGCACCTGATCGAAGGCGGCAAACGCCTGGCGCGCCAAGCCCTCGATGTGCGCGAAGCGCCCCACCGCACGCGGCAGATCGTCGAGGGCCTGCGGGAGGCGATCGTCGACTCGGAGATCGAAGGCGGGCTCGGCGAAGCGGAACGGGAGATCGTCGCCAACGCCATGGAGCTGCACCACCTGGACGCCGCCGCGATCATGACTCCGCGCACGGAGATCGACGCCTGCGACCTGTCCGAGGGCATCCAAGCCGCCCTGCGCGTGGCGGCCGAAACCAAACGCTCGCGCCTGCCCGTGTACGAGGGCAGTCTCGACGCGATCGTCGGCACCTTTTCGCCGCGCGACGTGCTCGGCGCCCTGACGGATCGGCGCCTGGATGAGATCGAACTGCGTTCGGT
>JBJHAV010000261.1:2162-5477 GCA_050480685.1 Planctomycetaceae bacterium | reverse complement strand
GAACAGACCGGCGCCGAGCAGCGCCGCGCAGAGCACCAGGAGGGCGGCCACGGGCACCGGCACGCGGCCGGGGTCGCGCGGTTCGTCCTGGGCCGGCGCGTAGAAGAGCTGTTCCAGGATGCGCGCCACGTAGCCGACCGTGGCCAGGCTGCCCAGGGCCAGGGCGATCACCAGGCCCCAGCGTTCGGCCTCCAGGGCGGCGCGCAGCACGTACCACTTGCCGAAGAAGCCGATCAGGGGCGGAATCCCGATCAGCGACAGGCCGCCCAGGGTGAAGGCCATGGAGGTCAGCGGCGCGCGTCCCCGCAGGCGGGGCAACTGGTTCACACGCTCCACGCCGAAGTGCAGGAGGGCCACGGCGGCGGCCAGGAAGAGCAGCGCCTTCATCAGGGCGTCGGCGCCGAGGTGCAGCACCGCGCCCGCCAGGCCGGTTTCGCTGGCCAGGGAGGCGCCCATGGCGACGATGCCGATCTGGGCCAGGCTGGAGTAGGCGAGCATGCGCCGCAGATCGCTCTGCACCAGGGCCATGGCGCCGCCGAAGATCACCGAAATCGCGCCGCTCCAGGCCAACAGGTCGAGCAGCAGCACACGCGTGTCCGCGCCGCCCAGGGGCAGCACCCAAAAGAGCACACGCACCAGGGCGTAGGCCGAGACCTTGGTCACCAGGGCCGCCATCAGCACCGCGGCCACCGAGGGGCAGCGCCGGTAGGCCTCGGGCATCCACAGGTGCAAGGGGAACGCGGCCATCTTCGTGCCGAGCCCGACCAGCATCAGGATCCCGGCCGCCAGCACCAAACGCGGATCCCCATCGGGCAAACGCTGGGCGGCGTCGGCCATGTTCAGGGTGCCGGTGGCCGCGTACACGAAGGCCACGCCCATCAGGTAGAAGGTCGCCCCGATGCTGCCGATGATCAGGTAGTGCATCCCGGCGCGGGGAGCTCCGCGCCCACCGGCGGCTACCAGCGCATAGGCGCTCAGGGAAGCCACCTCGATCTGCACGTAGAGGTTGAACAGGTCGCCGGAAACGCACATGCCCATCAGGCCGGCGATCAGCAGCAACACGGTCGGGTAATACACCGTCTCGCGTCCGGCCAACTCGCGGCGCGTCAGCGGCACGGCGCCGAGCACGCCGATCAGCGCCACCCAGGCCACCACCGCCGCCAGGAAGGCGCTCAAGGGGTCCAGCACCAACTCGATCCCCAGGGGCGCAGCCCAGGCGGCCATGGGCAGGCGCATGGGGCCGTTTTGGGCCACCTCCCAGATCGCTTGGGTGGCGAGCACCGCCGTTGTCCCCAGGGCAGCCAGGGCGATCAGGCGCGCCGATCCGCGCACGACCCAGCCCAGGGCCACGGCAACCAGGGCCGCGGTGAACGGCACCAGGAAGAGCAGGACCGGCAGTTGGCTGACGCTGGACTCGGCGACGCTCACGGCATGTCCTTGCGGGGGGACTCCTCGATCTCGCCTTCTTCGTCCTGCAGGCGCCGCAGGATCGCGATCGCCAGGCCCAGGATGGCCACGCCGACCACGATTGCGGTCAGCATCATCGCGTGGGGCAGCGCGTTGTGCAGAACCTGACCCTCCGCCGCGATCGGCACCGAGCCGTCCAAGCGGAAACTGAGCGCGATGAAGAGCAGGATGGCGGCGGTCTGGAACAGGTACAGCCCGACCACAGCCTTCAGCAGGTTGCGGTGGGAGAGCACCAGGAAGATCGCCACCACCACCAGCACCACGAAGAGCAGGTAGGGGCCGCGCGCCAGCAGGTAGTCGATCATCCCGCGCGCTCCTCGGGCGGTGCCGCGGGTTCACCGCCCACACGCCCGGCCAGGGCATAGAAGATGGCCAGCATCGCCCCGGCCACAGCCATGGTGACACCGACCTCGATCAGCAAGATGCCCAGGTAGCGCCGCTTGACGGCCCCTTCGGCGATCGGCAGGGCCGAGTAGTCGAGCATCGTCTGGCCGAAAAACATCGGGTAGATGCCGAGTCCGGCGAAGATCAGGATCCCGATCGAGGCCATGATCGCCGCCCCCTGGGGCGAAAGCGTGAAGCGGCCGCGCGGGATCTCGGTCACGAGTCGCGGCAGGATCATCGACGCCGCGAAGAGCACGCCGGCCACGAAACCGCCGCCCGGCCCATAGTGGCCGTGCAGCAGCACGTACACGCCGAAGAACTGCAGCACCAGGACCAGCGGCCCCAGGAAGGTGCGCAGCATCAAGCTCTCATACGACCGGATCATCCCTGTGCTTCAGAATCAGCAGACAAGCGAGTACCGCCGTGACCACCACGGCGGCTTCGATCAGCGTGTCGAAACTGCGGTAATCCGCCAGGACGGCGGCGACCACGTTCGGCGTGGCCATGTCCGCCACGCTGTGTTCGAGGTAGTAAGGCGCCACGTGTCCGTGGGCCGGAGCCGCCGGGTCGCCGAAGGCCGGCAGGGCGTCGACCGCCCAGACCAGGAAGGCGCCCAGGCCGAGGGAGGGCACCAGGGCCAAGAGGCGCCAGCGCGTGGGGTAGCGCGTCAGTTTCTTCGGGTCGACCCACCACATCAGACCGATCAGGAAAACCGTCGAGAGGCTGGTGCCCACCACGACTTCCATGAAGGCCACGTCGACGGCGCCCATGACCCCGAAGAGGGCGGCCAAGAGGGCGCTGAAGACCGCCAGCAGGGCGACCGTGGCGAACAGATCGCGCACGAACACCAGCGACAGGGCCACGACCGCCAACAAGAGGCTCAGGAACTCCGCGGAAAACAGGATCACGGCGTTCCCGAGGGCCGCTGCGAGCCCTCCTCCAACAGGTCTTCCAACTGCTTTTTGTCCTCGACGCTTTGGGGCCGGTGCCCGGCCTCCAGGGCCGCGCGCGCCAACAGGTGCCCGACCAGCGGACTTGTGATCGCGAGGAACAGGATCGCCAGCAGCAGCTTGAGCGAAACCAACTGCGGCCCCAGGTGGAACGCCGCACCGAGCAGCACCAGGGGCACGCCCATGGTTTCCAGCACCCCCGTCACGTGCAGCCGACAGAACACGTCGGGCAAGCGCACGAAACCGATCGCGGAGACGGCCGAGAAAAACAGCCCCACGGCCACCAGGACCACGGCGATCACGTCGAGCAGGTTCATCGGGCGCCCTGTGAACCTTCGGCCCGGGGGCCCTCGCGTTCGGCCCGATCGCGCACGTAGCGCGCGATCAGCAACGTCGTGAACAGGTTGAGCACGAACAGCGCGAGCACCATGTCCACGAACATGTCCACGCGGTCGTAGGCCAGCCCGATGGCGAGCATGACGATCGCGGAGAGCGAGCCCACGCCGTTGAGGGC
>JBJHAV010000261.1:0-2152 GCA_050480685.1 Planctomycetaceae bacterium | reverse complement strand
AATCGTCAGAGCCAGGGCGAGGAGCGCCGCCGCCCCGAAGAAGGTGATCATGGGCCCCGGCCTCCGGCGCGCTCGTCCGCGCGGTAGCAGCGGGCCACGCGGCCCGGGATCAACCCGTCGCGGGTGTCCTTGACCGATTGTTCATCCAGGGCGTGCACGAACACGCTGTGCTCATCCACTTCGACCGTCAGGGTGCCCGGTGTCAGGGTCAGGCTCGCGCCCACGGTGGTCAGGGCCCGGGCCCCGCGCACCCCCGGCTCGACCCGCAAAAAGGTCGGGCGGATCGGCAGGCGGGGATCGAAGACCACCCGCGCCACGCGCAGGTTCGAGAGCAGGATCTGCCACACCAGCCAGGGCAGGAAGGCGGCCAAGGCCAGGGGGCGAATCCGCTGCCCGTCCCGCCAGCCGTCCAGGGTGGCCGCCAGCACCAGCGAAGAACCGATCCCGATCGCCAGGTACATGGCGTCCGTCTTGCCGGACAGCACGAACCAGGAGGCGGACAGGATCAGCGCGGTGGCGGCGAATCGCTGGAACGAAAAAGTCGCGCCCATCGGGGGAAACGGACGGCGTGGCGGTGGGGCTGGGGGAAAGGGATCGCCCGGTGGCAGGGCGGGTCGTGATCGAGTGCGAAGGGCCTCCGCCCGGCGAGGGGACGCGCCCTGACCCGGGAGGAGGGCGGCGCCGGGCCCGCGCGGAGCCCGCGGGGCCGGCCCTCGGCGCGCAGATCCTAGGGGGGGCGAGACCCGCCCTCCAAGACAATCCGACGGTCCCCGCGGTGTCCTCGCCGCCCGTCTCCGGATCGGCTTGTATGGTCAACTCGATCCGCAAGGGCGTATGTGGAGCGGAGCGACGCTTGCAGGGGAGAGCGCGGACCGAGCTCTACGCACCCGGGGGGGGCGCCCCACCGGTCCAGCGGCGGGCCAACTCGCAGGAGCCGGGTGAGCCGCCCTTGCCTGGCCGCGGGCGGGGGGGGCATGCTGGGGTTCGCGGAGGGAAGCACTCCGCTTCGCGGACCCCGAATCCTTTGACCATGGCACGAAACGAGCGCACCGTGCGGTTGATTACCTCCGATCGCCGGCTCTTCGACAAGCTGGCCGAGCGCCTCGCGGGTCTTGCCGGGTGGCGGGTGGCCGGGCCCCTGGGGCTCGAATCGGCCCTGGTGGAGCCCTCCGGCTTCGACGACGTCCTGCTTTTGGACGTGGCGGCGCCCGGCGGCAATCCCTACGAGGCGATCCGGCGGCTGACCAGCCCGAACCACCGGCGGCTCTACTTGCTCGTGCCGGACGAAAATCCCCTGGCGGAGCCCATCGCGCGTTTTTGCGGAGCCACGGGAGTTTTGCGCGCCGACCTGAACGCCGAAGATTTGCGCCGCGAACTCGAGGCCTTCGATCAGGTCGCAGCGCGGCCCGATTTGGAAGGCGATCCGCGTCCGATCCTGCCCGAGGCGTTGCTGCGCGAACTCGAAGCCGAAAGCACCCGGCCGACCAGCCTGATCGAGTCCCTGGCGGATCCGGAGACGAGCCTCTTCAACTACGACTTCCTCACCTACAAACTCGACGAGGAGCTCAAGCGCGCGCGGCGCTTCCATTTGCCGCTCTCGGTGGTGATGGCGGGTTTCGACGGCCAAGCCGGCGATGAGGTCCTGCGGCAGCTCTCGGGCCTGTTTTTGCAGGCTTCCCGGGACACCGACCTGCTGGGGCGCTTCGACATCTCGTCGTTTTTGTTCCTGTTGCCCCACACTCCGCCGGCCGGTGCCGAAACCATGGCCCGGCGCGTGCAGTCGGCGGTGGAGGAGCTCGGCCTGAAGGACCTGGTGGGGGATCCGCTGGTGCTTTCGGTCGGCATCGCTTCGTTCCCGCACCCGGACGTGGCGCGCAGCGCGGACCTCTACCGCCTGGCCCGCGAGGCCTACCTGGCCGCCGAGGGCGCCGGGGGCGGAGTGCTCTTCGCCCGCTGATCGGGTGCTGTTACCGACCGTGGCCCCGGCCCCCTGCGGCCGGAATGGCGCCGCCCGGGGCGCGTAGAGGGCCGGTCTTGGAAGCTCCCCACGAAAGCGGGCCGGGACCCGCGGCGGTTCCCCCGTGCCGCCCCGAGCAGGCGCGGCTGTGGTTGCTGCGCGGACGACCCTTGGAGGCCCTGGAGCAGGTCTGCG
>JBJHAV010000260.1:0-5477 GCA_050480685.1 Planctomycetaceae bacterium | reverse complement strand
GCTGGCACCCCCCAAAAGCCACCCCGAAACCACCGCCCCCGACCGCGGTCCTGGGGGCGGAGGGCGGGGGTGGAGGGCCAGCGCGCCGGCCCCCCGATTCCACCCCCTCGGAACGGCCACCGCGGGCGGGCGGGCAGCGCTTGTCCCGCGCCCCCCGGCCGTGGACATTTCATGTCTAGGGGCACATTGGCCGGTCACTTCCTCCGGGCGCGCCCGCGCGCCGCGGCTCCGCCGGGACCGGCGCCCCCCCCAGCCGCCATGGGATCCCGCCCGACCTCCTCCGCCCGTTCGTTCGGCCGTTTCTCCGGCACTCGCCGCCCCGCAGCCGTGGCCGCCCTCCTGCTCGCGCTGCCGGCGAGCGCCGCCGCACACAGCATCGCTCCGCCTCCGCTCCCGGCCGCGGCCCCGTTCCTGGGCGAGGACCCGCCCGCCGCCCAGGTCTCCGCCTTCCGCGACCTGGAGCCGGTGGAAGCCGCCGCCCTGGCCCGCGAGGAACGCCGGCCGCTGGTGCTGGTGTTCGAAGCGGCCTGGTCGGCCCCCTCCCGGCGCATGGAAACCTCCTGGCGCGACGCGGCCGTGCGCGGCGTGCTCGCCGAACGGGCCGTCGCCCTGCGCCTCGATCACGACAGCCACCTGGCCCTGGCCGAACGGCACGGCGTGCGCGACCTGCCGGCGGTGCTCGTGCTGCCCGACGGCGAAGCGGTCGGCGCGCGGCTGGTCGGCTTCCGCCCGCCCGAGCGCTTGGCCCTCGAACTCGGCGAAGCGCTCGAACGCAGCCGCCCCTCCCGCGCGCTGCTCGGCAGGCTCGGGGAAGAGGCCCTGACCGACCCCTCCGCGCGCTTCGAACTGGCCCGCGCGCTGCTGAACGAAAGCACCCCGGCCGCCGACGCCGAAGCCCTCGAACATCTGCTTTGGTGTTTCGACAACGGCGCGCGCCATTCCGCGTTCGCGCACCTGCGCAGCGGCCCGGTGGTTTTGCGCCTCGGCCACCTGGCCACGCGCCTGCCCGAAGCGCGCGAAGCCCTGCGCACGCGCCGCGATCGGCTGCGCTCGGCCGTCGAACAGGGCGTCGCAACGGGCGGAGAAATCGAGGACTTCGCCGCCCTTTCCCGCGCCCTGGGCGAACGCGCGCCGGCCCTCGCGCTCTACGATCGCCTGGGCACCGCCGGCCATCCGGGCGCGCGCCTGCGCCCGGCCCTGGGTCAGGCGCTGCTGGAAGAACTGCTCGCCGCCGGGCGCGACCGCGACGCCCTGCAGGTGGTCGGCGATCCGCTGGCGCGGGTGGAGCAGCGCATGGAAACCCAGCGGCGCGCCGCCCTGCACCCGGTGCCCGGCGCCGAACAAGTCCAAGCCCACGCCCGCGAGTTGGTGGTGCTCGAAGGCCTGCGCTGGTTCGGCCCCCTGATCGCGACCGAACGCCGCACCGACGCCCTGGCCCTCGCCGATCGCCTCTTGGCCTTCGATCCCTCCGGCCGCACCGCCGCGCGCCTGGTGGACATCGCCGCCGCGCGCAACGCCCCGTCCCTAGCCCGCGAAGTCGGCCGCCGCGCCGCCACGCACCTCCCCGCCGCCGAACGCGCCGCCCTCGACGAAGCCCTAACCCGCCTCGGCCCCCAGGCCGGCGTCTCCCCCGCGTCCTCCCCCGCGTCCTCCCCCGCGCGCGACCGATGAGGCCGTCCCTCCGCGGGCGACCCCTCCTCGGATCCCTCGCGGCGGTCGGTCTCCTGCTCGTCGCCCTGCTCGTCGTGCGCGGGCGCGAGCCATCCGCCGCGCCACTGGAGCCGGCTCACCCGGAGCCCGTCGCGGCCGAAGCGCCACCACCGTCGGCGCTCGCCCCAGCGCACGAAGCTCCGGCACCCGAAGCTCCGCCGGCCGCCGCCGGGCGCGTTTCTGCCGAACCGCTCCTCCCCGGCGCACCGCAGCCGACCGAAGGATCGCCGCCCTGGCTCGAGTGGCACTTCACGCGCCACGACGATCCGACCGAAGCGCCCATGGCCGAGCTGCACGGTTCGGTGTTCCTGCGCCCCGATACTTCGCAGCACATACGCCTCTCCGTTCCCATCGAAGCGGGGATCGCGCGCTTGCAGTCTCCGCCCCTGCCAACCTTCGATGGGTGGGGACCGGGATCTTGGGTTCACCTGCTCACCGTGGACGGCCCAGGCGGCGAAGGGGCCTACGACATCCTAGGGCCGCGCCACTTCCCCATGGACGGCAGCCGCATCGCGATCCCGCTGCGGCCGGCCCAAGCATGGACCGTCGCCGTGCGGGCGGAAGACGGGCACCCGCCCTTCGTCGGCGAAGCGGTGCTGCACATCGACGGAAGCGATCGCGATGGGACACCCTGGGCCCTCGTGCCCGGTTTGGCGGCTCATTTCGTCGATTCGAAGCCCGCCGGCGAGCCCTTCGTGATTCCACCCCCGCCCCGGCGCGACGCGGTGCTTTGGTTCGGCGCCCCCGGCTTTTCTTGGAAGCGCGTGCCCTGGGCGCAGCGCCACCAGGAAGGCGACGAGATCCGACTCGAGCCCCTGGCCGAGTTGGTGTTCGAGCTCCCGCCGGCCGCCGAGCATCGCGAGTTGGATGTCGAACTCTTGCCCGCGAATCCCCAGTGGCGCGATCGGCCCGCGATGCGCACGAAGTCCACGCCCGCGACGGGCCATCGCCTCGTCATTCCTCCGGGCAGGCACCACGTGCGCGCCCGCTGGGCAGGCACCGGGTCCGAGGGCGTTTTGCACTCCGCCACCCACGATGTAGCGCCCGCAGACAGCTTGCGCATCCGCATCGGCGACGAACCCCTGCGCGCCGCCCTAACGGTCTTGGTGAAGGGAGAGGCCGGAGTGAACTCCACCCAGCAGATCCTGCATGGCACCGGGCTCCGGGGCGAAGGGCCTGCCCTGCACCCCATCGGCCCCCCGGACGAGCGTTTGCGCGAGGACGGGGCCCTGCGGCTGACGTGGCATGCGCTGCCCGCCGGCTACTACGCCCTGCAGATCGACGGCAACGAATGCGCCGTGCTGCGCTGGGATCCCGGTCACGGGGAGGCCCCGCACAGCATCGAGTTCGGGCCTCGGCGCACCCGCCACGTCCACCTGCACGAACGCGAGTGGCTCGAACCTTCCGGTGAGCCACCTGGTCCCCCCAGGCTCGTCCTCGTTGCGATCATCGCCGGAAAGCTGCCCGAGGAACCCATCGGTGGGCTGCCTCTGGCCAAGCACGGGGGCCCCTTCGGCCGTCAGGTGAACTTCGCTGCACCGGACGGAGCGCTCGCCCGGATTTCGTATTCCGATCAACGGATCGAGTCCGGAATGCTCGAACTCGGGGGCCACACGACCCTCGAACTCCATCCCAAACCGGGTTGGACGGTATTGACCGGCACGTTTCTCCCCCACCTGCCGCGGAGTTGGGCCGCCGGGCTGCGCGCGAGCCACAGCGCCGGCGGAGGGGTGCCAAGCGGCGAAGTGTCCTACGGCTTTGAACAAGGCAACGTCCGTTGGTTCGGACTCCAAGCAAACGCTCCAACCCGCATCTTCCTGCCCGGCGCGCCCACCGCGCCCTTCGAGCCCGGCTGGTACGAACTGCCCGCCGGGGGCGGCGTGCTCACCCTCGAACGACTCCTCCGC
This sequence comes from Planctomycetaceae bacterium, assembly GCA_050480685.1. Classification (GTDB taxonomy): domain Bacteria; phylum Planctomycetota; class UBA1135; order UBA1135; genus JBJHAV01. The sequence goes on along the minus strand of JBJHAV010000260.1, from coordinate 1,860 downwards.
TTCCCCGCCGGCTCCCCCTATTGACGGCCCCACTCCTCCAGCGGCGCGGCGCCGCGCCACGTGAGGTCAGCGGGTGCCGGTGGACTGGCGGCCGAGTCTTTCGATCGGGCCGTCGGGTGAGAGCAGGAAGTCGCTGAGCGCGCGCCCCAGGGCGCGGTTGCCGACTTCGTCGTAGTGGCCGTCGTAGACGATGATGGGCAAACGGCCGTGTTTGCGCGTCGCTTCGACGATCGCTTCGGTCATGTCGACGACGGGGATGCCGCGCCCGCGCGCGATGGCTGCAACCCGCGCTTGGTAGGGGCCGGCGCGGTGTTCGCCGAAGGCCAAGCCCGCTTCCGGCAGGATGGCGATGCAAAAGCCCACGCCGCGTTCGCGGCACCAGGCTTCGAACTGGTCCAGGTACCCGGGCAGCTTCGCAAAGCCGTCCTCGAAGTACGACTCGGGCTGGGGGGCAAGGCGTGCGTCGCGCACTGCATCGTGGGCCCACATGAGGAAGGCGCTGGCGCGCAGGATCTGCTTGCCTTGCCAGCGCCACCACACCCGTCCCTCCATGGGGGCGCGCACATCGAAGGCGATCGGGCCGCTGCGCTTGAGGTTCTGTGATTGGCGCTCGAGGTTGCCCTCGTCGAAGTCGTTCCAGTACCAGACCAGCACCACCAGGCAAGGATCGATGGCATCCCCGAGCTGGCGCAACTGGCCGAGCATCTGATGGGTGGCGTAGGCGCGCACGCCCGCGTTGACCACGTTGGCCTCCCATCCAGCCGCGCGCAGGTGTTTTTCCGCCTGGGCGGGAACGGTGTCCCTATCGCCCACACCCTGGCCGTAGATCAGGCTGTCCCCCAGGACCAGCACCCGCAATTCGTCGGGCCCCTTGGGCCCGAGCTCGGCGCTGCGCAGCCCCAGGGAGTTAGTGCGCGTGCGATGCAAGTAGGTGTAGTGCACCTGCTCCGGAACCATCGAGAACCCCGTGTAGGGGTTGCCCTCGACCACCAATATCGGCGTGCGCTCCGCCCTGGGGGCTCCCACCCAAAGGCGTGCGGCGACCTCCAGCAGCAAAAAGCCGAAGGCCAGGGACCCCGCGACCAAGAGGGCCCGCTTCACCCACAACCTGCCCAGCAGGCCTCCGCTCTCGCTCGCGGGCTGCATGACCCCAATCTTTGGCCCCCCCAGCCGCCCCATGCAAGCCTTACCGCCCCCATCCCCCACCACCACCCACGCCGCCTTGCCCCAATCTGCATGAGCGCCGCGCCGGCTTCCCGTGGCGCCCCAAACGCGGCGCGCCCGCGAGCCGTCAGGGGCCGAGCAGGGCCGCGGGGATGACGGCGATGCCGTCCGGGCGGCGGTAGGCCTCGGGGCCGGTGTGCAGGACCAGGGCGTCGAGCAGGTCGGGGCCGAGTTGGTCGCGCAGCCACAGGAGATGGGCGACGTCGCGCTCGCCGACGCTGGCGCTGAGCTTGACCTCGATGGCGAGGATCCGTTGGTCGGCGCGTTCAACGATCAGGTCGACCTCACGCTCGCCGCCGTGGAGCCGCAGGTGCTTGAGACGCGCTTCGGCCGCCTGACTCGCGACGCGCACGGAGAGCGTCACCAAGGACTCGAAGAGGCGACCCAGGAGTGGGGCCTCGATCCCGAGCCGCGGGCCGGCCTCGGCACCCGAGAGGAGCGCGTCCCCGTCGAAGCCGAGCAGGCGCGCGGCCAGAGCCGGATCGGCCAGGTGGTGCTTGGGAGACTGAGCGAGGCGGCTGAGGCGATTGCGAGTCGGCAGCCACGCGGGCACCGGGTCGAGGATCCACAGCCGCTCGAGCACCTCTCGGTAGGGCTGTGTCGTCGAGCGGGCGGGCTTCTCGCCCAGGTCCCCCG
>JBJHAV010000259.1:0-5490 GCA_050480685.1 Planctomycetaceae bacterium | reverse complement strand
GCTTTCGACGGCAGCGGACGGCCGGCCGCCGGCGCCGGCCGGGGCCGCGACCAAAGCCCCCGGGGCACCCGCCGCCAAAGCGCTTCCTCCGGCGCCACCTGCCAACCCACCTCGCGCGCGTCGCCCTCGCCGGGCCGCGCGCCGAGGATTTCTAGCGTCGGCGGCGGCGCGTGCTGGCGATCGAGGGCGGTCACCAGCGGCACCGGCACCTCCAGCGCCGCGCGCTCGCCCGCCCGCAAGGCCGGCACCAGACTCAGTTCGGTCGCGCCGCCGCGCGCGGGCACCACACGCACGCCCTCCAGGGGCCCTTCGAGTTCGAGCGCCAACCAGGAGAGCCGATCGTCCTGGGCGCGCGCCGTGCCGAGCGGCGCGCCGAACAGAACCGCGGCGACCAGCGCCAACCAAACGCCCCCGCGCGCCGCCCTCACGGACTCGGCTCCCCCGCCGCGCGCGCGGGCGCCCACGCGGCGACGAGCACGAGAACCACCGCGAGCCACGGCCACACGGGCGCCGTCACCTCGGCCCCCGCGATCAATCGCCCCTCCCGCGCCAGTTCCGAACACCACACCAACGGCGACAGGGACGCCGTGCCCGAGACCCACGCCGGCGGCTCCCCCGCGCCCGGCCGACCGGCCCAATCCAGGGCGACGGCGAGCAGCGGCGCCGCTGCCATCAGCAACAACCAAACGCGCCCGTGCCGGCGAGCGGCCGCGGCCCCGCGCCGCCGCGCCGCTTCGGCACCGGCGGCGAGCAAAAAGCCCAGACCCAGCCCGTGCCCCAAGAGCAGCGCCAAGGACGCCGAAGGGGCGCCCGCCGCCTGGTCGAGCCGCGCGCACAGGACAAACGCCGGCACGCTCGCCGCCCAGGGCACCAGCGCCGCGCCCCACCCCGGAGCGGGCCCCGCCGCCCGCGGCCAACCGGCCAGGGCCAACCAGGGCAGCAGCGCGAGCGCCGTCCAAGAGACCCCCTCCAGGGGCTTCAGCCATGGGCCCACGGGTCCGTCCGCGCCCGCCAACAACAGCGGCCCGCCCAGGGCCAAAACCAAGGCGATCGCCGGGCCCAGGATCGCCGCCGCGGCGGCTCGCCCGGTCCCCGAGGTCGGTTCCAAGGCCGCCCCTTCGGCCTTCATCGCACCCGCGGGCCGCCGGTCGGACTCGGACTCGCGCCCGAGTGGCCGGGGAACAGAGCCGGACTCGGGGACGTGGACTGGGCCGCGCCGAACTCCGCACCCGGCCGCGGCGCCCGCCCGCCTGCCCGCCAATCCGCCGGCACGTCCACGTGCTCCTCGCGCCCGCGCCGCACCGCGAACGCGCCGCCGACCAGCTCGACCTCTCCGCGCGGCAACAGCCCCGGCGTGTCGAAGCGCGCGTCGAGCACGTGCCAATCCAAACCGCCGGCCTCGGCTCCCGCCGCCATCGCCAAACCCTCGCGCACGTGGGCCCAGCGGCGCTCCTCGGGCAAATCCCCCGGCAGGTCGCGATCCGGCGATCGGCCGAAGAGCACCGCGCGCCCGCCCGCGAGCAGCAGCACGACCTCGTCGCCTTCCGCGCCCGCCCCGCCCGCGATGCGCACCGATCCCAGGCCCGAACGCGCCGGGACGCCCAGGAAGTCCGCCAGGGAGCGCGCCACCGCGAGTGTCGCCAGGGCGGCTTCCCCGGCCAGCCGCTCGCCGGGCTCCGGCGCCGCGCCGACTTCGGGGAAAAGCAGCAGCGGCAGGTGCCCGAACTCGTCCCCCGGAGGAGCCGGCCAGGCCCCGGGCAGCACCACCCCATCCCCGTCGACGGTCAGAAAACGGCCGGCGCGCTCGATCGCCGCCACCGGACGCCGCAGGCGCAGGTCGAGCTCCAGCCCCCCCGGCCACAGCACACGCGGGATCGAAACCTCCGCCACGAAGGGCAGGGCGGCGACCTCGGCGCCGAGGCGTTCGATGGCCTGCCGGTCGTCCGGGGCGATCGAGCCGTGGGCGGCTAGGGTGCGGCGCAGGGCCAGTTCCCAGCGCGGATCGGTGAAACCCGGCGCATCGGTGAAGCGCGCCCGCGCGGCGTCGATCGATTCGAATCCCGCGACCGCCACGCGCGCGTCCAGGGAGCGCACGAACCACACGGCCCCGCCCAGGGCCACCGCCACCGGCAGCCACCAGGGCACCCGTCCGAGGCGGGACGGGGAGGTTTGGGAAGGGATCGCCATGGGCTCGCCGCCCCAGGGTAGACCGCGGCGGCCCGCGGCCGGGAGCGCCGCGCTCCCCGCTCGGCGTGCCCTTCCCAACTCCCGGCGCGCTACTCTCCCCTCTGAACATGCCCCGCGACCAGCGACCCCGCCGCAGACGCGGCCCCCGCCGCCAAAACGGCGCTTCCCCCGAACCCCGCTCCCCGCTCTCGGACGGTTCCGCCCCCGCGGACCCCGACCCGCCCGCGGCCGAGGACGAAACGGAAGAGCTCCCGCCCGAGGAGCTCGACAGCGAAGGCGAAGACGCCGCCGATCTGTCCGGCCGCTCCCCCGCCGGCGCTCCGACCTTCAAGGGTTATTCCCTCTCGCTCTTCCAGTGGCGCGCGGTCGAAGCGATCCGCAGCGGCAAAAACGTGCTGGTCAGCGCGCCCACCGGCGCCGGCAAAACCCTGGTGGCGGAATTCGCCATCGCCGACGCGGTGCGCCGCGGCCGCCGGGCGATCTACACCGCCCCGATCAAGGCGCTTTCAAACCAGAAGTACCGCGACTTCAAGGCCGACGGCCTCGACGTGGGACTGATGACCGGCGACGTGACGATCCACCCGCACGCCCAGGTCCTGATCATGACCACGGAGATCTTCCGCAACTCGATCCTGGAGGGTTCCAGCACCCTCGACCAGGTCGAGTACGCGATCTTCGACGAGGTCCACTTCATGGACGATTTGGAGCGCGGCACGGTCTGGGAAGAAAGCCTGATCTTCGCGCCCGAATTCATCCGCTTCATCTGCCTGTCGGCGACCATCGCCAACCTGGACGAGCTGGGCTCGTGGCTGCGCGAAATCCGCCCGGCCGGCCTCGAAGTGGTGCGTTCCGACAAGCGCCCGGTGCCCCTGCGCCACCGCTTCTACGCGCCGCGCCTGGGTTTTTTCGACGCCTCGCGCCTGGCCTGGGCCCGCCGCCGCGCCGAGGAACTGCAACTCTTCGAGCGCCGCCCGCGCAAACGCGATCGGGGCGATTGGAAGGCCCGCCGCGAGGACGTGCGGCGCGAGGAAACCCGCAGCTTCACGGACCTGCTCGACGGCATCCAAAGCGAAGATCTGCTGCCGGCCCTGGTGTTCAGCTTCAGCCGCAAGGACTGCGAACGGCTGGCGCTGGTCAACCAAAAGCGCGAACTTCTCGATCCGGAGGAAAAGCGCCGCATGCGCACGTTGCAGCGCCAACTCCTGGAGGCCTACCAGCTCGACGAGGGCGAACTCTCCGGCGAAGTCTTCCGCCTGGCCACCCAGGGCATCGGTTACCACCACGCGGGCATGCTGCCGATCCACAAGGAAGTGGTCGAACGCATGTTCACGTCGGGGTTGATCAAACTCCTATTCACCACCGAAACCTTCGCCCTGGGCATCAACATGCCCGCGCGCACGGCGGTTTTTTTCGGCCTCAAGAAGTTCGACGGCGTCAGTTTCGACTACCTGCGCACGCGCGACTTTTTGCAGATGGCCGGGCGCGCCGGGCGCCAGGGCATCGACCGCGAGGGCCTCGTGGTGGCGCGCCTGGACGGTCGCGACTTGGCCGAAGCGCCCCTCGAACGGCTGGTGAGCGGCAAACCGGAACCGGTCGAGAGCCGCTTCCGCCTGTCCTATTCCTCGATCCTGCACCTGATCGAACACCTGGGCCGCGAACGCCTGTTCGAGGCCTGGGACAAGTCCTTCGCCCACTTCCAGCAGCGCGGCAAGGGCAAGCGCGCGCGCGAGGCTTCGCGCGCCGAACAGCGCCGGTTGCTCGAAGCGCACCTGGCGCTGCTCTTCGAACTCGGCCACCTGGAGGAAAACGACCGCCTGACCGAGAAGGGCCGCATCGCCTGCAACGTCTACGGCTACGAACTGCAAATCGCCGAGCTGTTGTGGCGCGGCGCGCTGGAGGAGCTGGACGCGGGCGCCCTAGCGGCGATTTTTGTCGGGCTCGTGCACGAAGAGCGCCGCCGGGGCGAGCCCGTCTACGTCTCCCCGCGCCTTTGGGGCGGTGTGCGCCGCCACGTCTCCCAACTGCTCTTCAAACTCTCCCACCGGGAGACCGAGTACGGCCTGCCCGTGCCGCTCAAGCTGCCCGACTGGGGCCTGACACCGGCGGTCTACGAGTGGGTGCGCGGGGCGAGTTTCGCCGACCTGGAGCGCGTCACCGACGCGACTCCGGGCGACATCGTGCGCACCTTCCGCATGGCGATCCAACTGCTGCGCCAGCTCCGCCGGGCGATCGACCCGGCCTGGGACCTGGCCGACCGGCTGGGGGACGCCATGGCGGCCCTCGACCGGGAGGAAGTGGACGCCCGCCGCCAACTCGAGTTGGGCTGACGGCGAGCCTTCTCGGGCGGATTCCCCAGTGCCCACCCCACCACGCCCACCCCGCCACGCCCGCCTCGGCGCCCGTCCGTGGCGCCTCGGGCCCCGTTTCCGCCCGTCTCGGCCCGTTGCGCCGCCCTCGGCTCCCGGAAATCGTGCCCCTCCTGGGCCCGCGGGGCGCCATTTTCGCGCCCTCGAAGGGTTGCCTGGGACCTCTCGGGGGATAGGAAGTCGCGTCTTACCTGAGCACGGTTGCGCCCTCGGAGTCGCTCGTTACCCTCTTCAAGCGCGTGGGCCGCGGAGCACCCCTCCTCGGCCCTCGCCCTTGGCCGCCCGCCGGCCCGACGCGCTCCCGTTCCCCCGCCTGTCGATATCCTCCCGCCCGTCCGCGGCTCCCTGAAGCGCCGCCCGAGCGGTCCCTCACCGACCATGATCTTCGTCCTCTCCGCTGCGACGGCCCTGTTCCTCGTTACCGTCGCCGAGACGCGCGATTCCCTGGCCGAACTGCCCTCGGGCGAGGCTCCCTGTACCCGGGCGATCGACGTTGCCCCCGCGGCGCTCTCCTCTGCCGCGGCGCCGTCGTCCGCTGCGACGCTGCCGGCGCCCCAACGCGCCGGCCTGTCCCTGCAAGCTCGCCCGGACAACGTCGAGCGCGTCCAGATCACGACACCCGACCGGATCGTGCTCCAGGGCGACTTTTGGAAACCGAACACCCGCGGCGAGCTGACCCCGGCGGTGCTCCTGGTCCACGACGCGGGCCGCGACCGCGGGCAGTTCGATGACCTGGCCTCCCAGCTCCACCGCCGCGGCCTGGCGGTGCTGACCCTCGACCTGCGCGGACACGGGCGCAGCGCCACCGAACAGCTCAACTGGAGCACCAGCAACGAGGAGGAGCGCCGCAACCTGTGGGCCCTCGCCGCCCGCGACGTGCAGAGCGCCGCCACCTGGTTGCGCCAGCGCTCCGAAGTGCACTCGACCAACCTGAACC
>JBJHAV010000258.1:0-5522 GCA_050480685.1 Planctomycetaceae bacterium | reverse complement strand
CTTCCAGAGCTCCCGCGCGCAGGCCCGCGACGGCGTCGAGCAACGGCGGCTCGTAGACCGTGAAGAGCCGCTCGCCCGCCGGCGATCCGTCCTCGTCGACCACTTCCACGTCGCGGCCGATCAGGGCGCGTCCGTGGGCCGCGGGATCCTGCAGGGTCGCGGAGGAGAGCAGGAAACGCGGCTCGGCGCCGTAGAAACGCGCAATGCGCACCAGGCGGCGCAGCACGTTGGCGACGCTCGATCCGAACACACCCGAGAGCGTGTGCACCTCGTCGATCACGATGTAGCGCAGCTCGCGGAAAAGATCCGCCCACTTGGCGTGGTTCGGCAGGATGCCCGAGTGCAGCATCCAGGGATTCGTCAGCACCACGTGGCCGCGCTCGCGCAGGGTGCGGCGCACGCTGGGCGGCGTGTCGCCGTCGTAGGTGAAGGAGTGCAAGCCGCCCAATTCGGGCGCGCGTTCGGCCAGGCGCGCGAGCAGGGCGTTGAGGCCCGTGGATTGGTCCTGGGAGAGGGCCTTGGTGGGAAACATCCACAGCGCGCGCGCTCGGCCGCCGCTTTCCAGCAGCGCCTGGAGCACCGGCAGGGTGTAGGCGATCGTTTTGCCCGAGGCGGTTGGAGTCGCGACCAACACGTCGCGTCCGGCCAGGGCCGCCTGGGCGGCGCGCGCCTGGTGGCTGTAGAGCTGGGTCCTGCCGCTCTCGACCAAAAGTTCGGCCAGGCGCGGGTCCAAGGAGGACGGGTAGGGCTCCAGCCGGGCCGGCCGGGGCGGGACGCTGCGCCAGGCCACGCAGCGCGGCCCGAGTTGCGGATGGCGTTCGAGGGCCTTGGCCAGGGCCGCCACCCCGTGCCGGGAACGGGCCCTGCGGCTGCCCCCCCGGCTCGGATCGGGACCGGAGAGGGCGTGGGAGGACGGTTCGGAGCCGGAGCCGGAGCTAGAGCCCGGGCCGGGGCCGAGGTCGGAAACGGAGCCTGGGTCGGACATGGGCGCGGGGCGTTCGGGACCTGTTCGGTCCGGCCGTCACCCTACGCCCTCGGGGCCGCTGGCGCCAAGGGGACGGCCGGCTCTCGGCCGCGGCCGGACCGAAAACGTCTCCGCGCGCGGGACTCAATCCCCGAGGAACTCGCTCAAGCGCTCGTGGGGCAGTCGTCCGACCTCCGCGACCGCGGCCTCGTCCCCCAACAGGCGCGCCACGGGGATCGGGCCGCTTTCCAGCTCGATGATCCCGAGCTCGTACACCGCGCGGCCCCCGCCCCGGGCGAGGATCTCGACGCGCACCGGCCGCTGGAAAGGCAACGCGGCTTCTTCGGGTTCGAGCCAGCGCCGCACGCGCGGACGCAGGAGGGCGTCCACCAGCAGCGAAAACGGCATGTCCTGCTGGACCTCGCCGGAAGCGCGCCACTGGCCGCGCTCTTCGTCCCGCAGCCATCGCCGGCGGCGCTCGCCCGCACTGGCGATCAACTCGGTTTGCTGGTGTTCCACCAGGCGCACGAGTTCCCGCGGCAGGTAGGTGATGCGCTGGGTCGGCAGGCGCCGCACCACATCCTCGTCGAGCAGCCCCCAGAGTTGTTCGCCGAAGCGGCGCACAAGGCGCCCGCTGCGCTCACCGGCCGTGTGCGGCGGGCCGAACTCGAAGCCCGCCCGTGCGCCGCCGGCCAGGGTCAACTCCAAGCGCCCGTGGACCTCGGGCTGCGGGTCCGGCAACTCCTGGCTGCCATCCGCGCGAAGGAACGGGTAAAAGCGCACTTCGGAGCGTTCGAGTAGCGCCGCGAGATCGGCCACGGCCTCGTCGGCCGCCGGGGGCAAACGCTCGGAATCGTCTTCGGCGCGCTCCACCAGGAACCAACGCCCGATGGCGCGGCGCAGGCGGACACCCTCGCCCTCCAGGTCGAGTTCCACCTCGTTCAGCTCCTCCCGGGCAAACCGCACCAGGCGGTGGTCGACTAGGTACGCCAGGGGCCGGGTCAGGAGCAGCACGTCGCGCGCGTCCGCACCGAGCACTTCCGGTTCGCCGGCGCGGTTCAGGGTCCAAACGCGCCGGCGCAGGGGTTCGAAAAGTTCGCCCGGCGACACGCCGAAACGCAGCGCCACCGTTTCGCCCCGCGCCAGTTCCGCTTCGAGCTCGAACATGGGCGGCTGGAGTCCGAAGGGCTCAAGCGGCACCTCTCGGTCCTCCAGGAAGCTGATCGCGCGCATTTGGGTCAAGGCGCGCAGCAACAGGCCCATGGCACCTGGATCCAGGCGCGCGCGTACGGGTGAGGAGGAAAACCACTCCCCGCGCTCCTGTACGGCTTCGAAGGCAATCCCCAATTCGCTGGGAGCGGCCGGATCCCGCTCGCCGTCGAGCACCCCGTCGACTTCGTCGGGGCCGTCTTCGTCCCGCGGCGGAAGCACGAGCACGCCGCGGCGCACGAGCCGTTGCACCTCCCCGTGGTGGGCATCCATCAAACGCCGGTCGCGGAACTCGTCCAAGGGGCGCTCCAAGAGGCCCAGGGCGGCTCGTCCGGTGCGCAGGATGCGCTCTTCGCCAAGCGCGCCGGCGCGCACGAAGAGGGTCTGCTGCTCGAAGTCGCGGCCGCCGACTTCGATCCGGTGGCGGCGCTCGGTGCCGTCCGAGAGGCGCTCGAAGTAAACCACTTCGTAGATCGGCGGCTGGAGCCCGGCGCCTTCGGCCCCCACGAGCGAATCGAGCACGCCGCTGCTGGACGTGCCCAGGTCCAAGAGCGCCTGCACCTGGGCCGGTTCGGCACGCCAGGCCAGGGGATCCACCAGCCACCAACGGCCGCCCTCATCCCGTTCGAAACGAAACACGTCCGCCTCGACGGCGCGCTCCACACGCACGGCGTGGATGCGCGCGCGTTCGAGACCGGGCAGCAGGGGAATTTGCTGGCGCGATTCCGTCAGGGCGCGCTGTTCCTCCTCGCCGCGCAGGGCAAGCCAGGCCAGCCCGGCCACCACCAGGGCCAACAGGGCGATCTTGCGCCAATGCATCGTGTAGGGAGCGGAGGGCCGCGGCGCGCGGGGCTACTGCCTGCGACGCGCCAGGAAGAGCAGGAAACCGAACAGAAGCGCCGCGCCGGGCAGACCCCAGATCGCCGTGCGCGCGGCCCAGGCCATCTCCGGCCCGCGGCGCGGATCGATGCGCGACTGGAAGGGATCGCGCGCACGCACACGCACGCGGAAGTCGCGGTCGCCGAGCCAGTTGAACGTGTTCAGGGCGAAGTCGCGGTTGGTCTCGAAAAACTCGTTCGAGAGGAACGTCGGCGAGCCCAGGGCGACCAATCGCGCAAAACGCGTGGCCTCGGCGTCGATCGGCAACTCGGCGACCATGGCCAGGGCCTGGCGGCCGAGTTCCTCGCTGGCCGGATCGTGGCGGAAGTCGAGCTGACCATCCGGCCCGGGCAGATCGCGCCAGCTTTCCTCGGGCGAAGCCACCAGTTGTTGCACGGTGCCGCCGGCCGGCACGCGGGCCCGGTCAAAGCTGCGCGAGAAGGCGACCGCCAAGCGCCGTTCGCGCTCGGCCAGGGCCTGGGTCACCGGATGGCGGATGTTGAGCTGCGAGCCGCCCACCACGAAGGTCGCGCACTCGGCCAAGCCATCCATCGGCCGGCCGCGGTAGTCCCAGACCGGTACACACACGATGCCGCGCATCGGCCGAATGCCGTAGGGCACGAGCAGGTCGACGAAACTGCCTTCGTCCTCGAGGTGGCGCACCGTGGCGGTCAAGAGCGCGCCGCCGCGCGCCACGAAGCCGCGCAGGTCCTCGATTTCACCGCGGGTGTAGGGCCGTTCGGGGCCGACCAGGGCCAGGATCGCGGTGCCCTCCGGCACGCCTCCGCCGTGGACCGGATCCCACTCGGAGACCTCGAAACCCTCGTTGCGCAGGGAACGCGCCAGGGCCGCGAGTCCACCCGCTTCGGTGTCGTCGATGCGCCGTTCCCCGTGGCCCATGGCAAACACCACCCGCGGCGGATCGGGGCTCGCCACGCGGCCGAGGGCTTCCACCAGCGCCTCCTCGGCGCGCAGTTCGATCACCTCCGGGGGCTGTGGACGGGTCGGGTCCATGCTGCCCTGGCTGACGAGCCCCAGATCGGGCAGCAGCCGCAGCACCACCCGCCGGCCGCCGCTCGACACGACGATCACGTTGTCGCGATCGAGGCCCAACTCCAGGGCGCGCGCCTCGACCTGGGCCGGGCGCGACAGGTCGTGGTCGGTGACCCGCAGCTTCTCGCCGGCCACCTCGGTCATCAGGAAGAGCGTGTCCTGGGCGCGCCGCTGCACCGCCGCCACCGCCTGGGTGTGGGGCTGCGGCACGGGCCGGAAGAACACGTCGATCTCGACCTCCTGGGGCAGCTCCGCGAGGATGCGCAGACTCTGGGGATCGAGGGTGTTGAACTGGGTGCGCGTTAGGTCGGCGCGCAGGCGCAGGGGCCGCCACTCGGAGGCCCCGATCACCAGCACCGTCGCCGCCAAGGCCAAAACCACCAGCAGCGCGAGCTGCACACTCATGCCCAGGCGCGTGCCGGCGCCGAAGCTCTCGGATTCGCGGTTCAGCGCCATCTCCGCACCTCCACCGTGCGCACCGCCAGGAACAGGAATGCCGCCGTCCACGCCAGGAAGAAGACCAGGTGCGCGCTGTCGAAAGCGCCGCGCAGGAACGAGCTGCCGAATCGCTCCAGCATGTCGAACTTGGACGTGATCGCGCGCAGGGTGTGTTGGTCCAAGTGTTCGCGCAGGAAGTTGAGCTGCGGACCCACCAGGAACACCAGGTTGATGGCGAAGGCCAAGAAGGCCGCCAGGGCCGGGGTCGCGCTCAGGGCACTGCAAAAGATGCCGATCGAGCAAAACAGCCCCGAGAGCACCACCGCGCCGAGATAACCGAAAAGCAGCGCGGGCCAGTCGATCGCCACGCCGAAGGCCGCGAGCACGGCGGCGTAGGCCAAGGCGCTGGCCCACAGGATCGCGAAAAACGCCGTTGCGGCGGCGGCCTTGCCGGTGACCACGGCCGCGTCGCTGACGGGCGCGGTCAGGAGGTACTCCAAGAGCCCCGAACGCGCTTCTTCACTGATCGAGCGCATGGTCAAAAGCGGGGCCAGGATGCCCAGCAGGGCCCAAAAGATCGCGCTGCCGCCCAAGGCCACCCGCAGGGATCCGACCACGTCCCCGTCGAAACGCAGCATGAAGGTGAACAGCCAACCTTGGATCAGCAGCGCCACGGCGAGCAGGATCCAGGCCAGGGGCTGCAAAAACAGCCCCGCCAACTCGCGCCGGAAAATCGCCAGGAATCCGCTCATCGGGGCCCCTCCTGGGGCGGCGGAGCGCCGAAACCCTCGAAGGGATTCAAGGTTCGCCGAGGTGCGCCGCCCGGCGGCGCAGTGCCCAGCCCAGCGGACGGCCCAGCGGACGGCCCAGCGGACGGCCCAGCGGACGGCCCAGCCGACGACGCCCCACCCGGCAGGCGGAACTCCAGGGGTACGGCTGCGTGCGCGGGGGAGGCTTCGCCCCCGGCGGAAGGCTCGGC
>JBJHAV010000257.1:0-5533 GCA_050480685.1 Planctomycetaceae bacterium | reverse complement strand
GCACCTCGACGGTGGCCTTGTCGGTCATCACCTCGACCACGGCCTGGTGTTCTTCGACGCTGTCGCCCTCGGCGACCAGCCACTTCACGATCTCGCCTTCGGCGATGCCTTCGCCGATGTCCGGCAGCTTGAAATCCAGGGCCATGATCTCGCTTCCTTCTCGGATCGGGGCAGGGGGGGGGACGTGGGGGCGGCGGGAGAAAATCAGTAGGCCATCACACGCTCGATGGCATCGAGCGCACGACGGGCATCGGGCAGGTAGTGGTGCTCCAGGGTGTTGGGGAACGGGGTGTCAAAACCCGTCACCCGCACCACCGGCGCATCCATGTACTCGATCGCGTTCTCGGCGATCATGGCGCTGATCTCGGCGCCGAAGCCGCAGAAACGCGGCGCTTCGTGGAGCACGACCACCCGGCCGGTCTGCTTGGCGTGTTCAAGCACACCCTCTTCATCGAGGGGCAGCAGCGTGCGCAGGTCGACGACACGCACGTCGTGTCCGGCTTCGGCCGCCTGCTCGGCGGCTTTGACGGCCACGGGGACCATCGCGCCATAACAGAAGACGACGCAGTCCTTGCCGTCGCGCACGTTGCGCAAGGTGCCCAGGTCGACCGTGTAGTGGCCTTCGGGTACCTCTTCCTTGATCGTGCGGTAGAGCGCCTTGGGCTCCAGGAACAGCACCGGATCGGGATCGTCGATCGAAGCCAGCAAGAGGCCCTTGGCGTCGGCCGGAGTGGACGGAACGACCACCTTGAGGCCCGGCGTGTGGCAGAAGTAGGCCTCGCCCGACTGGGAGTGATACAGGCCCCCGCGGATGCCGCCGCCGTAGGGCGTGCGGATCACCATCGGCGAGGTGTACTGACCCCCGGAGCGATAGCGCAGCTTCGCGGCCTCGCTGACGATCTGGTCGAAGGCCGGGAAGATGAAGTCCTGGAACTGGATCTCGGCCACCGGCTTGAGGCCGTTGACGGCCATGCCGATGGCGCAGCCGATGATGCCGTCCTCGGAGAGCGGCGTGTCGAAGCAGCGCTCCTTGCCGAACTCGGCGGTCAGTCCTTCGGTGGCAAGGAACACACCGCCCTTGGGCCCCACGTCCTCGCCGAGCACGAGCACGGAGGGGTCGCGGCGCATGGCGGTCTTGAGCGCGTCGTTGACGGCCTGGACGAGGGTCAGGGTCGGCATGGGAGGACGAGGCGGCGGGAGGGAGGGCGGGTAGCTGGGACGAAGAACCGGGGGCGCGTGGTGGGCTCCGCCGAACGCGGACGCCCGCCTGATGTCAGAGTGGGAACTCGCCGTCCCCGGCCAGGGCGTCGCCCTTGCGGCGCGCCAGTTCGAAGGCCTCCTGGCCCTGGCGGCGCAGGTGTTCGGGCAACTGGGCGTAGACGTCGGTGAAGATCGTCTCGAGGGCCGGGCGATCGACCGCTTCGGCCTCGCGCACGCCTTCGGTGATCTCGCGCTTGCAGTCCGCTTCGAGCTGGGTGCGCAGGTCCTCGCTCCACAGGCCGGCGGAGGCCAGGAACTTCTCGAAACGCTCGACCGGATCGCGTTTGGCCCAGGCTTCGATCAGCTCCTTGGGCACGTAGCGGCTGGGATCGTCCGAGGTGGAGTGACCGCCCATGCGGAAGGTGCGCGCTTCGATCAGCGTCGGACCGTGACCCGCGCGGGCGCGCTCGACGGCCTCCAGGGTCACCTTGCGCACCGCCAAGAGATCGTTGCCGTCGACCACGACCCCGGGCATGCCGTAGGCCGCGGCCTTAATGGCGAAGCCGTCCGACGCGGTCTGCTCCTCCACCGGGCAACTGATCGCGTAGCCGTTGTTTTGGCACAGGAACACCACCGGCGCCTTCCACACGGCCGCGAAGTTCATCCCCGAGTGGAACCCCAAGGAAGACGTGCCGCCGTCGCCGAAGCTGACCAGCGCCACGTGATCCTCGCGGCGCAGTTTCATGGCGTAGGCGGCGCCCACGGCCTGGGGCAGGTGGGTGCCGATCGGCGATGAGATCGAGAAGAAGCGAATCGGATCGACGAAACTGAAGTGCACCGGCATCTGTCGGCCCTTCGCGCCATCGCGCGCGTTGCCGAACATGTTGTGCATCATCTCGGCGGCGCGCACCCCGTGGTAAAGCGCCATGCCGAAGTCGCGGTAGCTGGGGAAGATCCAGTCGCTCTTGCGCAGGGCGCTGGCTGCCCCGACCTGGGTCGCTTCGACGCCCTTGTTGGGGATCGAAAAACCGATGCGACCGGAGCGCTGCAACTTCAGGCAGGTGTCGTCGAAGGCCCGCACGAGCAGCATCGTGCGGTAACAATGAATCAGCTCTTCGCCGGAAAGACCCGGGTCGAAACCTTCAATCTTTCCGTCGGGGGCGATCACGCTGAGAGGGCTGGTGGTCGTCATCGGGCGAGATCCGTCCGGGGGTCGTAGGCGGCGGGCAGCGCGGCGCGCTGGGCCAACTCCTGGCGCACGAGGCGCTCGGCGAAGAACTCGGCCGCCTTGTAGCTGGAACGCACCAGCGGGCCGGCCGCGACGTACAAAAATCCGAGCGCTTCCCCCGCCTCGCGCAGGCGCTCGAAGCGCTCGGGCTCGACGTACTCGCGCACCGGGGCGTGTTTTGGTGTCGGCCGCAGGTACTGACCGATGGTCAGGAAATCCACCTGGGCCGCGCGCAGGCGCTGCATGGATTCGAGCAGCTCCGCTTCGCTCTCGCCGAGCCCCACCATCAGGGCCGACTTGGTGAAGAGCGCGCGCCCGTCGGCCTTGGCCTGGATCAACGTCTCCAGGGAGCGCTCGAAGGAGCAGCGCGGATCGCGGATCTTGCGCTGCAGGCGCGGCACGACCTCGACGTTGTGGGCCAAAACGTGCGGGCGGGCGGCGAGCAGGGTCGCAAGCGGCTCGCCGCGATAATCCGGTATCAGCGTTTCGACCACCGTGTCCGGCGCTCGCTCGCGCACGGAGCGCACGCAAGCCGCGTAGTGACCGGCTCCGCCGTCCGGTAGATCGTCGCGGTCGACGCTGGTGATCACCACGTACCCGAGGTTCAACTCGGCCACCGCCTGGCCCACGTGGGCCGGCTCCTTGGGGTCGGGGGGCGGCGCCTGGAGCACCGTCTCGACCGCGCAGAAGCGGCAGCGGCGGGTGCACTGGGAACCGAGCACCATGATCGTCATGGTCGCCCGCTTGCCCTTCCAGCACTCGCCCACGTTCGGGCAGCGCGCTTCCTCGCAGACGGTGTTCAGGCCCAGGCGCTGGGTCAGGCCCTTGAGCCGACGGTAGTCCTCGCCGCCCGGCAGGGGCACCTTGAGCCAAGCGGGCTTGCGCTCGAAACGCGGCTTGGGCCGGGGAGTGCCGTCGCCGGCCACTCCGCCCGCTCCAGCCACTCCAGCCACCAACCTCGGCGTGTTCTCCGCCTCGGGGGAGCCCATGGGGCCGGGGGCCGGGCTGGCGGGGGGGGCTTCGTGGCGGTCCATGGGCGGCGCAAAAGGCCGGAGAGAATAACACACAGGCCCCCCCGATCGGGGCCCGCGTTCGGCCCCGCCCGCCCGCGGATTCGCCCGCCCCCCCTCATCCCGCCGGCGCGCTGGAGCCTGGCGAAAACGCGGGGTCCGGGGAAGCCGCGGGCGATGGGCGTTCTGCCCGGCGGAGCGGCGGGGGCCGCGACCGCTCGGCCTGTGGTTGGCGCCGGACGGCCGCCAGGCGCCGGCGCAGCAGGGTCAGCTCCGCCAGGATCGCTTGCGCCCTGGCCCGATCGCCGGCCCGATCGCCGGGCCAACCGGGGCCGGCCCGCAGCAGCAGATTCTCCGCCGCCTGGCGCTCGAGCCGGAGCCTCAGCCGGAGCTCCCGCGCGCGCGCGCAGTCGAGGGGCAGGGCCGCGGCCTCCGCCTCGCTTTGGGTGAGTTCCGCCGCCAGGCTGCGCAGCGGATCGCCCTCGGCTCGGGAATGGGGCCGCGTCACTCCAGGGAGGGGCGGCGCCGCCCGAGCAGCAGGCTGATTACCAGGGCGACGAGGAACAGGAAAAAGAGGATTTGGGCGATGCCCGCGGCGGCGGCCGCGATCCCGCCGAATCCCAGGATGCCCGCAATGATGGCGAGCACGAGAAAGGTGAGGGTCCAACTGAGCATGACAGATTCCTCCTCGAATCGGGCGAAACAGTGGGGCGGGGCGCGTCCCCGCCTTTCCTTTGCGGCCGGTCACAGGCGCGCTGGGGCGGCCCGGACGGCACGGGGCAGTCTCAGCCCAAGGTTTTTTCCAGGGCGTCGAGTTCGGCCTCGGCTTTGTCGCGGGCGATGCCGTAGCGCTCCTGCAGCTTGCCCACCAGCACATCGCGTTTGCCGTCGATCTCGCGCAGATCGTCGTCCGTGAGCTTGGCCCACTTCTGCTTCAGTTTTCCGGTGAGTTGTTTCCAGTTGCCGGCGATTCGGTCGGTATTCATCGAATTTCTCCTAGGTTGGTGTCGGTTGTTCGGTCTTGAAGCGCACCACGCGGTGCGATTTGCTGTGCGCTGCCGTTCGAATCAGTCGTCGCGCAGGTCCTCGAGTTCGTCCTGGGCTTCGTCGACGGCCCGTTCGGCCGCATCGCGGGTCGATTCGGCGGCATCGCGCAGGTGCTGGCCCGCGTCGTCCAAGTGGTCCGCGCTGCTGCTGCGATCACAGGCGGCCAATGCGCCGAGAGCCAACAGGGCGGAACCCGCCGCCAGGGTTCGAAGGAAGGGATTCATGGGGTCTCCTTTGGGTAACCGTGGAAAGACCGCGGCTCCTCGGCCGCGAGATGGCTGAGGTTTGCAACCGCCGTGCCAACTCCCCCGGATCCGCCCGTACACTCCGTGGAGCCGAACAGCGGCCCCGAGAACCGGCCAGAGCCCGGCCCTTCGCGGTGCGGGCGCTTGCGGTCTCGCCGCAAACCCGCGGGTTCCCGCGGGTCGTTGCCGGCAACCCCCCGGCGGCGCCGGATTTCCCCACACCCTGGAGCACGCCCATGCCCGCGTTCCCCGACGATTCCCTCGGCCCGGCGCAATCGACCGCCGACACCCTGGACGGCTCCGCGGCGGGCGAGCGCGCCAACGCTTCCAGCGCTTGGGCATGACGGCCCTGCCTGCGCCTGGTCTCGGCCAGCAGCCTGATGGCCACTAGGTCGTCGCCGCGCTGATCCAACAGTGCCAGAAGATGCTGCTCAGCCTGGCCGAGGTTGCGGGCAGCAAGGCTGGTTGCACCGAGCAGAAGCAGCACATGCGGTTCGTTGGGCACCTGCACCAGTGCTTGTTGCAGGCTGCGGCTCGCATCTTCGAACGCACCGCTCGCATAGCTCGCGGCGCCCGCGACGTAGAGCGCTGCGGGACTCCCGGGCGCCCTGGCTCTGATGCGTTCAGCCGTGGCGCGCAGCGCATCATCACGCCCGAGAGTGAGCTGCAGCTGCGCAAGCCGGATCAGGTTATTGACTTCCGCCCCGGTTACAGGCCCGCCAGCGAACAGGTCCGCAGCCCGTGCAAAGTCCCGCTCGGCTGCCGCCACGTTCCGGGAACTCAGCTGCACTTCGCCGCGGATC
>JBJHAV010000256.1:0-5568 GCA_050480685.1 Planctomycetaceae bacterium | reverse complement strand
GCGGTGGTGCTTCCGGCCATCGCCGTCAATGCCGTGCACAAGCTGGGCGGCGTCGGTTTGGGCGCGGTGGCCGCTTACATCCCGCTGGTGGCCGTGGGGCTCCTGCCCTACTTGGCTTCCCTCGGGTTCCTTTTGGCCGTGGTGAGCGTCTACGGGCGCCTGGCCTCCGACAACGAGTGGTTGGCCCTGACCATGGCCGGTGTGCATCCCTGGCGCACACTGGTGCCCGGTTTGATCCTGGCCGCCGTGTTGGGTTCGGGCACCTATGTGCTGCTGGCGGAAATCTCCCCGCGCTGGAAGCAGGAGCAGAGCGCGTTCCGCAACGAGGCGCTGCTGCAGGCCTTCCGCACCCTCGCGCCCGGACGCACCGAGATCGATCTCGGCCGCTTCTACGTGGGGTCGGTGCGGCGCGACGGGCCGGCCTTCGTCGACGCGCAGATCCGCATCCCCGGGGAAGGCGGCGAAGATCTGGTGCTGGTCGCGGACCGCGCCGAACTCGTCTTCGAGGACGACCGGTTGGTGCTCGATCTGGAGCGCATGAGCTCGGTCAAGGGCGCGCACCTTTATTTCAGCGATCACATCCAATTCGGCGTGCCCCTGGAGGAGTTGATCCGGCGCAGTCCGAGCAATCCCCTGCGGCCCAGCCACCGCACCTCGGCCGCCATGCGCGAGGATCTGGCCGCGGGCACGGCCCTCGACCGTTGGGTGCTGCCCTACGAGTTCGAGATCCACCAGCGCCGGGCGATCGGCGCGACCTACCTGGTGTTCCTGCTGCTGGGTGTGCCCACCGGACTGTGGCTGCGCTCGGGAACCCAGCTCGTGGGCCTGGGGGCGGCGGCGCTCTACGCATTCGCGTACTACGTGCTTTCCCTGCGACTCGGCAGCGAGCTGTCGAACACGGGCCTGGTTTCGCCCTCGGTGGCCGCCTGGACGACGAACGGGATCGGCCTCGCCGTGGCGGTACTCTTGCTCCTGCGGGTGCGACGGGGATGATGCGCCAGGCTCTCGGAGGCACCCTCGACCGCTACGTGGCGCGCCAATTCGCGGCTGCGTACCTGACGATGGCGCTCGTTGTCGTCGGGCTTTTCCTGGTGGTCGACTTGGCGACACACCTGGACGACTACCTGGAGCCGGACAAGCAGGGCAATCGCCACTCGCCTTGGATGATCGGGCGCTACTACACCCTGCACCTGCCGTTTCTCTATCTGCAGGTGGCACCTTTCATCACGTTGGCGGCCGGTTTGTTCACGGCGACACGCCTGGAGCGCTCGCGCGAGGTTTTGGCCGCCCTGTCGGCGGGCATCAGCCTGCGCCGTTTGTTGGTGCCGGTGCTGATGGCCGGCGTGATGCTCGGCGCCTTTCAGGGGGGGCTGCGCGAATACGCCACCCGCACGATCGGCTTCGAGCGCGACAGCCTGCGACTGATCCTGGACCGGGGCATGCCGGAACTCGTGATCCAAGGTGTGCGCTTCAAGGACGAGAACGGCCAATTGATCGAGTTGGCGGCGTTTTTGCCCGCCGGGCGTTCGGGTGCGGGCAGCGCCGAGCCGGCGGAGTTTTTGGGGCTCGACGCGGTGCGCCTGGTGGGCGAGCGCTGGCTGCACTACGAAGCGCGCCGCGGGGTTTGGGTCGACGACCCCGAGGGGGGCTACTGGCGGCTGCAAGGGGGCTGGCTGGAGGAGGTCGACCGGGCCGGAGGTTTGCGCCTGCCGATCGAGCAGTTGACCGACCTGTTCTTCACCCCCCAGGACGTCTGGACCGCCTGGAAGGGGCGCGAGAACCCATTGGAGCTCTCGTTCCGCGAAGCCGCCGACCTCTCCCGCCGCGACCCGGAAAACGTCCAGGTGCGAACCCTGCAAAACTACCTGGTCACCTTCCCCCTGGCGAACCTGGTGCTTCTGCTGGTCGGCCTGCCCTCCCTGCTGCTGCGCGAGCGCGGCCGCGGCGCGGAGGGCGTCGGCATCGGGCTCGTCCTGTGCGTGGGCTACTTCGCCGCCGACTTCGTGGCCCTGACCCTGGGTCTGCAAGGCCAAATCAGCCCGGTCCTCGCCAGTTGGCTGCCGACCCTGCTCTTCGGCAGCCTCGGAATCGTCCAGTTCGGCTCCATGCGCACCTGACCGGCCGCGGGCCGGGCGGGCCGCGGGGAGGAACGCTTCGGAGTGGGGGGAAGGACACCTGGGGGGGCGGGAGCGAGGCGACCGGCTCCGAAGTCGCTCGCTTGGGTGGGCTACGGGGGCACGGAGGAGGGGGCCAGGCGCTACCCTCTGCGACTCCGGGGGGAAGACCGGCCGAACTTCGGCGTCCCTAGCGTCTGCCTCCCGTGCCCTCACGGGGCCTTTCACCGGCCCGAGCCCGTCCCTTCGAGCGCCCATGAGTTCTCCGTTCGCCCCCGATTCGTTTGCCCCCTCCCCGGTCTTAGACGGTCCGAGGCCCATCTGCCGCGGAGCAGGGATTCGGGGGCCGGCGGCGTTGCTCGGGGGCTTGGCCTTGGTGGTGCTGGGGGCTTGCCGGACCACGGAGCAGGCGACCGGGGTGTCGGAGATGGTTCGGCGCGGTGCCTTCGAGGAGGCGGTCACCCTCGCCAGCGAGCGTGCCGAGGCGGCACCCGACGACCCGGCGCGCCAGGCGGAGTTGGAGCTGGCCCTGCAGGCCTTCTGGCTCGATCGCGGCCGGCGGGCGAGTTTCCGGGGCGACCATGCCGCCGCCTTGGACGCTTTCCTGGAGGCGCGCGCGGTGCGTCCGCAGAGTGAGATCACACACCGCTGGGTCGAGAAGACCCTACAGGAATTGGCTCTTCGGGAAAGCACTCGGGCCAAGGAGCTGGAGGCCCAGGGGCAGTTGGAGCTGGCCTACCACGCCTACTTGGCCGCCGAGGAGTTTTGGCCCTTCGATCCGGCCCACCGGGCCGGCGCCAGCCGCATGTTGTTGCTCGCGAACTACCGCGACGGGCTCGGGGATGCGTATTTCCTGGCGGGCGCGCGCGCACTGGAGCGTTTGGCGTTGCCCCAGGCCCGGCAGGGCTTCGACGCGGCGAACAAACACCGGCCCGGTGATCCCCTGATCGTGGACCGGCGCGAGGAGGTTGCCCGCCTGTTCGCCGAGGAACGCAGTCGCATCGGGGAGGACCTGGAACAGGAGGGCCTGTTCCGCGCCGCCCACAACGAGTTCCGCTTGGCGCTGCTGTACTCGCCCGACCACGCCGAAGCCCTGGAAGGCCTGGAGCGCACCCAGACGGAAGTGACCGTGCTCGATCTGCTCGAAGAGGCCGATCGTTTGATCCTGCGCCGGGACTTCACCCTGGCTTCGGAACGCATCGAACGCGCGGCGCGGCGCACCGTCCAGCAGCAGGAGCGCGTCGAGCGCCGACGGGACGGTTTGACCGAGGCGCGGCGCAAGCACCTTTACGACCGGGCGCGGGAACTCGAAAGCGACTTCCGCTTCCCCGAGGCGATCGCCGCCTACGAAGAGTTGCTCGCCGAAGCCCAGTTTTATCTGGACGCCATCACCCGCCGGGACGTGCTGCGCAGCTACATCGCAAACGCCGAGCGCCTCTATTTGGAGGCCTCGCGTGAGGAGGACTTCCGCGCGCGGCTCGACCTCCTGCGCCGCATCCAGCTCTTCTGGCCGACCTACCGCGACGTGCGCGCCCAGGTGAGCGAATTGGAGCGCCAGGCTTCCTGAGCCCGGCGCCGGCGCCAAGCCCGGTCCGATGCTGCGCCGCATCCAGCACAAGCTTCTGGGGGCGGTGCTCCTGGCGGTGGTCATGCCCTTCGCCGCCTTCGGGATCTTCCTGGAGCGCGCGATCGTCAATGACCTGACCTGGCAGTTCGTGCGCGCATCGCTGGTCGGCATGGCCCGCGATCTGGCGGATCAAGTCGATCAGCAGGTGGCGCGCCTGCTGGAGGATGTGACCCTGTGGGGGGCGGAACCGCTGGCCGCCTGGGCGCTGTACGAACAGCTCTCGGAGGCCGGGGAGTTGGATTGGCCGCTCGAGGGTTTCGGGCCGCGGCAGATCCTGGAACTCGGGCGCGGAGAGGAACTGTTCCTGCCCGGCTCCGAACTGCGGCGGGCCCTCGTGGGCAGCTTCGACCGTTATGTCGCCACCCGCGAACACTTCGAACTGCTTTTGCTGATCGATTCGAGCGGCCGTCTGGTGCTCTCGAATAGCCGCGACGGTGCGGGCGAGCCCCTCGACGAAGCGCTGGTGCGGCGCCTGTTCGATCGCGACTTCCGCGCCGAGGAGTGGTTCGCTCCGGCCCTTGCGGGCGAAGCCGCCCTGCAAGGTCATCACGTTCCCGAACTCTTGTATCCGGATGGCATCGGGGATCAGAAACCTTCGGCGCGCCTCTATGCGGTTGGGTTCGCCGTGCCCGTGCCGCGCCATTTGGCGCAAGGGGAGGTCGGCGGTGTGCTCTACGCCCTGGTCAGTTGGCAGGCCTTCCAGGCGCTGATCGGATCGCCGGTGGTCAAGGACATCTTCCGCGGGTTGTCGAGCGAAGAAGACCCGTCCCCCTACGCCTGGCTTTGGGCCGCCGACGGGGAGACGATTTTGGCCCACGAGGACCCGAGGCTCTATCTGGCGCGGGTCTCCCAGCCGCCCGTGGCCTTGCCGCAGATGGTCGAGGACGTGCGGCGACTGGACGAGCGGGGCCACTTGGTGCGCGGCGGTCTCTACCGCGAGTACGAGTTCCGGGGCAGGGCCAAAAACGCCGCCTTCCAGCGCTCCGCGCCACCCGAGCGCCAGGGGTTCGATTGGGTCGTGGGTGTCGGCATCGACAACGACGACGTGGAAGCCGCGACCCGCGGCCTCTCGCGGTTGCTCAAGGGCGGCACCGCCGTCGTGCTCCTCGTGGTGGTGCTGTGGGTGAGCGTCGTGGCGCGGCGCACGGCCGGGCCCATCCTCGCTTTGCGCGAGCACACGCGGCGGGTCGCGGCCGGCGACCTGGATGCGCGCATCGCGATCGACTCGCGCGACGAGCTGGGCGCTTTGGCCGACGATTTCAATCGCATGGCCGCGGAACTCTCGGAGAAACACCGCGCCCTGGTGCGCGCCGAAAAAGAAGCCGCCTGGCGCGAGATGGCGCGCCAAATCGCGCACGACATCAAGGGGCCCTTGACGCCCATGCGGCTTTCCCTCGACCTTTTGGAGCGGGCCCTGCGCGAAGGCGGAGAGCGTTCGGCCGACGTGGTCGAACGCACCCTGCCGATGATGCGCCGACAGGTGGAGGCCCTGCGCGAGATCGCCACCGACTTCTACCACTTCACCGGCGGCGCCCGTTCGCGCCCCGAGGCCTTCGACCTGGGCCGGCTCGCGGCCGAAGTGCTGGAGTTGCACCGGGCCTGGGCCGAACGGCTGGGGGTCGAGATCGCGGTCGTGGGCGAACCGGGGCCCGTGCGCGTCGACCCGGGCAAACTGCGGCGTGTGCTCACCAACCTGGTGGCGAATGCCCTGGAGGCCAGCCCGGAGGGCGGCCGTCTGGAAGCGCGCACGGCGATCGTGCCCGGGGAGGACGGCCGCACTTGGGTCGAGTGGACCCTGACCGACGAGGGTGTGGGCCTTTCCGAGGA
>JBJHAV010000255.1:0-5580 GCA_050480685.1 Planctomycetaceae bacterium | reverse complement strand
CAGGAAGTCGTGATCACCACCCAGCCCCTTGGCGTAGGCGGTCAGGCCCAGGCTGGCCGAAAATCCATCCCGGGGACTGATGCGGTTGTCCAGTCGTTCGTGGTCGACGCCGATGCGCACCCCTTGAACACGGCTCTTTTCGTCTTGCTCCGCCAGTAGCTGGGGCACCTTGAGCGGGTTGCCCAGCGAACCTGCGCCCGTCGTATCGAGGTTGTCGATGTCGACCTGGGTCGACTCCCATCCCAGATAGATCCGCGTCTCCTGGCTCAACTGGCGGAAGAACTCGATCTCGTAGCCGGTGCGCGTTTCGTCGTGGGAGCGGAAACGCCGCAGGCTGCGCCTCAGGCCGACGGTCAGGCCGATGCGGTCGATGTGGCGCAGGAAGATGTCCGGTTCGGTGAAGCGCAGCAGGTAGGTCGAGACTTCCGTTCCGGGCGTGATCTGGGCGCGCAAACTCTGCCCTGCGCCGTGGAACGCGCGCCGTTGACGCACATCTCCCACCGGGCTGTCCAGGGACGGCCAACGGGAACCATCGAAGTTCAGGATCTGCAGGTCCACCAGACCCTGCAAACCGCTGTCGCTGCCGATCTGCAGGCCGAAGTCCACCTTGAAGACGCTGCCCTCGGCGAGCTGGATCTCCAGGTCCTTCCAACTCGGATCCTCGGTGGCTACGAAACGGAAGGTCGGTTCCGGGTGGCCCCCGGGATTGAGGTCGTCGGTGAAGTAGCCGGTGCCCCGCACGCGGTTCACCGAGCGCTGCACCTGGGTCAGGTCGATGACTTCCCCGGGAAAAACGCTGACCAGCCGCCGGATCACCCGATCGCGGGTGTGCCGGTTGCCGCTCACACGCACCTCGCGCAGGAACTGCTGGCGGCCCTGCGCGACGCGGTACACGAGGTCGACTTCGCGCCGCTCGAAGTCGAATGTGACCTCGGGATCCAGCACCTGGAAACGGTCCCCCGCCGGAAGGCTGCCGTGGCCCAGGTGGCCCATTTCGCCGTAGCGTTGGGACAATCGGCGCGCGTCGGTGTCGGCGTCCTTTTGGGTGTACCAAGTGCCCGGCTGATGGGCGAGCAGGGCCAGAAGCTCGTCCTCGGGCAGGAGCAGTTCGCCGGGGCTCTCCACGGCTCGCCCCGGCCGCTCCGCATCGCCGATGCGCTCAACGGCTTCCACTCGCACCGAGCGCACCCGATAGCGCTCGCCCTCATCGACCGCCACGTGGATCGTGACCCAGCGACGATCGGGGGAGAACTCCAGGCGCTCGACTTCGACCACCGCGTCCCAGAACCCGCGCAGACGGTAGGACTGGCGCATGGAGACCAGGTCCGCGTCGAGCACATCCTGGTCGAAGTAACTCGGGACCAGGCCGAAGAAACGCGGCGCGCGGGACTGCACCCTGGCTTCGCGCCGCAGCCCGGTGCGCCAGAACAAAAAGCCCTGCTCGGGAATGCTGGCGTTGCCTTCGAGGACCATCTCGCGCACGCGCACACGCGGCCCCTCGCGAATCTCGAAGATCACGTCGGGCAGCAGTTCATCCGTGCCAGGCCGCACGACCTCGCGCACTTCGGCAAAGAAGTACCCCTTGCGCTTGTAGCCGGCGAGCAACTGCCTGCGGATGCGGGGAGCCTGGTGCAGGTAGACCTCGCTCTCCGGCTCCAACCCCGTCCACTCAAACAGTTCCCTCAAGGAAACCCGGTCGTTGCCGAGGAAACGCGGGGCCGGATCGAAGGGCAGTTCCTCCACCAGAACACGCAGCTCGATCCCCTCGGGTGTTTCGCGCTGGGCGACTTCCGCGCGCACCCGATAGGCCTCCCAGAGCACTTCGATGCCGCGCCGGATACGCTCGCGATCCAGGGGTACGCCGATCGGATGCCCGAGGGCCGACAGGATCTCGGCCTGGCCGTAGCGTTGATTGCCCTCGACCTGGATGGAGAGGACCCGCGGGGTGTCCAGGCCGGGCCCCACAAGCGCGGCGCCTTCCTCCGTCTGGACGGCCGAAGCGGTCGCGTCCGGCGCCAAGAGCGGCAGAAAGAAGGCGCACAGCAGCACGAGCAGGAAACGCACGGGCCCTCGCCCGTGGTTCCTGGGCATACCACCGCCCCTGGAGGCCGGACCGCAAACGAAGCGGACCGCTCTCGCGCTGCCGAGGGCCTCTTTCAGAGCGGCACCATCTCGGTCGGCGAGAGGTTGCGGAAGCGCATCAGCTCCTGGGTGAACTGGAGCTTAACTTCACCGGTCGGGCCGTTGCGTTGTTTGGCGATGATGACTTCCGCGATGCCTTCGTTCTCCGGTGTGCGTTCGTCCGGGTAGTAACTCGGCCGGTAGAGCATCATGACCACGTCGGCGTCCTGCTCGATGGACCCGGACTCGCGCAGGTCGGAGAGCTGGGGCCGGCGCGGATTGCGGCTCTCGACGGCGCGGCTCAGTTGCGCAAGGGCGATCACCGGAACCTCCAGCTCCCGCGAGAGCTCCTTGAGGGAACGCGAGATGTTGCTGATCTCCTGCTGGCGGCTTTCCGAGCGCGGGAAACTGAGCAACTGCAGGTAGTCGACCACGACCAGGTGCAGATCCTTCTCGCGCGACTTCAAGCGCCGAGCACGGCTGCGCACCGCGCTCATGGTCAAGCCGGGGGTGTCGTCGATGAAGATCTTGGTGTCACACAGCTCGTCCGCCGCCGTGGCCAAGTCCCGGCGCTGCTGCCCCGTCAAGTAGCCCGAACGCAGCAGGTGCGCGGGAACGCCGGCCCGGGAGCAGAGCATGCGCGAGACCAGGGACTGGCGGCCCATTTCCAAGCTGAACCAGAGGTTGCGGGGTTTGCCGTCGGGGCTGACGTTTCGGTCGGCGGCGGCGTTTTCGATCAGGTTGAGCGCGAAGGCGGTCTTGCCCATGGAGGGGCGTGCGGCGATCACGATCAACTCGCCTTTGTTCAGACCGCAGAGCATGTCGTTGAGATCGTTGAAGCCGGTGTCGACACCGGTCAGCCCGCCGCCCCCGGAGCGCGCGTCCAGGCGCACGAAGGCTTCGCGAATCGCGGTGTCGATCGGTTCGGCGGAGCGCTCGTCCCCGCGGGCGCCGATCTCGAGCACACGCCGTTCGGCATCCTGAACCAGGTCCTCGACCGAGTTGCCGTCCAGGTGTGTGTCGTAGGCCTGGGCGACGATGTCCGTGGCCTCGCGGATCACCCGCCGCAGGGTGGCCGCCTGCACCACGAGGCGGGCGTGGTGGTCCAGGAGAGCCGAGGAACTGACAGCCGCGGAGAGCTGCAGCAGGTAATCGGCCCCCCCCACCTGCTGATAGCTGCCGCGCGCCCTGAGGGCTTCCGACAAAACGACCAGTTCGATCGGATCGCCGCGTTCGTCCAGTTGCTGCAGCACCTCGAAGAGCTGCTGGTGCCGGCGCTCGTAGAAGTCCTCCGGCTGCAGCAAGCCGACCACGTCGGCCAAACGCTCGGGGTCCAAAAGGAGCGCGCCGAGCAAGGCGCGTTCCGCGTCGGAGTTGTGGGGGGGCGTGCGTCCGCCGATGTCGCGCTGTTCCAAGATCGCTCCCTGGGCGGCGCCCGAAGGACGCCGTCTCGGGCCAGAGGATATCCGCCTCCGAGCCGACCAGATACGGCGGGCTCCCGTGCTCTCCAAGCCGCGCCCCGCATGGGCCCAAGGCGGTTCAGCGCTGAGACTTGCCGCGGGCGGAAGACTTCCGGCAAGGGAGCGGCCCGAGAATCAACGCAAGGATGCGGGAACCGCCGCGCGGCGGCGTTTCCCGCATCCCAAAGCGGCCGGATGGCGGCCCAAACGGCACTCGAGAGGCGCTTCGTTTGGGCCGGGCGAACTCGCTCAGTCTCTCAACCGAGCGGCTCGACGACCACCGTAACGGTGGCCTTGAGCCCGCCGGCGAGCGACAGCTCGACCGTGTGCTCGCCGGTCGACTTGAGCGGCTGCTCCAGTCGCACGTGGCGCTCCTCCACCGCGTGGCCCTGATCGGCCAAACCGCGGGCGATCACAGCAGCGCTGACGGAACCGTACAGGTTGCCGCCTTCATCGGCGCGCTCCGTGAAGGACAGGCGCACCCCTTCGAGGCGCGCCGCGGCGGCCTCTTGGGCGGCGAAGGCCGCAGCCTCCTCCGCTTCGAGGCGCGCGCGCTTGCGAGCCATGGCCGCCAGGTTGTCGGCGGTGGCTTGGGTCGCGAGCTTGCGCGGCAGAAGGTAGTTGCGGGCGTATCCGGCGGCGACGGAGACCACGTCTCCAACTCGCCCCAGGTTCGCCACGTCCTCCCGCAGAAGGACCTGAAGTGTCTTCGATTTCATGGCGTCTTGGGCTCCTTGGGTACGGGGTCAGACCACGAAGGGCAAGAGGCCGAGGTGACGGGCGCGCTTGATCGCGCGCTTCAACTCCCGCTGGCCCTGGGCGGTGAAGCCGGTGCGCTTGCGC
This sequence comes from Planctomycetaceae bacterium, assembly GCA_050480685.1. Taxonomy (GTDB): domain Bacteria; phylum Planctomycetota; class UBA1135; order UBA1135; genus JBJHAV01. Next base: position 1,156 of record JBJHAV010000255.1, on the reverse strand, counting down.
GAGAGGATCTGCCCCTGGGGGCCCATGCACTTCATGAGCAGCTCCAGGTTCTTGTAGTCGATGGATTCACCGCGCGGGACATAGACCCGACGGGTGGTCTTTTCGGTGGTGCTCATGCTTCGTCCTTGCCGGACTTCCGGCTACGCGGCTCGTCGTCGGTGTCGTCCAGGTCCTCGTCCACATCCACGATGTCGTCTTCCACGCCGTCCTCCTCCTCGAGGTCCTCGGCGCTTTGGAGCACGCGATAGGGGGCCGCATCGTCCGCCGGGGGCGGGGGCACCAGGAAATCGTCGGTCGACTCCAGCGCGGTCGCATCGCGCTCCGCCTGGGGCACTTCGCTGGCCGAGAGGTGCAGGAACCGCAGCACGGTGTCGTTGATCTCCAGGTCCCGCCGCATGGCCGCCAGGCCTTCGCCGGGAGCCTCGAAGTAGCTGAGCAGGAAGGTCGCACGGCGCTTGCCGCGGATCGGATACGCCAGGGCGCGCTCGTCCCAACGACGCGCGGTGTGCACGGTGGCGCCGTGCTTTTCGAGCAACTGAACGACAACCGACTTGGCGTCGGGCCAGCCGTCCCGCACGCGGTCGTTGTCGATCAGGAACATGCCTTCGAACAGGTGTGCCAAAACTAGGGTCTCCAGGGGTTGCGTGCGGGCGCTCGAAGCGAGCCCCCTCAGGTCCAGCGGCTATGGAACCGCGTCATCAGCCGGTCGATGGGTTCCCCGCCGAGCCACTCGGAGAGCGCTTCGATCGCCTGGGCGATCGAAACGTCGAGCTCCTCGCGCTCCCGGGGAGTGAATCTCCCGAGCACATGACGCACCGCGTCGGTCGGCGCCGGGCCGATCCCCACCCGCATCCGCGGGAAGGCGTTCGCGCCCAGGGCCTCGATGATGGAACGCATGCCGTTGTGGCCGCCGTGGCCCCCATGGGGACGCATGCGCACCACACCCAGGTCCAGGTCCAGATCGTCATAGACGACCAGACACTCGCTCGGAGGCAAGCCGGACCAGGCCACGACGGCGGCAACCGCGCTGCCGGAACGGTTCATGAAGGTCTCGGGCTTCACCAGGAGGTAGCCCTCGTCCCCGGCGAGCGCGCAGCCGAAACTGCGCGCGCCTTGGAAACCGTCCAGTTGCGCGGCCGATCGAAAGAGCAAGCCC
>JBJHAV010000254.1:4904-5609 GCA_050480685.1 Planctomycetaceae bacterium | reverse complement strand
ATCCTGCCAACGAGGCGTACGAGCCCATCCCTGTACCTCCGGACCAGACGTCGTCGATCGTCGGCCGAGTCACCGCTGTGCTCCGCAGCCTGTAAAGCCCGGGGCGCAGGCGTTTCAGGCGGGCTCGCCTGGGGGAGTCGGGAGCCCGCGGACGCGCTCTTGTACTATCGTCGTAAGTGTCTGCTCGAAAGGCACTTACGAGCTGGGTTCGGGGCCGTCTCGGGCCCCGCGGCCCCGCGGCGCCCGTCCGAGGCCCTGCTCCAGCCGGCGGTCCGCGCGGTCGATCTTCTCCAGGAGCCCCCGCGGAGGTTCCAACCCCAGGGGGTCCAGGGCGAGCAGCCTCAACTCCAGGCGGTCCCGGGCCCCGAGGGTGTACTCCAGGTCGTAATCCGGCTGCCCCAGGAAGCGCGGGTCGACACTTTGGTCGTACTCCCAGCCGGCGAGTTCCATCTCCCGCTCGACGGCCTCGCCCCAGGCCCTCGGCGAACGGCCGATCAGATCGCGCGCCCGCGCGAGCAGGTCCTCACCCAGGGCCGCGGCGCCCAACTCGTGCAGGCCTTCGCCGAGCGCCAAGAGCAGAGCCCGGGCGTGATGGTGATTCGGGCCCTGGGCGGCTTTGGGTCCGCGCGCCGGCGCGGGGTCCGGGGGACGAGTCGGCGCGGGGAACGCCCGTTCCAGGGATTCGAGCAGCCTCGCCAGGGCCGC
>JBJHAV010000254.1:0-4894 GCA_050480685.1 Planctomycetaceae bacterium | reverse complement strand
CGCTCCGCAGCTTCACCGGCCGGGGGCCCGTGGGCCCCCTCGTCGCCTTCGCTCCCGCCGCTCACTGGGACCCACCGCCGGCGGGCGCCGCGGGATCGGCGGTGCGCAGCATGCGGAACGGATAGATCCCGGTGGCGTGCCCGTCCGAGAAGGCCAGCGAGAGGGCGTAGAGGCCGACCAGTTGCACCTCGCGGGTGGTCAGGTCCTCGGGCACACGGGACGGGTCGTGCAGCGGGCGACCGGTGACCTCGTCGATGCAGCGCGCGCAGGGGCAAAGGTCGCGCAGGGCCTTGGCCGTGTAGCGCGTCACGTGCCCGTCCTCCCACTCGATCACGACCTTCGCGGGGTCGCTCTTGGTGATCACCCGCGGTCGAAACGCGTCCATGGGCGGGGAGGGGTGGTGGCCAGAGCCGGATTTGAACCGGCGACCCCATGATTTTCAGTCATGTGCTCTACCAACTGAGCTATCTGGCCTTGGGGCCCGGGATTCTCCCGGCCGGAGGGGTGCGCGTCAACGGCCGAGCGGGGGATCGCTTTTGGAGCGACCGTCGGGCCCCGCCGACTCCAGCACCGCCCGGGCGGCGGCCACGTCCCGGCGAATCTGGTGGCCGAGGGCGTCGAGGCCCCCGAAACGGCGCTCTCCGCGCAGGAGCGCCGCGAATTCCACCTCCATGCGCAGGCCGTAGAGGTCGCCGGAAAAGTCGAGCAGGTGTACCTCCACCCGTTCTTCGGCGCCCTCGCCGGCCACCGTCGGGCGCCGGCCGATGTTCGCCACGGCCGGCATGGGGGGGCCGAAGCGGCGCCCTTCTTCGCCCTCCAAAACCCTGGCCCAGACCGCGTAGACCCCGCCGGGGGGGTGCAGGCCCTGCATCAGGTTCAGGTTGGCGGTGGGGAAACCGATGCGTCGCCCGAGGGCTTCGCCGTGCACCACGCGCCCCAGCACCGACAGGGGGCGGCCGAGCATGCGCTGGGCGGAGTTCAGGTCCCCCAGGGCCACGGCCTCGCGGATGGCGGTGGAGGACACCGGGCGGTGGTCGACCAGCACCTGGCCGACCACGTCGACCGGGTGCCCGAGGGTTTCGAGCAGCTCCGGCCCGCCGCGCCGGTCGCGCCCGAACTTGCTGTCGAAGCCGAGCACGAAGTGCCGCGCGCCGAGCCCGGCGACCAGCAGCTCGCGCACGAAGGCCTCGGCGCTCAGTTCGCGCAGCTCCGTGTCGAAGTTGAGCGCCACCGTGTGTTCGATGCCCAGGCGCGCGAAGAGCTCCAGCCGGTGGTCCAGGGTCGTCAGGGCCCCGGGGGCCCGGCCGAGCAAAACCTTCTTCGGGTGCCTGCGGAAGGTCACCACCGCCGCTTCGGCACCGATCTCCCGGGCCCGCGCCACGTTGGCGCGCAAAATCGCCTGGTGCCCCAGGTGCACACCGTCGAAGACGCCGATGCTGACCACCGCGCCGTTCGGACCGGCCTCCAGCTTGCGCGTCTCGAAGGTCGTGCGCATGGCTTCTCTCGCTGGCCTCGGGGGCCGCGCAGGGGCGGCGGAGTTCGTCCCCGCCCGCCTGCCCCCGGCGCCGTCAGCGGCGCGCGGCCTTGGCCAGCCCGCGTTTGTAGCGCTCCACCAGGGCCTCCAGGGCCCCCCGATGGCGGGCGCGGTCCGCGGCCGACATGCGGTCCACCAGCAGCACCCCCTCCAGGTGGTCGTATTCGTGCTGCACGATGCGGCTGACGTAGCCTTCCAGGCTTAGTTCCACCGGTTGGCCCTGCCGGTCGAGGGCGCGCACCACGCAGCGCTCCGGGCGCTCCACCTCGGCGTAGATGCCCGGGAAGGAGAGGCAACCCTCCTCGAAGACCGTGGCCGGCCCCGAGCGCTCCACCAGGGTCGGGTTGATCAGCACCATTTCCCCCTCGGGTTTGGCCGGGTCGCCCTCGGGGTTGAGCACCAAAACCCGCTTCTTGAGGCCGATCTGGGGCGCGGCCAGGCCGACCCCCCCGCTGGCGTACATGCGGGCGAACATGCCCGCCACCAGGGCCGAGAGGGCGTCGTCCACGGCCACGTCCTCGGAGCGCTTGCGCAGCACCGGATCGGGGTACAGGGTCAGGTCGTAGGCGGGAGGTTCGGTCATGGGGGCCGTGCGGGCGGGGGCGTTTGGAGGTGTTCGGGGGTGTGCGGCGGCAGCGGCGGCGGGCGGCGCGCTTCGCGGACGCCTTTTATATAGGACGAGCGCCCCCGGAGGGGCCTGGCGCGCCCCGGGGAGGGGCCCTAGAATCTTCGCCCCCCGCGGGCGGTCCAGCCGCCCGCTCCCTCTCCCCGTGGACTTCAGCAAACACCTCGCCAAGGCCCAGGAGGCCCTCCGTCGCCGTCACTGGGACTTCGCCGTGGACCTCTACCGGCAGTTGCTCGATCTGTCGCCGGACTTGGGCGAAGCGCGCGCCGGACTGCGCGAGGCCCTGCGCCGCCGCCACGAGGCGAAACCCGCGGGTCTCTTCTCGCGCGCGCTGGGGGGAGCCGTGCCCCTGGGCAAGGCGCACACCCTCGCCAAGCTCGGCCGCCACGACGCCGCCGCCAAGGCCCTGGAGGATTACCTGGCCAAGGCGCCCATGGACGAAGCCGCGAATCTGCTGCTCGGCCAGTCCCTGGAGGCCGCCGGCCACCGGCGTTCGGCCCTGGCGGTCTACGAGTTCGTGGCCGAGATCGCGCCCAAGAATCCGGAGGGTCTCAAGGCCGCCGGAGCCCTGTCGCTCGCGGCGGGTGAGCACCCCAAGGCCCTCGAGTACTACGAGCGCGCCCTGGAGATCGACCCGCGCGACCAGGAAGCGCTGAAGGCGCGCAAGAACCTGGCGGCCGAGGCTGCCCTCGCGGCCGGCCGCTACGACCAGGTGGCCCACAGCCGGGAGCAGCTCGCGGACGCCCAGGAGGCCCAGCGGCTGGAGCGCCGCCAACGCCTGCACCTGTCGGAGGACGAACTGCGCGCCGAGCTCACCCGGCTCGAAACGCGTTTTGCCGAGGAGCCCCGGGATGTGGAACTGATGGTCGAACTCTCGGGCGTGCACGAACGCCTGGGCGACCTGGAGGCCGCCCTGGAGTTGGCCCAGCGGGCCCGCAGCTACCGCAAGGACGACTTCGAACTGCTCTGCCGGGTCGGCGACCTGACCGCGAAGGGCATCAAACTTCGCCTGCGCCAAGCGGACAAGGACGGGGACCGGGAGGCCGCCGACCGCCTGGAGCGCGAACTGCTCGAGGCCGAGTTGGCGGACCACCGCCTGCGGGTCGAACTGCGCCCGGCCGAAGCGGCCTTGCGCTTGGGCCTGGCCCGCCGATTGATGCGCGCCGGCGAGTGGGACGGGGCCCTGGCCGAGCTGCAGCGCTGCGGCGGCGACGGCCGGGTGGCCCGGGACGTGGCCCAGGCCAAGGGCCGCTGTTTCGAGGCCAAGGGCTTTTTGGACCTGGCCGCCAAGGAGTACGAAGCCGCCCTGGCGGGCCTGCCCGCCTCGGACGAGCGCGCCAAGGAGATCCTGTACACTCTCGGCGCCCTGGCCGAGCGGGAGGGCGACCCGGAGCGCGCCCGAGCCTGGTACGCGCGTGTCTACGAACAAGACATCGCCTACCGGGACATCTCCGAAAAAATGGAGGCCCTGCGCCGGGGCTGACGCCTCGCCGGGGCGAACCTCCGCCCGCACCACCCGAACACGTCCGCGTGCGCCCCGGCGCCCGGGGACGCCCACACGACGACGATCCTTTCACCTCCGCTTCCGCCCGGCGACGCCGGGCCCAAGACCCCATTCCGCTGGCGCCCGAGCGCCGACTGCTATGCCGAATTCCAAACAAGCCGCCAAGCGCCTCCGCCAGGACGACCGCCGCCGCCTGGCCAACAAGGCCGTGCGCTCCGCCATGCGCACCGCCATGAAGCGCGTGCTCAAGGCCGAGACTCCCGAGCAGCGCGCCGAACTGCTGCCGGTCGCCGTGCAGCGCATCGACAAGGCCGCCAAAAAGCGCGTGCTGCACCCCAACGCCGCCGCACGCATCAAGAGCCGTCTCGCCAAGCGCCTGCAGGCCGCCGCGAGCTGACCCGGGCCCGCGGCCCCGGCCGGTCCGCTTCCCCGGGTTTCGAAGGACCCGGGGGCGAGTTGAACTCCAGCCCGGCCGCCCCAACGGACGATTTCCTTCCGCGAGCGACATCCCATGGCGGGCAGTTTCGAAACCAGCGACCAGCACTCCGGCCAGCACGAGCGCCCCTTGCGCGTGCCCAGCCTTCCCGGCGGCATCTATGAGCGCGCCAAGGAACTCATCGACGATTTGGATGGGTGGAAGCTGCTTGAGGAGGACGCGGACAAGGGGCTGCTCGTCTGCGAGCGCAGCGCCCGCTTCCTGGGGGGAGCGGCGCGCGTGACGATCCGCGTCGAGGGTCCCGAAGGCGTCCCCTCGACCACCGTGCACGTGCGCTCGGAGTCGAGTTCGGGCCTGCTCTCCCACGACCGCAAGAACGTGGCCGAGTTCTTGCGCCCCTTCCACCGCCGGGTCTGCTGATTCAGCGCAGGCGCGCGTAGCGGTAGAAGACCTGCAGGTTCAGCACCATGAGTGCGGTTGAGTAGACGCGGCCGCCGGAAAAGCCCCAGGGGCCGTTGGGATCCCAGGATCCCTTGAAGCAGCCGTCGTCGCGCTGGTTGGGCAGGATGGCGCGTTCCAGGGCGCGCTCCCAGTCGCGCCAGTGGGCGCCCCCGTACTGGAACAACGCGTAGCTGCCGTAGTACCAGTAGTACTTGTCGTTGGTCAGCCCGTCGGCGCTCCAAACCGGAAGCTGCGAGCGCAAAAGATCGGCGCTGCGCTGCACGGCGGGGATGCGCGTGGGGTCGCCTTCGTCGAGGATGTTGGCGATGAAGATGCGGCACAAAAGCGCCGCGG
>JBJHAV010000253.1:0-5750 GCA_050480685.1 Planctomycetaceae bacterium | reverse complement strand
GGGGGTGGAGTTGGCGCCAGGCACCGTCTCCTCCACCGCGGCAGTGCTCAGAGCACCAACCTCGGCCCCAACGTCACCGGGAACGATGCACGCACCGCGCGCCTCCCGCGCCTGCGCGCCACCGGCAGGGTCCCAATCCCTTCGCGATCCCGGCCCAAGGCCGCGCCCTCCCTGCGCAAGCGCCGACGCGGCCTGCGCCGGGGCAACCACGCACCCATCCAGCGCGCGACCAAGACCAATAGCCTGAAAGGAACACCGGGCCCCGCGGGGCCATGCTGCGCGATCTTCATGCCCCGTGGGGAACCGCTCCCACACGAACTCCCCGCGCAAACCCCTAAAAAACTCCGCCTCCGCCTCCGCCCGCGCCCTCCCTGCGCGCCCCGGCGACCTCACTCCACCGATCACTCCACCAATCGCTGCGCCAGCGCCAACCGCGCGCGGTCGTACCGCCCCTGGGCCGCCTTGACCGTCACGTACAGCCCGCGCGCAATCGTCGGCCAGTCCTGCTGCTGGAAGGCGCGCAGCACGAACACCCGGCGCTGCTCCTCGGGCAGCCCGTTCAAGGCCGCCTGCAAACGCTCGACTTCCTCCCGGTGGCGGAAGTTTTGGGACGGGCTCGGCCCGGGATCGGGCGGATCGCAGCGCGCGTCCCACGAATCGCCGGGCTCCAACCTCTCCAAAGGCCCGGATTGGCGCTTTTGCCGCCCGGCGTCGCGCGCCTTGTTGCGCAGCTTGTTTTCCACGAGACCCGCCAACCAGGCGAGCAGCGCCCGTTCGTCCTCCGCGCGCAGGTGGGGTAGGTCGCGCACCAGCTCGCCGAACACGCTCTGCTGCACGTCCTCCTCCTCCAGTTGGCGCCGCAGCCCCGGACCCAGCCGCCGCCGGACCATCGCGGCCAGGCTCGCCTGGTAGCGCTCCACCAGCCACTCCATCGCTTCCCGGTCCCCGGCCCGCGCCAGTTCCAGCCGCCGTTCGAAGTCGTCCACGCATCGATCCTCCCGGGGCCCTACCCACCGGCCCGCGCGGGTCTACAGGCGGCCGCGCCCGCGGGGTATCCTCGCGGCCCAAGGGGGCGAATCCGGGAACCCAGCTCCCGCCGGCCCCCAACCGTCACCATGTGGGCCGCCCTCGTTCTCTCCCTCTGGCCCCAGGCCGAAGTCGCAACGCCTTCGCCCCTGGTCCCCGAATCCTGGCTCGTGCTCGCGCCCGTGGACGCACGCGGCCGGCGGCCCGTGCGCCCGGACGCGGTTTTCGCCGCGCACCTCCTGGCGCGCGATTCCGCCCCGCCCGAAGCCGGCGCCGAATTGGCGGGCGAGCGCGGCCGGGCGAGTTGGGAGCCGCGCGCCGCCGCCTCCGGGGGAGGCCCCGCGGGCGACGGACCGATCGGCTACGCCTTCGCGGCCCTGGATGTGCCCGAAGAGCGCGCGGGGTACTACCTGGCGCGCCTGGCCGGAGCCTTCGACGGCTGGATCGACGGCGATCCGATCGTGGGGGACGCCTACCGCTACGGCTTCGGCGGCGTGCCCGTGTGGCTCGCGGCGGGGGAGCGGCGCATCTACGTCAGCGGCGTGCGCGGCGGATTCGACCTGAGCTTCGAACCTTTGGGCGCGGAGCCGAGCCTGGTGCCGGCCCTGTGGGACCTAGCCGCGCCCGAACTGGGCGAGGACGACCGGGGCCGCGCGCACCTGGTCGGGTTGCCGCTCTTCGCCGCGTCGCGTTCCGGCTTCGGTGCCGTGCGCGCCGAGGTGCTGCCGGGCGGCGACTTCGTGCCGGGCCCCGCCGGCGCGCTGGACCGCATCGCCGCCCTCGGCCCGGCGCACCTCGCCCTGGAAGTGCGGCTCGCGCCGGAAGCTTCGGAAAGCTCCGAATCCTCCGAAGCGGCGCCACGCACCCCCTGGAAGTTGCCCCTCGAACTCCGCGCCGACGGCCTCGCGCCCCTGCGCCTGGACCTGACCCTCGGCCGGCGCGAAGCCGCCGAGCCGCGCCTGCGCACCTACCGCTCGCGCGTGGACGGCGCCGTGCTGCCCTACGGCCTGCTGGCTCCTTCGCGCGCGGATTTTGAGCCGGGCGAGGCCGGACTCGTGCTCTCCCTGCACGGCGCCTCCGTGCGCGCCGAGGCCCAGATCCGCAGCTACAGCCCCAAACCCGACCTCTGGATCGCCGCCCCGACCAACCGGCGCCCCTTCGGCTTCGATTGGCAGGATTGGGGCCGCTGGGACGCTTTCGAGGTGGCCGCCCTGGTGGAGGCGGAGCACGGCCTCGATCCCGCGCGGCGCGGGCTGACCGGCCATTCCATGGGCGGCCACGGCACCTGGCACCTGGCCGCTTGGGATGCGAGCGCCTTCGCCGCCGCCGCGCCCAGCGCCGGCTGGGAGAGCTTCGACACCTACGGCGGCCGCCCGGACGGCGAACTCGCCCACGTTTGGCGCGCCGCCGACCGGGCCAGCGAGACGCGCCGCGCCCTGGCCGCCCTCGTGCGCCTGCCGCTCTACGTGCTGCACGGCGACGCGGACCGCACCGTGCCCGTGGAGGAAGCGCGGCGCATGATCGAACTCCTAAGCGAAGCCGGCCACGAACAGCTCCATTGGCACCTGGAACCCGGCGCCGGCCATTGGTGGGACGGATCGCGCGCCGCCGGCGCGGACTGCGTCGATTGGCCGCCTTTGTTCGATCTCCTGGCCGCGTCCCGGCGCGACCTGGTCGCCGACTTTTCCCGTTTGCCCGAGGGAGACGGGGAATACGCCGTGTGGCGTCTTTGGCTGGAGCGCCCCGACGGCCGCGGCCCGGAAGCCTACGCCCCGCGCGGCGGACGTTGGATCGATGCCCTGGCCCTGGACGAAGCCGCGCTCTCGGGTCCCGACGGCCCTCCCGCCGCGACCCTCGAAGGCACGCTCAAGCGCACCGCCCGCGTCCTGCGCCTGGAAGCGCGCACCGAAGCCCTCACGCGCCTCGCCGTGCGCCTGCATCCCTCCATCGCCCAACTCATCTGCGTGCTCGATGGGGGACCGCCGCTCTACCTGGTCGGCGCCGGCGAGTTCGAAGTCGAGCGCCGGCCCGACGGCCACTGGCGCCAAGCCGGCGGCGACCGCGCCACCACCTTCCAGCGCCCCGGCGCCAGCGGCCCCTTCAAACGCGGCTTCGACCGCGATTTCCTCTGGGTCGTCGGCACCACCGGCACCCCCGAAGAATCCCGCGAACTCGCCGCCCGCGCCCGCCAAGACCAACTCGCCTGGCACTACCGCGCCGCCGGCGCACCCCCCTTCCTGACCGACCGCCAATTCCTCGCCGGCCACTTCCCCGGCCGCAATCTCATCCTCTACGGCAACCGCGACACCAACGCCGCCTTCGCCGCCCTCCTCCCCGAAACCGCCCCCTTCGACGCCCGCCGCGGCCTCCTCCGCCTCGGCACCCAGCGCTTCGAAGCCCCTGGCCTTGCCGCCCTCACCCTCCACCCCCGCCCCGGCGGCGGCCTCCTCACCCTCCTAGCCGACACCGGCCCCCCCGGCACCCGCCTCACCCAACTCTCCGCCCACTTCCTCTCCGGCGCCGGCTTCCCCGACTACCTCCTCTTCGGCCCGGAGGTCCTCACCCAAGGCGACCCCGCCGTCCTCACCACCGGCCGCTTCGACGAGAGTTGGAACCTCCCCGGCGACTAAACGGCGCCTCGCGCAGCGGCTTTACATCCCGACCGCCGCCAATCGCCCCATACGAACGACAGTCATTCGGATGAACGAGGCCGACGGCCATACGACCGTCCACCTTCCACAACCCAGCCCTGGTGGGAGCCGCGCGACGCCTCAGCCTGCCTAAGGGCAAGCTTGGCGCGACTCCCCAAGAAGGGTCCAGGCAAGCCAGCAGGAGCAAGGCAGCAGGCCGGGTCCAAGCGCCAACGCCACTGACCCCGGGGGACGGAGCGCTAACCGTGCACCCACTCGCTGCCGAGCGGAGTCGCCACCACTCGAACGTCCAGCGACTCATCCCCATCCCGCCAGACCCGTTCGCGGCGCCACACCGGGAGCGGGTCTCCGCAGGGGTCAGCGAGGGTGATGTAGCCAGCACGGCACATTTGCTCAAGGACGGTCAAAGGAGCCGCCTTGCCCAGCAGACGAATCAGAGTGCAGACCCAGTCTAGCGGTCGACCGTCAGCGCTCTCCTCGATCTGCTCGATGACCTCGTGCTCGACGATCACGCGACGGCCTGCCCAACACCTCCGCGATCGGCGGCGGCGAAGCCGCCACTGATTGCGCTGGCCTCTCCACGGCTGAGCTGGTCAGTTGATGTTGATTTCAGTGTTCTTGTCCGGTTTGGGCTGTTCTTTCCTGAGTTGTGCGAGTCCCTTGGCTCGGCATCTTTGGCAGTAGATATTCCACAGCCTTTGCCGGTCTCAGTGGAAAAGGTAGAGAGCCGGAAACATCAGGAGCCAGCCGCCGATCGAGTAAAGACCTTCTCGAGTGAGGAGTAGTCCGGCGCCCAGAAGGCACGCGCTGCCGAGAAGCACGGGTATCGCCACAGCGCGCCGACAGTGTGCCGTCAGTTCGTCGCAGCCAGGACAGTGCCGAACGTACTCGTGCTGGAACATTTGGACTCCTTGCCTATCAGCGGCGCAGCCTGTCGAGGTGGTCTACCCGGATCAGGGCCTCGACGGCTCGTGCGGGTCGTGGAAGAGGTCGACGTAGTCACGGTAGAAGAATCGGCGGTTGCGTTTGTGGCCGGTCATTTCGTGCAGCACCCCGTGGGTCACGAACTGCGTCACTAGGTTGTTGGCCGCGGGGTAGCTGGTCTTGATCAGGTCGCGGATCTCGGTCACGGCGACGATTGGATGCTGGTACAAGTATTCGAGCACCCGCTGGCCGTTGCCTGCGGCTCGACCGAAGTGATCTGTGATCACCTGCCTGTGCCGTTCGCGCAGCGAGAGGATCTGCCGCGCTGTTTCGGTGGCTTGCCGGCTGACTTGGGACACGCCGGTGAGGAAAAAGGCGAGCCACGCCTCCCAGTCGCCCCGGTCCCGGACGGCCTGCAGGCAATCGTAGTACTGCTGCCTGTGCCCTTTGAAAAAGTGCGAGAGATACAGCACGGGCTTGAGCAAGACGTCCTTCTCGCAGAGCAGGAAGGTGATCAGCAGTCGGCCAACGCGGCCGTTGCCGTCGAGAAAGGGGTGTATGGTTTCGAACTGGGCGTGAGCCAGGCCGATGCGAATCAACAGTGGCAAGGGCGAATCGTCGTGCAGAAACCGCTCCAGTTCGCCCAGCAGCCGGGGTACCTCGTGCGGTGGCGGGGGCACGAATGTCGCCTCTGCCAGTGAGCAGCCGCCTGGACCGATCCAATTCTGGCTGGTACGGGGTTCACCGGGGGTCAGGTGCTGCCCGCGGACCCCGCTTAACAGCCGCTGGTGGATCTCCCGGATCAGGCGTACCGAAAGGGGGAGGTCGGCGAGCCGCGCCAGGCCGTGGTTCATGGCCGCGACGTAGTTGAAGACCTCGTCCACATCGCTCGGCCGCTCGAGCGACAACACGCGGGCTTCCGCCGCCAGCACGTCTTGCAGGGAGCTCTGGGTGCCTTCGATCTGACTCGAAAGCACGGCCTCCTTGCGGACGTACATGGCCACGAAGAGGTCGGGATGCGGAAGCGTCTGGATGGAACCATCCAGACGCCCCAGGGCGCGATCCGCTCTGGAGAGCAGCGCCTGAAGCTCGCCCTCCAGCCGAATGGGCGGATCCGGCGGTAGCGATGCCGGCATGAATGCCTGGTAT
>JBJHAV010000252.1:4889-5754 GCA_050480685.1 Planctomycetaceae bacterium | reverse complement strand
GTCTTCCCGGGCGAGCAGGCGGGCTCGTGCACAGTTTTTGCACCAGGGCGTTTGCGGTTGCGGATCAGGCTTCCATGAGCCCTTTCCATCGCCGACCCGCCCTGACCGCCGCCCTTCGAATCCTGGCCGCATGGCCCTTGCTGGTGGGCGGAGCGCTCGCCGGAGAGGGGGAACCGCAGCCGCAGCCCAGCTTCGATTGGAGTCGGGTAGGCGACCTCGTGGTCGACGAGGAAGGCGGGTTGATGGGGCTGGGGGCGACCTGGGAGGCCCGCTTCGATCCGGCCGGGGCCCGATTCCTGCCCCTGCCCGGGCGGGCGCCCGGGCGGGCCTTGGACCTTCATCTGGGCGCCGTCGAGGTGCGCCGGGGTGGGGTTCGCAGGGTGCTCTTCGCGGCCGAGCCCGAGATGCGCGGGCAAGTCGCCGTGTACACCCGCGCCCCGGGCGTGGAAGAACGTTTCGAGGCGACCCCCGAGGGCCTCCACCACAGCCTGTGGATCGAGCAGCCCTTCGGGGACCGCGGCGACCTGATCGTGAAGGTGGGCCTGGGCGGCAGCCTCGCAGACGAAGGATGGCGCCTCGCGGACGGCACACACCGTTTCGGCGGCGACGAAGGGGGTGTGCGCTATGGGACGTTGACGGCCTTCGACGCGACGGGTCGCAGCGCGCCCGGCGAGGTGCGCCTGGTGCCCGGCGGCTTGGAATGGGTGCTGCCGGCCGAGTTCGTCGACGGGGCCGTTTGGCCCCTGATGCTCGATCCGTTGATCGGCACCTCCATCAGGTCCTCGCCGAAAAACAGGTCGCCACGGTAGATCGCGGCCATCTCGCGGATCACGCGCTCGCGGACGCCCGGCGCCTGGAGCTGACG
>JBJHAV010000252.1:0-4879 GCA_050480685.1 Planctomycetaceae bacterium | reverse complement strand
CGGCACCTCCTTCGCCCTGACCCAGCCGTACCCATACGCTCCGGGCGTGGGGGACTACGAGTCCGACAGTGAACCGGACATCGCCTACGACGCTTCCACGAATACCTACCTGCTCGTCTGGCAGCGCAGGTACCTCAACACGGCCATTGGATCCTCAACCACGATTTGGACGCGCGCCTTGCGCTTCAACGCCCAAGGGCAGCCCCTCGGGACGATCCTCCCCCTTTCGGTCGTGAACGGCTCGCGCAACCCGCGGGTGGTGAACATCAACGGCTCCAACCGCTTCGCGGTGGTTTGGCTTCAGGACCTGTTCGGCGAGACCCAGGTGCGCTTCCGCGCCATCGACGCGGCCACCGGGAGCATGTCGAACAACCTCTATTTGGCGGGACTGCCCGAGTCGCAGATCAATGGTGTCGCCTTGACGGGCGAGTGGAACACTTCACCCTCCGACCCGCGCCAAGCGTGGGTTTTCTGGGACAGCCCGACGGCGATTCGCGGCGCACGGGTGCTGGTTCCGGCCTCCCCCAACCAGCCTTCGGTCGCGGCCACCTTCACCGTCCAAGGAGGTACGGGGCTCTCCAACCCCGCGGCGTCCCGCACGGTGAGTCAGGACGGGCGCATCGGATTGGTCTGGACCCGGACAATCGAGTTCAACTCCACCAAACAGATCTGGGGCAACGTGCTCAATCGAAGCGGCACGCCCCTCCACCCCTCGCAGTGGATCTCCGCGGGCCAGACCGATGCGCGCTTTGCTTCCATCGAAGGCGGGGGCACCGGACCGACCCACTTCCTGGTCACCTGGAACGAAGTGACGAAGGAGTGCGGGGGCGGCCTCTTCCCCACGTGCACGGACTACTACCGGCTCTTCCGCGCCACGCTGCGCTCGGCACAACAGATGGACGTGGGCCCGCCCGTGGCGCTCACCGCTCCCAATGCTTACTACGGAATCCAGGTGGGCATGGGCTGGCGCAACCAACGCACGCTGCTGGCCTACAGCGATGGCCCGAACCTGCGCTTCTTGGGGCTGGATACACCCAGCGGAGCGATCCTGGAAGGCCCACAGGTGGTCAGCAGCGGCGGCGGCTTCCTGCACGGTGCCCCGGCCATCGCCATGCAGGCCTCGGGTGGCGCGTTCGACTCGACCACGGGCCTGCTGGTCTACTCCCATGTGCCTCCGTCGCTCTTCACGCCGAGCACCAGTGTCATCCGCGGCCGCTGGCTGGAGGCCTTTCCCAGCGGAGCGAAGGCCGTGAACCTGGGCGGCGGCTGCGGCATGCCGGGTTCGAGCTACCTCGTGGACGGTCCACCGGCTCTTGGCAACGGCACCTTCCGTGCGCGGCTGCTCTTTCCGGGCACAGGCACACTTTTGGCGATCTTCAACATCGCTCCGGCTGCGCCGCTGCAACCGTGGTTCTTCTGTGGCAGTTGCTCCTGGGTGCCCTTTTTCGCCACGATCACGCGGCCGGGCAATTCGCAGCTCGTTTCCCTCGACCTGCCAATCCCAGGGGATCCTTCGCTCGCCGGGGTGGTGGTCGACACCCAGTGGACCACCGTCAAGGTCGGGGCAGCCCCCTGTGCCCTCGTCCCGGACGTGGCGGTGTCGAATATCCTGCGCTGGACGCTGCAATAGGCCGGGCAGACCCCGCCCCGGTTCGGCGGCTGCGCAAGCGGGTCGAGGTGGCGTACCATTCCGGGGTCCGGCGCAGGCTGCCCCGCGGGCCGGCGCCACACCGCGATGGAACTGCTTTTTCTGGGCCTTCTCTTCGGGCTGATCGCGATGCCCTTCGCGGTGGTCTTGCTTTGGCTGCGGGTCGCGCGGCTCGAGCGGGACTTGCAAAAGCTCGAGCGTGGGCGGGCCGCGCGGCGCGGGGCGGAGCCGCTCGAGCCGTCGACGGGCGAGGCGCTGGAGAGTCCGGTGTCCGAGCCGGTGGTGTGGCAACCGCCGCGCCCGTTGTTCGCTCCGCCGCGGCGAGTCGAGCCGGTGCAGGGTGCTCCGGGGCAGGGCTCGGCGGCGCAGGGCACGGCGGCGCAGAGTTCGCCTGCACAGGGTTCGCCGGCGGAGAGAGCGCCGGGCGGCTCGACGGAATCGCGGCCCGATCCGCGAGTGGAACCGCAGCCGCGGCCCGCGGCGAGCCCCGAAGTGCGGCCCGAGGAAGCGGCGCGGGGGGCGAGTGAGTGGGAGCGCTGGCTGGGGGTGCGCGGGGCGGGATTGCTCGGCGGTGTGGTGGCGGCGCTCGCGGCGTTGCTGCTCTTCCGCCACGCGGTGCAAGAGGGTTGGGTGACACCGGCCTTGCGGGTGAGCGCGGGACTCATCGGGGGGCTGGTCTCGGCGGGCGCGGGATTGTGGCTGTATCCGCGGGGCTATCGGGTCGCGCCCGAGGCCCTGATCGGCGCGGGTGCCGCGGCCTGGTACGCCGCCCTTTGGGCTTCGAGTCAGCTCTACGGCTTTTGGCCGGCGCCGCTTTCGTTCGCGCTGATGGCGCTGGTGACGGCGGTGCTGTGCGCCCTGGCGATGCGCCACGCTTCGGCGGTGATCGCGGGCGTGGGTTTGCTCGGCGGATTCGCCACGCCGCTGCTGGTTGGCGGGCCGGAGGATCGGCCGCTGGGGCTGTTTGGTTACCTGCTGCTTTTGAACCTCGGCCTGTTGCTGGTGGCGGGTCGTTTGCGCGTCGCCTGGATGGGCCTGGCCGCGGTGCTCGCCACGGCGGTGCTGCAGGCCCTTTGGCTGACGACACATCACAGGCCGGGCCGCGAGACCTTCGCGCTCCTGATGCTGGCCGTTTTCGCCGGGCTTTTCGCCCTTTGGCCGCGCACGGATGGCGCCAAACGATCCAACGCGGCCGGCGCGAGCGCAGCGCTTTTGCTGCCCTTCCTACTGGCCCTCCACGTGGCCCAGCGCGGGGGGGCGGAACTGGTGCTCGGGCCCATCGCGATGTTCGCCGCCGCGCTGCTCGCCGGGGCGCTGGTTTTGGGCCGGCGGGAAGGGCTCGCGCACCTGCCGCTAGCGGCCTCGGCGGGCGCCCTCGCGCTGGTCGGGGCGTGGCTTTTGCCCCGTACCCCCACGGCCGGCGACGCCTTCGGGCTGGTCTTGACCTTGGCCGTGCTCGGTGCTTTGCCGCTGCTCGTCGAGCGTTTCGGCGCACGCTTCGCCGCGCGGGAGGCGGGCGAGCCGGTGCCGGTGGGCGCTGCCTCCGTCAACCTTGGCGCGGCCGCCGCGGTGCTGCACCTGGGGGGAGCGGGTCTGCTGCTGCTCCTGGGGCTGGCTCCGGGCAGCACACCGCCGGCGGTGGCGCCCCTGGGCTGGGCGCTTTTGGGCGCACTGGCTTTGGCCCAAGCGACCCGATCGGGGCTCCGGCCTTGGCCCGTGCCCGGCCTGTTGGGTCTCACCGCGGGTTTCGCGTTGGTGCGTCAGATCGGCATTCAGGTCGGAGAACGCGCCCTGTTCGGGCCCTGGGCCCCGACCGCCGTGCTGCTGCTGTTGGCGCTGCTCTGGCACGTCGGCGCGGCCTGGTTCGGGCGCGGGCGGCCCGGGGTGCGCCGGGCGGGCCTGTGGGCGGCCGGGCTCTACCCCTTGCCGCTGCTGGCGCTTTGGGCGCACTCCAATCCGCTGCATGCCTCAGGGCCTTGGGCGGCGCTCTTGCCGGTGGCCCTGTTGGCCCTGGCAGCCCTCGCCGCGGCCGCCGCGTCGGCCGAACCGCGCCGGGCGGATGCGACCCAGCCCCAGTGGCTCTTCGGCCTGACCGCCGTGGCCGGGCTGGCGGCCCTCGCCGGCCACGCGAATCTGTGGGGACTTTGCCCCTTCGCCCGTTTCTACGGAGCGGAACCGACGGCCCTGGGTTCCGCCTGGGCCGCCGCGCTGATGGCGACGGGCCTTTTGCTGCTGCTCGCGTTCGTGCTGGCCGCTCGGCTGCGCGGTCTGGTACGCGCGCCTTGGGTGCCCTGGAGCGCGGCGCTCTTCGGGCTCGGCGCTTTCGTCTTCCTGCGCCGGGCCTCGCAAGAGTTGGAGTACGGCGGCGCCGAAGCGCTGTTCGCGGGCGCCATGGCGCTGATGGCCGGATTCGGCGCTTTTGCTCCGCGGCTTTTGGGTCCGAGCTTCGCCCATCCGACGCGCACCCTGCGCGCGGCCCTCGGCGGTGCGGCCGTGCTGCTCGGCGCCTGGGCTCTGGCCCGCGCCTACGACGGCGAACCGCGCCTCGTGGCCGCGGGTCTCGCCGCGGCGGGTTTCGCCGTGCTTTGGGTGCGAAGCTCCCATCCGGCCGTGCCCTACGCGGGTCTTGCTGCGGCCTTGACCGCATCCCTGCTGGCGTTCGTCCGGTTCCTCCAGGTGGAACCCTACGCGGGCGGCGGGCTGCCGCTGCTGAACACCATGGCCGTGGCCCACGGGACCGCGGCGCTGGGCTGCGTGGCCCTGACGCTGGCCTTCGCCCGCTCGGCGCCCCGCGGCCCGCTGCATGCGAGCGCGTCGGCGGGTTTGAGCGCCGCGGGCATCGTGTTCCTTTGGCTGACCTTGACCGTGATCGAGCTGTGGAGCGCGGGCGGCCCCGTGCGCTGGCCGGATCCGCGCCCGGGCGCGTTCGACTTGACCCTGTCCCTGAGCTGGGCGGCCTACGGGCTCGGGCTGCTGGGGATCGGGCTTTGGCGCGGACTGGCCGGCCCCCGCTGGCTCAGCCTCGCCGTGCTGTTGCTGGTGATCGCGAAGGTGTTCCTCTTCGATCTCGCGCACCTGGAAGGGCTGGCGCGCGTGGGCAGCCTCGCGGGATTGGCGCTCTCCCTAATCGCCGTCTCGCTCCTCTACCAGCGCTACGTCTTCACCTCCTCCCGAATCCCGGTGGAGGGGACGGTGCCTGGCGCCAACTCCACCCCCCCCGTCCCCCGGTAA
>JBJHAV010000251.1:0-5758 GCA_050480685.1 Planctomycetaceae bacterium | reverse complement strand
GTACACGTGCGTTTGGGCATGGTGCTCGATCCGCGCGGCGGGGCCCTCGGGCAGATGCTGCTGCCCGCGCGACTGGGGGCGGGCGGCCCTTTGGGTTCGGGCAAGCAGTGGTGGAGTTGGATCGCCCTGGAAGATGCGGTCGAGGTCTTCCACCGGGCCCTGACCGATGCCGAGATGTCCGGCCCCTACAACGCGGTGGCGCCCGAGCCCGTGCGCCAGCGGGAGTTCGCCCGTGTGCTCGGGCGGGTGCTCAGCCGGCCGGCGTTCCTGCCGGCGCCGCCCTTTGCCCTGCGCCTGGCCCTGGGCGAGATGGCGGACGCGCTGCTGCTGGCGAGCCAGCGGGTGGTGCCGGCGCGCCTCGGGGAACTGGGTTTCCAGTGGCGACTGCCGGAGCTCGAAGGGGCGCTGCGGGCGCTGCTCGGGCGCTGAAGGGCGGCTTCGAAGGGCGAAAACTCAGGAATCGAGCGCTTCGAGGGCGATCAGCGCCGTGCGTTCGTCGATTTCTTGGCCGTCGCCGACCAACACGGCGCGCACGCGGGCGCGGGCGGGCAAAGGACCGCCGGGGCGGTAGAGCACCTGGCTGAAGGTTTTCATGACCTCGATCAAGCCCACGGGGCGGCCGGCTTCCAGCACGTCGCCGGGGGACACGAAGGGCGGCTGGTCGGGGGCCGGGCGGCCCCAATAACGCCCGGCGTGGGGCGCGAGCACGGCCAACTCGCCGGGTGTGGCGCCCGTCGTTTCGGCGGCGCCTTTGCTGCGCGCGGAAACGGCTTCCGCCTTCAGGGGTTCGAGGGTGTAGAGCACGCTGCCGCGCTCCACCGGTTGGCGCACCCACTCGGCGCTGGGGCCCAGGTGGCGACCTTCGATTCCGGCGGGCACGACCAGGGCGAAGCCGCGCCCGAGACTTTCCAGCCGCCCGGCCCGCTGGCCGCCGGTCAGGATCGAGCCCGCGGCCAGGGCGCCGCTCAAGCGGCCCGGACGCGGCGCGAGCAACAGCAGTCGCTCGCCCTCGGCCCGGGTCAACAGTTCCAGGGGCGGTGTGGTCGGGTGGTTCACGGGCGCATCTCCGAGAGCAGCGCCAGGTCGTGCAGCGACCAAATGCGCGGGTTCTTCGTGCGCCGGTAGCCAAAGCCCTGCCAAGCACATTCGGCGAATACCTCAAGCCAATCGCGCAGCTCGTCGACGGCCACGATCTCGTCCGTGTCCATCTGGGCCGCGGCCCGGTAGGGATCCATGTCGGCTTCGATGCGCTCCTCGGTGGAGCGCATGCCCTCTTCGATGCGCGCCCGTTCCTCGGGGTCTTGGCTGGCGATTTGGAAGTCGTCGTCGAGTTTGGTGTTGAAGGCCGCGATCGCAAGTGTGCGGCCCTCCATCACCGAAAGGCGCGTCAGGGGTGTGGCGAGCTGTACGACCGGCTCGTAGGGCATGCCGGCCATGGCGTAATAACCCGCGCCGCTGGCCTTGCGCAGCAGCACCGTGAACATCGGCACGCTGTTCGTGCTGTTGGTGTAGATCAGGCTGGAGCCGTAACCGAGCAGGCCCTGGCGCTCGGCTTCGACGCCGATGTCGAAGCCCGAAATGTCCTGCAGCCAAACGATCGGGATGCCGTCCGCGTCGCAGGCGCGGCTGAAGGCGGCCACCTTGGCGATGCCCTCGCGGTAGAGGATGCCGGCGGGTTTGACCCCCGTGGTGCGGTCCGGGTCCTCGATCAGACCCTGGCGATTGGCCACGAAACCCATGTAGAGGCCGTTCACGCGGCCGACGCCGACGATCATCTCGGTGCCGCGTTCGGGGCACAGCTCCCAGAACAAACTGTGGTCCACCAGCCGCGCCAACACCTCGTCGGCGGCGTAGCTCATGCGGTGGTCCGGCGGCAACAGCCCGGCCAACTCGCGTGGGGCCAGGTGCGGGGGAGCCGCTTCGGCGCCGTGGCGGTAGAAGGGCGCCGCGGAGCTGGGCAAACGTTCGATCTCGGCGCGCAGCACGGCTAAGGCCGTCTCGTCGTCCGGCACGCGCACGTCGGCGCAGCCCGATTGGGCCACGTGCACCTCGGGGCCGCCGATGTCGAGGCTGGAGAGCTTTTGGCTCTTGGCGCCTTTGATCAGCGCGGCGCCGGCGATGACCATGTAGGCCTGCTCGGTCATCACTACGCGGTCGGAGATGATCGGCATGTAACCGCCGCCCGCGATGCAGTCCCCGAAGACGCCGGCGATTTGGGGCACGCCGGCCGCGGCCAATTCGCTGTTGCGCTTGAAGATGTGGCCCGCGCCGGTGCGGCCGGGGAACGAGCGCGATTGTTCGGGCAGGTACAGGCCCGAGCAGTCCACCAGGTAGATCACCGGCAGGCGCAGGCGCAGGGCCATCTCCTGGGCGCGCTCGATCTTCTCCGGGGTCAGGGGCCACCAGGAACCGGAGGCGACCGTGTTGTCGTTGGCGATCACCATCGTCCAGCGCCCGGCGACCCGGGTGAAGGCGGTCACCACGCCCGCGGCGGGGCTCGACAGATCGCCGAAGCGTTTGTCGAAGTGCACGAAGGTGCCGACTTCGAAGGGCCGCGTGCCCGGGTCGGCCAGCCGCGCCAGGCGCTCGCGGGCGGTGAGTTTGCCCTTCTTGTGGACACGCTCCACGTAACTGGGGCCCCAACCGGCGGCGACGCCCTCGCGGCGTTCGCGCAGGCGTTCGCCGCGCTCGCGCGCGGCCTCCAGGTGTCGGGCCAGGGTGGCGGGATCGACCAATTCCGCCAACGGGCGGCCGATGGGGCGCAGGGGGACGTGGGCCATGGGCGGGGGGATGGTAGCCGCTCTGGCGGGTGCGGGGAGAGCGCTTCACCCCCCTGGAGCGCCTCGCGGTGCGGTCTGGGGCAAACCGGGTTGGTTTTCGGGGGGCAAGACCCGGGCGGACCTGGGATGCTGGCTTTGGAAGGAGGACTCCCATGCACATATCCCATCCGACGCTTCGACGTTTGGCCCCCGGGGCGGTGGTTCTCGCCGCCGGGTTGACCCTGACCTCAGCCGCGCTCCGCTCGCCCGAGCCCCAGGACGGACGCGCCCTGCGCGCCCAGAGCCTGTGCGAAAAGGCCCTCGAAGACGAGCGGCTGGACGCCCTCGCCGTGTGGGTGCGAATCGGCGGCGAGACCCTCTACCGCGGGGCCTTCGGCTCCCTGGACGGGCGACTGGCGGACGTGGGCAGCCGCTTCCCGGCCGGGGCCGTGGCCGAGATTTTGCTCGCGGGCAGCGTGGTCGAAGCCGCCGAGGAGCGGGGCCAGTCCCTGACCGAAGCGCTCGAACCCCTGCACCCCGATCTGCCCTGGCCCCTGGCGGAGCTGAGCCTGCACGGGCTCTTGGCCCACTGCACGGGACTCGCCGCCTTGGCGCCCGCGGTTCACGCGGAGCCCAGCGCCTGGCCCGCGGAAGCGGGCGCGCCCGTCGATGAAGAGGCGGAGGAAGGCCCCCCGGCGCCCGAGCCCCCGGCCTGGTGGCGCCACCTGGCCGAAGCTCCGCGGGCCGCCCTGCCGGGCACCTGCTTCGGTTGGTCCGACGCCAACCTGCTGCTCGCCCACGCCTGGTTCGAGGCCCACACCGGGCGCGATCTCGCCGGCCACATCGAGGGCGATTTGGCCGCGCGCCTGGGCTGGGATGCGCGCCGCGTGCTGGCGCCCCCGGATGTCTCCTGGACGCCGGTGCGCCCGGACCTGGCCGGACCGGGCCGCGCCCTCGGCGCCCTGCCTCCGGCCCTCGCCGCGGGGCGGCTGCGCCTCAACTTGGCGGAGCTCGGCGGCCTGGCCGACGCGCTCTTCGGCGGCGACTGGCTCGGCGATGTGGGCACCCGCGCGCTCTTGGCGGATGCGCGTTTGGATTCGGGCGAGCGCACCGGCCAGGGCTACGGCGTCGAACACCTGGTGCTCGAGCGTTTCCAAGGCATCGGCTTCGGCGGCCGGGCCGGGGACGGGCTCGTGCGTGTGGCCCACTACCCCGAAATCGGCGCGACGGCGGTGCTGCTCGGCGCCGGGGCCGCATCCTCCCTGGCGGGGCTCGAACGGGAGTTGATGCGCGTGCTGCTCGACTTGCCCCTGGAAGCTCCCGCCGGGTTGCCCCTCGCTCGCGAGGAGCTGGAGCGCTACGTCGGCACCTACCAGGTCGGCTGCAACCAACTGATCGTTTTGGCCGACGGCCAGGGCATCGCGCTCCTGGCCGGCGACGAACGCTTGAGCCTCGAATTCCTCGGCGCCCACAGCTTCGTGGGCCGGGGCGGCGACGTGCGCCTGGAATTCCGCGTCACCGACGACGGTCCGGCCCGGGAATTCTTGCTGATCTGGTCCGGCGCCCAAAGCATCGCCCGCCGCTTCGGCGCCGGCGAACGGGGCGGCACGCCGCGCTGACCGACTCAAACTCGCTGCGGGGGGCCGCGCGGCGGCGGGGTTCAGAGGCTGGCCAGGGCTTCGCAGAGCGCTTGCCGGCCGCCCCGTTCGAGGCCGTCGCCGTGGGCCATTAGCAGCCGTTCGAAGGGCCAAGCGAGGATCGGCGCGGCGCTGGCGCGCAGGGCGTTTGGGTCCTGGATCAGGGTGCGGAAGACACGTGTCGGTCGCGGCGGGCCCAGGCCGCCGTTGAGGCGCATGGCGAGTCGCGTTGTGAAGGGCGCGCTCGGGCCGATGTGGAAGACGAGATCGCACAGGATCGCCGTGCCGCTGGCGCGGTGCAGCAGGGCGACCTCGTTGGCGGACGGGATGCCCTTCAGCGCGGCCAGTTCGAAGGCACCTTCCCAGGCCTCGGGCGGTGCTTCGCTCAACTCGCCGTCGAACTGCAACTCGGGCAGATCGCCGGAGAGTGCCGGTGCGCCCCAAAGCGCGGCCCGCGGATAACTGTGTCGCCACTGGGCCAAGTGCGCGCGGTGCATGCGCGAAGGCGAGACCAGGTGCGCGACGGGACCCAAGGTGGCCAGCTCCTCCGCGAGCTTCGGATCGAGGCGGTTCGGGGACCAAACCCAAAGGTCGCCCCCGGGCAGCCGGACCACCACCATGCGCCGCGGCAGGCGAATCCCGAGCACGCGGATCCAGTCCGAGTGCTCCCAAAGGTCTTGGGTCAGTTCCTTGAGGAGGCGCATGGCTGGGTCGGGGGATGGCGGTCCGGTGGGGCCCTCCCCCGAGGTTCAGTGCGGGGGCCAGCCGGGGATGGCGCGGGTGTCGTAGCGGCCGGCGCGGAAGGCTTCGTCGGCGAGCACGGCGCGGTGCAGTTCGATGGTGGTCGAAACGCCTACCACTTGGGCGGCGGCCAAGCAGCGCTCCAGGGTTGCGATGGCTTCCGCGCGGGTTTCGCCCCAGGCGAGCACCTTGGCGAGGAGCGAGTCGTAGTGGGGGCTGACGCGGTCGCCCACGGCGAGGTGTGTGTCCACGCGCACCCGGCCGGGGCCCAGGTCGGTGGGGAACTCGAAGGCTTCGATGCGCCCGGGTGTCGGTTGGAAGTCGCGCCGCGGGTCCTCGGCGTTGATGCGCACTTCGATGGCGGCCCCACGCAGCTTGACCGCATCCTGTGCGAGGTCCAGGCGCTGGCCGGCGGCGAGCCGCAACTGCCAAGCGGCGATGTCGAGGCCGGTGACGAGTTCCGTCACCGGGTGCTCCACCTGCAGGCGCGTGTTCATCTCCATGAAATAGAGCTGGCCTTCGGGGGATCGGAAAAACTCGATCGTGCCGGCGTTGCGGTACCCCAGGCGCGCCACGGCTTCGGCGGCGCGCGTGCCGAGCTCTTCGCGCTCGTTCGCCGAC
>JBJHAV010000250.1:0-5759 GCA_050480685.1 Planctomycetaceae bacterium | reverse complement strand
CGGCCCCCCCCGCGCGAAGCGGGAGGGGCCGCGAGGATCCAGGCGTAGGCCCGGAAGTCCGTCAGAGACCCGGGTGGATCACTGGAACTGGACTTCGAGGCTGCTGCCGAACTCCATCAGGCTGACGGCGCCGGTGCACAGGCTGAACTGCACGCCGAGGGAAGCCAGACCGATCTTGACGCCACCGAGGGTCGGGGTCGGAACCGCGACCAGTTGGGCGCCGCCACCGGCGAACACGGTGGAGATACCCGCGGCCATCGGAACGAAGCTGCCGCCGAAGAGGGCGTCGTTGTTGATGCCGTCGGCCGGGTCATAGGCCGCGCTGAACGGCTGACCCTGGGTCAGGGCGGTGCTGTTGAGGAAGGTCTGGGTCAGCGTGTCGAACTCGATCGGCACGTTCTGGAAGCCCTGACGGGCGGTGGCGACCAGGCCGAGCACCAGCGAGCCGCGCTGCGGGGGCAGGAACGGCACGGCCAGCGTGGACCAGGAGGTCGGGTTCTGCTGCATCGCCGTGGCCGCGGTGGAACTCCACACGAACAGGCTGATGTTGGTGATGGGCAGCAGGCAGGGGTTCTGCACGGCGGAACCCGCGGCGGTCTCGGCGCCGGACAGCACGTCGCGCAGACGCACGTTCACGGTCGAGGTCGGGGCCGCCGACACTTGCCAGTCAGGACCACCGGCACCGTAGTTGCCGTTCTTGCTGGCCCAGAGCTGGGGGGTGGTGAAGGACAGGTCCGCGACGCGGAATTCCCACTCGCCCGGAGCGCCGAAGGGCAGGGTCCAGGCAGCGAAGGTACCCGAGGCCGCGTCGAAGGACGTGATACGGGTGTGGGAGATTGCGTTCGTGGTGACCGGGTCCGGAGCACCGGCGAAGATGCCCGAGGCGTAGTCGACGAGGCCGTTGGCCACACCGCCGGGGCCGGCGAGGTTGGTGCCGGTCGCTTCGGAGGTACCGGCCAGGTAGTACTGGATGTTGGCCGGGCCGGCGTCCGCGGGACCTTGGGTCTCGTAGATCACGTTGGCGAGCAACGGCGTGTTGAAGCCGAGGGCCGCCAGGTTGGGATCCAGGCCGAGTTCGGTCGGGCCGGTGATGGGGTCGGTACCGCCGAAGTCGAGGGCGACGGTGACGGCCGTCGGGAACGGCGGCACGGTTCCGGCGAAGGTGCCGGCGAACAGCGCGCCCACGTTCAGGTTGAGCGTGCCGGAGGGCTGGAGGACGAACGGCGTGAAGCACGCGTCCCCGTCGGTGCTCGGGGTCGAGGCCGACTGGATCGAGCTCAGGCCGATGCTGACGCCCGGGGTCGGGTTGGAGCCGGCGTAAGCGCCGCGGACGCGGAGCCAACGGGTGGTGTAGCCACCGTTGTTCCAGAAGGAACCGCCGGAGGTGGTGTCGATCCCGTAGCACACGCGGATCGAGTTGCCGGGTCCCCAGTTACCGGTCGGGTTGCCGCCGGCGGCTTGGGACAACGTTCCGAAGAGGTCGTTGCCGGTGAAGCCGAACAGGGGGCCGTTGGTATTGGCGGTTTGCGCCCAGTTGAAGTCGTACTGGGCTTGCGCCAGCCCAGCCGTGGCCGCGAGGGCGGCACCAGCCGCCAGCAGCGTATTGCGATAGTTCATTCCCTGGAAACTCCTGATGGTTTCGGAAGACGTCTCTGGGCAGCGGGTGGGGAGGCGGTGAAGCCGACCCCCCGGTCCTTGGCCGTAAGGACCCCGTACCGTTCGATGAGGGAGAGGGACCTCGGATGCACCCTGATGGGGCCGAGGGACGGATTTTGAAAAGTGCCGAAGTGCTGGGGAGGGCCTGGATCCGTCCCGCTGGTGGCACCAGCGGGGAGAGGGGTCCAACGGACACCTGTCTCAGCCTCGCTTCGACGTCGCAAGTCTACCCCCGGTTCCCGCGAGCGGTCAAACGGGACAGGATTCCGCATCCCAGCCAGTTCCCGCGGCTCGCTTGACACCCCTGGGCCGGGCTCCCTACAAAGCGGGTCCCGCGGCGGGACGCCGCCTGCGGCACCGCCCCGCGTCGACCGGTTCGTGACGCGTAAGTGCTTTTCCTGGAGGCACTTGGGGCTCCGGGTGCCGTCTGGTTCCGGTGTTTCGGCAAAGGTTCCGACCTCCCTCTTCGCGGGAAATCGGAGCGCCCCCCCTCCGACTCAGCCCCGAGAGGCCCATGTCCGCCCCCCCGGATCACCGCCCGCCGCACCGCCCCAGCGCCGTCGTCCTTCTGGCCGCCGGGCAGGGGACACGGATGCGCACCCCCTGGCCGAAGGTGCTCCACCCCCTCTGCGGGCGGCCCTTGATCGGATGGGTGCTGGAGCAGGCCCTATCCCTGGAGCCCGAGCGCGTGGTGCTCGTGCTGGGGGACCGCCGGGCGGAGGTCGAACGGTGGCTCGAGTCCTCCGGCGAGCTCGGCCGGGCGTCGGACGCCGGGATCGAGGTCGTGGTGGTCGAACAGCGCCCCCAAAGGGGCACGGGCCATGCCCTCCAGGTCTGCCTGCCGGCCCTTGCCGGGCTCGGGGGCCATGTGGTCGTGCTCTATGGGGACATGCCGCTTTTGCGCCGCGAGTCCCTCGATGCGCTGCTCGCCGCCTGCCCCGCGGGCGGGGCGAGCCTGCTGACCGCCGAACTCGCGGACCCCACGGGGTACGGTCGTATCCTGCGCTCCGCGGACGGCGGGTTCGAGGGCATCGTCGAGCAGCGCGATGCGACTCCCGCCCAGCGGCAGGTGCGCGAAGTGAACGTCGGTGTCTATGCCCTGCCGCTCGCGGGCCTCGAACGCGAACTCGCGGGCTTGAGCGACGGCAATGCCCAAGGGGAGCTCTATCTGACGGACGCGGTGGTCGGGCTGGCGCGCTCCGGCCAGCCGGTCGCTGCCGTGCCCCTGGCCGACGTGGACGAGGCGCGCGGGGTCAACACACTTGCCGAGTTGGCCGCCGCCCGCGCCCTGGCCCAGGAGCGCATCCTCGAAGCCCACCTCGCATCCGGGGTGTTGATCGAAGATCCCAGCACCACCTACATCGATCACGGCGTTCGGATCGGAGCGGGGACGCACGTTTTGCCGTGCACGGTGATCCGCTCGGGCGTGGTCATCGGCGCCGGTTGCGAGGTCGGGCCCTTCGCGCACCTGCGGGTGGGTACCGTGCTCGAAGACGGCGCGGAGGTCGGCAATTTCACCGAGTGCAAGCAGGCCCGACTGGGCGCCGGCGCCAAAGCGAAGCACCTCTCTTACCTGGGCGACGTCCGCATCGGCGAGCGCGCCAACATCGGCGCGGGCACGATCGTCGCCAACTACGACGGTAAGGCCAAGCACCAAAGCGAGGTCGGCGCGCGGGCCTTCATCGGATCGGGCACCGTGCTGGTCGCTCCCGCACAGGTGGGAGCGGATGCCTTGACGGGCGCGGGCGCCGTCGTCCTGCGCGGCACCCGGATCCAGGATGGCGAAGCCTGGGTCGGCCTGCCCGCCCGGAAGCTGCGCGAGGGTCGTGGCTCGACGGCCGCCGAGAAGCCCCCGGAAAGCGGAACCTGACCCGACCGCCGAATCGCGCCCGCTCGGGCGACCCGACCGCGTCCTTCCATCGTCCCCGCACTCAAGCCCTCCGCCCCCCCCGCCCGTGAGTAGTTACAGCGACAAGATCCAGTTGATCTGCGGCAACGCACACCCCGAGCTCGCCGAGGCGATCTCCACGGAGATGGGAGTCCCGCTTTGCGATGCTTATGTCGGCCGCTTCCCGGACGGGGAGATCGACATCAAGATCAACGACGACGTGCGCGGCGCGGACTGCTTCGTCTTGCAGCCCACCTGTCCGCCGGTCAACGAAAATTGGGTCGAGCTGCTGCTCCTGCTCGACACCCTGCGCCGCGCGAGCGCGGGGCGCATCACGGCGGTCATGCCCTACTACGGCTACGCGCGCAAGGATCGCAAGGATGAAGGCCGCGTCCCGATCAGCGCCAAGGTCGTGGCCAACACGCTGGTGGGCGCCGGCGCCGATCGTGTGCTGACCCTGGACATGCATGCCGCCCAGATCCAGGGTTTCTACGACATCCCCGTGGACCACCTTTACGCCAAGCCCGTGTTGCTCGACGCCATCCGGGGGTTGGGTGTCGAGGACCCCGTGGTGGTCACCCCCGACGTGGGCGGGATCAAAATGGCCCGCTCCTACGCCAAAGCGATGGGCTCGGACCTGGCGATCGTGGACAAGCGCCGCCTGTCCGGTTCGGAGATCATGGTCGAAAACGTGATCGGCGACGTGGAAGGGCGCAACGTGATCATCGTCGACGACATGATTTCCACGGGCGGTTCGATCTCCGAAGCCGCCCGCCTGGTGCGCGAGGCCGGGGCGCGGCAGATCGTGCTGTGCGTGACCCACGCGGTTTTCTGCGGGCCGGCGGTCGAGCGCCTCGATCGCTGTCCCGCCGACCACATCCTGGCGACGGACTCGATCCCGCGCCGGGGGGCCAGCCCCCACCAGCTCCAGATGGTGTCCGTGGCCCCGCTGCTCGGCCGGGCGCTCCTGCACCTGCACGAGAGCAAGTCGATCAGCTCGCTCTTCGAGGATTGACAGCGCGGGAGATAATTGGCTCGGCCGAGCCGAAGGCGCTTCTGTCAAATGCCGTTTGGGTCGCCATCCGGCGGCCGGCGGGGCGGCTAATCCCCCGCGTTGGACCTCGTAGCGGGGTCGTCCGGTGGGGGGCGTGCGACTCCCGAGCCGGGCGGGGCTGGCGATCCCGGCGGCGCGCTCCTTGCCCCGGCGCACCCTGCGGGGCCGCAGTAGCGATTACCCCGACAGGCTGCTAGCCTGTTCCGCCCGCCGAGGCCCGCATCGGGCGAGCCACGCGGACTTCCTGTGCCCGAACCATCCAGGGAGCCTCATCCATGAGCTTCGACCTCCAGGCCCAGCCTCGCCCCGCCGTGGGCAGCCGGCCCGCCCGCAAACTCCGCGCCCAAGGCCGTGTGCCCGCCTCCATCGCCGGCGAAGGCAAGGCCCACATCGACATCCACTTCGATCTGGCCGAATTCCTGTCCGCCCGTCGCCGCCACGAGGCTCTCTACGACATCCACATCGAGGGTGGGGCCGTCGAAACCGCCGTGGTCCGCGAACTGCAGTGGGATGCCCTGGGCGAGAGCCTGATCCACGTGGACTTTCGCCGGGTGACCCGCGGTGTGCCGATCGAGGCCGAGGTCGACCTGCACTTCCACGGGCAATCCAAGGAGGGCGTGCTGACCCCGGTGCACGACCGCCTGCTGATCCGCGCGATCCCCAGCAAGATCCCGGAGGCCCTGGAGATCCAGGTCGAACACCTGCCGGCCGAGCACATCATCCTGGCCAAGCACCTGAGGCTGCCCGACGGCGTGCAGTTGGCCTGCTCGCCCGACATGCAGGTCGCGGTCATGGCCGCCGCCAGCGCCGAGGAGCCCGAGGAGGGCGCCGAGGGCGAAGGGGAAGGCGCGCCGACCCCCTGAGGGCGCGGCCGGGCGCCCCGCCGCCGCTTCCGCGCCGCCCCATGGGGTGCAACGGGAGCGGGCGGGGGGGCGTCGCCGGGAGGCTTGCGCCCCCCGGGGCCCGGCCCTACCCTGGTCGCCCCCCGGGCGCGGCGGAGCGGCTCCATGCTCCTCCCTCGCCGCCCGGCGCAGGTCCCTCGACCTCCCATGTGGCGTCCGAGACGCATCGCATTCGGACTGGGCAATCCCGGTCCCGAGTACAGCGGAACGCGCCACAACGTGGGTTTCGAGGTCCTCGACGCCCTGGCCGCCGCGCGGC
>JBJHAV010000249.1:0-5797 GCA_050480685.1 Planctomycetaceae bacterium | reverse complement strand
CGCCCGGGCTGCGCTGCTGCATGGCCTGGCTGATCAGCCGTTGGCGGTGGGCTTGGTCGAAGGCGGCCGCAGCCGGAGCGGGCCGAGCCGACGCAACCGCCGCGGTGCGGGTCGCGGGCGCGCCGCCGGCGAAGACCTGGCGGGGCTGGGCAAAGTCGCCCGCCGCCGGCGCCGCCGCGGCAGGTTCACCCTCGGTCTCGCCTTCGGTCTCCTCGCCGCCCACGCGCACACGCAGGATCAGGCTGGCGACTTCCTCCTCGATCGATTCGAGCAGGCGCCCGTAGAGTTTGAAGCCCTCGGCCTTGTACTCATTCTTGGGGTCGCGCTGGGCATAACCGCGCAGACCGATGCCCGCCTTGAGCGAGTCGATGGCGTAGAGGTGGTCCTTCCACTTGGTGTCGAGGGCATTCAGCAGCAGGTAGCGATCCACCTGCCGCATCAGGTCGGCCCCGAGTTTTTCCTCGCGCTCCTGATAGCGCGCGAGCACCCGCTCCACGGCGCCTTCGGTGGAGCCGTCCTTGGAGGTGGCCGCTTCCGCCCGGTCCGGATCCAGCTCCAGCCCGTAGGTCTTTTGGAACCAGCGCCCGTAGCCCTCGGGGTCCTCGACGAAGGTCGTGGCTGCCCGGGCGGTGGTGCGCTCCAGCATGGTTTCGACGCGGTCGCGCAGGCCTTCCCCGAGCAGCACGTTCTGGCGCTCCTCGTAGATGGTCTTGCGCTGCTTGTCCATCACCTCGTCGTACTCCAAGAGGTTCTTGCGGACCTCGAAGTAGTACTCCTCGACCTTCTTCTGGGCCCGTTGGATGGCGCGGGAGACCATGCCGGATTCGATCGGCACACCCTCCTTCATGCCCAACTTCTCCATGAAGTTGGTGACCCACTCCTTGTAGAACCGCTTCATCAGCGGGTCTTCCAGGGAGAGGAAAAAACGCGAGGTGCCGGCGTTGCCCTGGCGGCCGGAACGGCCGCGGAGCTGGTTGTCGATGCGGCGGGACTCGTGGCGTTCGGTGCCCAGCACGTAGAGGCCGCCCAGTTCCAGCACCTCGGCCTCGTCCGCGTCGCATTGGGCGCGCACACGCTCGCGGATGGCTTCGATTTCGTCCAGGCGTTCCAGGTCGCCTTCGCGCAGGCCCTCGGCTTCGAGCGCTTCGCGCAGGCGATGTTCGAAGTTGCCGCCCAGCTTGATGTCGGTGCCCCGTCCGGCCATGTTCGTGGCCACGGTCACGGCGCCCTTTTCGCCCGCGCGCGCGACGATCGACGCCTCGCGTTCGTGGTTCTTGGCGTTCAGCACCTCGTGCGGGATGCCGGCCGCCTTGAGCAGCTTGGCCAGCTTCTCGGAGTTTTCCACCGAGGTGGTGCCCACCAGCACCGGTTGGCCGTGTTCGTGGAGGGCTTGGATCTCCTCGACGATCGCCTTCCACTTCTCCGGTTCGGTGCGGTAGACGATGTCCTGGTGGTCGATCCGGGCGATCGGCCTGTTGGTCGGGATCTGGACCACGTCCAGGTCGTAGATCTTCTTGAACTCGCCAGCCTCGGTCATGGCCGTGCCGGTCATGCCGGCCAGCTTTTCGAAGAGCCGGAAGTAGTTCTGGAAGGTGATCGTCGCCAGGGTCTGGTTCTCCTGGCGGATCTGCAAACCCTCCTTGGTTTCGACCGCCTGGTGCAGGCCCTCGGACCAACGCCGACCGGTCATCTTGCGGCCGGTGAACTCGTCCACGATCACCACCTCGCCGTTCTCGACCACGTACTCGCGGTCGTTCTGGTAGAGGTTGTGGGCCCGGATCGCGTTCTCCAGGTAGTGCGGCCAGTCCATGTGACCGGCGTCGTAGAAGGACTCCACGCCGAGCATCTTTTCGGCGAAGTCGATGCCCTCTTCGGTCAAGGACGCGCTGCGCTCCTTTTCCTTGATCTCGAAGTGCACGTCGCGCTCCATCTTGCGCGCGACGGCGTCGGCCTGGCGGTACTTGTCCGGGGCGAGTTCCGCGGGACCGGAGATGATCAGCGGCGTGCGCGCTTCGTCGATCAGGATCGAGTCGACCTCGTCGACGATCGCGAAGTACAGGTCGCGCTGGACCTGGTCCTCCACGCGCACCTTCATGTTGTCGCGCAGGTAGTCGAAGCCGAACTCGTTGTTCGTGCCGTAGATGATGTCGCAGGCGTAGACCGGCAGGCGCTCGGCCGCGTGCATCTGGGATTGGATCGCACCCACCGTGAGCCCCAGATACTCGTAGATGGGGCTCATCCAGGTGGCGTCCCGCCGGGCCAGGTAGTCGTTGACCGTGACCAGGTAGGAAGAACGCCCGCTCAGGGCATTCAGGTAGAGCGGCAGGGTGGCGACCAGGGTCTTGCCTTCACCGGTCGCCATCTCGGCGATGGCGCCCTGGTGCAGGAAGTAGCCGCCGACCATCTGCACGTCGTAGTGCCGCAGGCCGAGGGTGCGCCGGGAGGCTTCGCGCACCAGGGCGAAGGCCTCGGGCAGGATCTGGTCCAGGGTCGTTTTGCCGGCCTGGATGGCTTCTTTCCACTCGCGGCTCTTCTTGGGGAAGTCCTCGGCGGGCAGTTCGCGGGCCCAGGGTTCGAGCGCGCTGATGCGCTGCACGATCGGGCCGATGCTGCGCACGACCCTCTGATTGCGCGAGCCGAACATTCCGAGCAGGCCGCGCCCGAGGCGCTCGTTGAAGGCCTGCCACCCGTCCTGGAACTTTTGCCAATCCATCGCGTCTGATTCCTGCCGCCTGGCCTTGCGCCCCACGCTCGCCGGGGCCGCGGGGACCTGCCGCGGGGCCGTCCGAGCGCCAGACGGCCGGTCATTAGACCCGTTCGACCCCCTTCCCTGGAAGGACGGGCCCCAGGAAGGCAGGTTGCGCCTCAGGCCGGCCAGCGAGGCCGGCCAGTAAAAGCGGCCCTGGGGAGCCACCCGCCCGGGCGAGCGGGTGTCCGGGGCCGAAGTCAGGCCCCCGGGCCCGGGCGGCGTACCTTCAGCAGCCGGTCGAGCATCTCGAAGAGCACGTGCCGCGGGTAAGGCTTGCGCAGCAACCCGCTGACACTTTCGACCCGGGCCAAGTCGATGGAAGAAGCCGTGGCCATCAGCACCGGCAGGTGGGCCAGGCGAGGGTCGGCGCGCACCCGGCGAAGCACCTCCTGGCCGTCGAGCCCCGGCATTTCAAAGTCCAAAAGCACCAGATCGGGCAAGGGATCCGCGGCCAAACGATCCAGGGCGGATTGTCCGTCGTGGGCCAGTTCCACCTCGTAGCCGCGGGCCCCGAGCAGCACTGCCAGTCCCTGGGCCACCTGCTCCTCGTCGTCCACGATCAAAAGTCGCTGGCGCTTTTCGTGGCTGCGCTCCCGCTCGGCCACCTGACCGAGGAGTCGCAGCAGATCCCCGTGGGTCGGCAGGGCGGCTCGGCTCCAGGCGGATTCGATGCGCGCCTTGAGGGCCCGGTTCCAGGCCTTGAGTTCCTCCCATCCCCGGTAGTCGGGGGAGTCGGGACGGATCTCCAGGTTGTCGTGGGTGTCGACGGAGAAAAAAAACTCCCCCGCGATGAGGTGCTCCTGGAGCACGAACTTCATGAACGGGTAGCGGCAGTTGCCGACCCTCAGGGTGAAGCGCCGGGAGTCGGGATCGTCGCCGGGGTCGCCGCGTTCGAAGAAACCCAGGGCCTCGGAGAGCGTTTCCGCCGTGAGCAGGCGCAGGGCTTCGGGCCGGGGAGCGCCGGTATCCTGGGGAGGCCAGGCCTCCGCCAGATAGAGGGTCAGGGCGCGCCGCAGCAGCGCCGGGGAAAGGTCCTCGAGGCGCATCGGAGGGGCTCGCGATGGGTCAAGGACCCGCGGGGCCGGGGACCCGGACGGCTTCGGCGGTGGCGATGCCCAGGGGCGCCGGCGAACGGCGTTCGCGCCCGTCGCGAATCGTCCCGATCAGGTCCCCCACCGACCGGATACCCGCTGCGTCCAACAGTGTTTCCATCTCACCCGCCAACCGCCCGGGCAAACCCGGATCGGCGAAGCTGGCCGTGCCCACTTGGATGGCGCTGGCTCCGGCGGCCAGGAATTCGAGCGCGTCGTCGGCGTTTTGGATGCCGCCGCAGCCGATCACCGGGATCGACACGGCGCGCGCACACTCCCACACGCAGCGCAGGGCCACCGGTTTGATGCCGGGGCCGGAGTACCCGCCCTGCACGGTGGCGAGCCCCGGTCGCCCGGTGCGCCAGTCGAGGCTCAAACCGAGCAGCGTGTTCACCGCCGTCAGTCCGTCGGCGCCCGCGGCTTCACAGGCCACCGCCAGTTCGCCGATGCGGCTGACGTTGGGCGAAAGCTTGGCGAAGATCGCCTTGCCGGTCACGCGTCGCACGCGGCGAATCACTTCGCCCGCAAGCTCCGCCGAAGTGGCGAAGGGCAGCTTGCCGCCCTGCACGTTCGGGCAGGAGAGGTTGACTTCGAGGGCGTGGACCTCGTCCCGGGGCTCGAGCCTGCGCGCGAGCTCGACGAAGTCCTCGACCGCTTCCCCGCCGATGTTCGTCACCACCAGGCTGTCGATGCCCGCCAGCCCGGGCAGCACGTGTTCCAGATAAGCGTCGATGCCCTTGTTTTCGAGTCCGATCGAGTTGAGCAGGCCGTCTTCGGTTTCCGCGATGCGCGGAGCCGGATTGCCCGGTCGGGGCTTCAGGGTGACGGTTTTGCTGACCCAGCCCCCTAAGGATGCGGGCAGGCTGAAGTGCCGCATTTCGAGCCCATGGCCGTAGGTGCCCGATGCGGTGAACACCGGGTTCTTGGCCACGAGCGGGCCTAGGGCTACGGCCAGGGACGCCATGGTTTCATCTTAGCGGGTCGCCCCGGGACCACCAGGCTCGACGGCCTGCGGAGGTTCCGGTTCCGGCCGCAGCATGCTCCAAATCAAGAGCACGGCTCCGACCGTGATGCACGAATCGGCCACGTTGAAGGTCGGGAAGTGCCAGTCCCAGCGGGCGAAGTAGACGTCGATGAAGTCGCGCACGCCGCCGATCGGGTGGCTGCCGTCGCGCCGCATCAGGTTGTCGTGCAGGTTCCCCAGGGCCCCGGCCAGGATCAGCACCAGGGCCCAAACCAGGGTCCAGGGCCGGGTCAGGCGCCAGACCAGGACCAGCAGTAGGAGCACCGCGGCCACCCGGGCGCCGAGCAGCAGCCAGGGGTAGTCCGCGAACAGGCCCCAGGCGGCGCCTTTGTTCTCCCCCAGCATGAAGTACAGCCAGGGCTCCCATAGGGTGAAGCGCCACCAGCCCTCCGAGGCGTGCACCAATTGGTAACGATCGTCGGCGGCGAAGGCGGCAAAACGCTCGCGGTCCTCGCCGCCCGGACGGACGGTCAGCCAGCGGAAGACTGCGCTTTTTGTCCACAGGTCGGCAACCACCAGGGCGGCCACCAGGCCGAAGCGCACCAGGCGGGCCCGGGGACTCGGTCGCTCGGCCGCCGCGCGCTCGACGTCAGCGCGCTCGCCGGGAGGGAGTTGAGTCGTCAGGAGCCCGCCTCCAGGGAGCGTTGGCACTCCACGCAGCAGCGCGCGTGGGGCACGGTCTGGAGTCGGGCCTTGGGGATCGCGACCCTACATTCCTCGCACAACCCGTAGGTGCCCGCGTCGATGCGCTCGATGGCTTCTTCGATCTCGCCCAAAGTTTGTTCGTCGCGGGCGAGGAGCTGCAGGCTGAATTCCTGGGAGAAGGCGTCGGAGCCGCCCTCCGCCGGGCTGTCGGGGGCGACCTTGGGAGCGTCCGAACCCAGGGCCGAGGACTCCAGGGCGTGGATGTCGCCGCGCAGGACATCCCGCAGG
>JBJHAV010000248.1:0-5815 GCA_050480685.1 Planctomycetaceae bacterium | reverse complement strand
GCGTTCTTCATCAGCGGGCTCACCCCGGCATTGTTTTCCGGGCTGTCCAGGAAGATGCCCTGGTCCACGGAAGCGTGCGGGCCGCCCATGATGGTCGTTTTGCCGCGCTCCTTGGCGTACTTGGCCCAGGCGATCGCACGGCGAATGTTCGGGGTCAGAGCGCCGAAACCGATGATGTCGTTGCGTTCGATGACCTCCTTCATGTGGCTGTCATTGACGATGCGCTCGTCGCACAGCTCCACCGGCAGCCCCGCCTGCTCCATGGCTCCCCCCAGGTAGGCGATGCCCAGGATCATGGCCAAGGGGTCTTCCTGGACGTGGGGCTTGATGTAGGTCAGAACGGTCTTGCGCATGGCTGGCACGAGGTCGTGGGGGGGAGAAGAAGTGCAGAGTGTCCGCAGGCCGAAGGGCATCGGACCTTTCGGACTCGGCCCGGCCCTCCCTTCATCGGCAGGGAAGCCGGTCCGTATGGGCAAAATCTACCCTGCCCGTGAGAGTCTGACAACCGAAGCGATTTCCTTCCCCGCCGGACGGGCCCGCAAAACGGATCCGGCCCCGGGAGCGCCCCCCCCCACGGCCCGGAGGCGGCTTTCCGTCAAGCCCGGGTGAGGTCCGCCCCACCCCGGGCGGCTCGCCGGTCCCGCTCCAACCGGGCCAACTCGTACTCCTCCAGGAAATCCTCAGCCAGTCGCGGAATCGTAAAGCGCTCGAAGAGCCGCCTGCGCCCCGCCTCCCCCATGGCCCGCGCCCGCTCGGGGTCGTCCAGGAGCGCCGCGATGCGGCCCGCGAAGGCCGGCACGTCAAAGGGATTGGCCAGGTGCCCGGTCACACCCTCGACGATCACCTCGGGGCTGCCCCCGAAGACCGTGGCCACGACCGGTTTCGCGTGTTGCATCGCCTCCAGGTTCACCAGCCCGAAGGTGTCGAAGCAGATCGAGGGCGTGACGAAGACGTCGGCCAAGGCGTAGGCCATCTGCAGTTCCTCCCCGTCGAGCCATCCCGTGGGCACGACGCGGTCCTCCACGCCCAGGGATCGCGCCAGGCCCTGGAACTCCCGTTCATAGACCTCCTTGCGCCCCATCACGATCAAACGCAGATCCGGGTAGCCCGCGGCCAGATGGGCGAGCATGCGCAAAAGCTGCGCCACGCCCTTCTGCTCGTGCAGCCGTCCGCCGATGGCGAGCACCCGGCATCCGCCGAGCCCCAAGCGCGCGCGAAACGCCTCCACGGCTTCCGGCGCGGGAAGCTGAAGCTTGGGCTCGATGGCGTTGTGCACGGTGCGATCCACGCGGATCCCGTTGGCCCGGATCGCCACCCCGAGTTCGTCGGAAACCACCGTGAAGCGGTGCACGTCGCGCTCCAACACGCGCCGGATGCGCCGGTTGCGACCGGGCCGAAAGCGCAGGCGCTGGCAAGGGATGCACTTGCCCGGATGGGCGCGGTACTCGCGCAGGGTGCCGCCGGCCGCCTCGCCCCCGTGGAAGCAGGTCAGTTTCTGGTAGCAGAAGGTCATCACGTCGTGGGCGGTGAAGACCACGGCCGCTCCCCGCTCGCGGGCGCGGGTCAGGCTGGCGTAGGAGAGGTGCGTGTGCAAAAGGTGGCTGTGGACCACGTCCGGGCGCCAACGATCCAGAATCTCGGCAATGGGTCCGCGCACCCTGGGGTTGTCCAGGCTGACCCAGGAGCGATAGCGCACGTCGTAGGCCGAATGGATGCGAAAGACCGGACAGCCTTCGATCTCGGTCTCGCGCCATTCACCGGGCGGCGCTTCGTTCGCGTCCTGGGTGGCGGACACCACCGCGGTGGTGTGCCCCAAGCCGCGCAGGTGCGCGGCATGTTCGTACATCTGGCGGATCGACGAGCCGATGCGCGGATCGCAAAGGTCATTGAGGAACAGGACGCGCATCGGAAGACTCGGAGCTCAGCTCGGTGCTCCTGCCTTCCAGGAGCTGTCGGTGGTGGCCGCGGCGGAAGTAGACCAGGGGATATCCCAGCAAAACCAGAATAGAAGAGAAGCTGAAGACGATCCCCCAGGCCGACCCGACCGGACCCATGCGATAGTTCAGGTACGCCCCGAAGGGCACCGCCAAAAGCGCCCAACCAGCCGCGAAGAGGATCGCGAATCGCAGCCTCTGGGCCAGGATGTAGAACGAGTCCAGGGCGACCGCAAATCCCTGGAGGCAGTAGGCCAGGGCCAGGATGCTCCCCATCAGGCGCACGGGCTCTACATAGTCCTCGGGATACACCAGCCTGACGAGCAGGGGCAGCACCAGCACCAGCACCGCGACCACCAGGATCATCACTCCGCCGGCGCCGAAGGTCACACGCAGGAAGGATCGCCGGAACCCCTCCGCGTCCCCGCGCCCGACGATTCCCGAGAGGGCCGGAAGTGCGGTGCGGCTGATCGCCCCCAGCAGCACCGCGGGGATCTGCATGATGCGCTGGGCGATCTTGAAGTACGTGACCCAAGCATCCGGGTTCGCGGTCCCCGCCAGCTTCCCGCCGAAAAAGAAGATGATGAGCGGGGGCAAAACCGTGACGGTCAGCGCATCGAGGCTGCGCAGGGTTCCGATGCGCAGCCCCAGGGCCAGTCCGCGTCGAATCGGCACCTCGCGCACCTGGGAGAGGATCTGGCGCGGCCCGGGCAGTTTGTGCCCGACCCCCTGGGACATGCGCCTGTAGAGGAGAATGCCGAGCAGCGAACCGAAGCCCGAGGCAATCAGCGTGCCGATCACAGGGCCCGTCGCATCCCGCGTCACGTACGCCCCCGTGCAAACCAAGATCAGGCGAGCGCCTTCGGTGCCCAGCTCCAGGCGCGCCAAATCGGCCATGCGTCGTGTGCCCTGAAAGGTGGTGTAGGCCAGCACCCGGGGCAACTCCACGAGCGGCGTGAACGACAGGATCCAGGCGTAAAAACCGATGTTCGGTGTGTTGGTCAGAAGCTCCCCGAGCCACGGCAAGAGGTAATAACCCCCGATCGGCAGCAGTATCCCCGCCAGGGCGTAACTCTTGATCAGGAAAGCCAACCAGGCGGCCGCCTTCTCGTGCTGTCCCCGCGCGATGCTGGCGGCCAGTTGCGTCACGGTGGCCTGCACGACGCCGGTGCCCAGCAGCATGAACACCAGGCCGTAGAGCGCCAGGGCTGTGAAGAATTGGCCCTGTGCGCCCGCCCCCAGCAAAGCCGCCACCACCGCCGAGGAAAGCAGGCCGCTGGCGGCGATGGCTGCACCGGACACCTGCAAAACGGCCGAATCCTTCAGAAATCGGCTGGCCAGAAGGCGCCGCAGGTTCATCGCATGGCCTCGCGGTAGAGCGCGGCCACGGCTCGTGCGTTTTTCTCCCAGGTGTTCGCCCGGGCGTGCTCGCGCCCCTTCGCTCCCAAGCGGGCACGCAGGGCCCCATCGGAGGCAAGTCGTTCGAGGGCCGCTTCGACCGCCGAGACCTCGGGCTCCACCAGGAACCCCGTCGCCCCTTCGAGGATCGCGTCCTCGGCGCCCGAGTGCAGTGCCCCGATCACCGGCTTGCCGCAGGCCGAAGCCTCCAGATAGACGATGCCGAAACCCTCGAAGCCGCCGTCGGAGGCGGTCACGGGGGTGTGCACAAAAGCCTCGCAGCGCTGCAAGAGGTCGATCTTCTCGTCCTCCTCCACGTTGCCGACGAAGTGCACCCGGTGCGCCAGGCCGGCGCGCTCGACCATCTCCACGAGGCTTCGTTCGTAGTCGTCCCCGGAGCGTTTGCCGACGATCCAGTGCTCCAGATCCGGGTGCCGCGCGGCCACCCGCAACCAGGCGGCCAGGGCCAGATGGTGCCCCTTGCGTTCCTTGAGTTCGCCGATCCCCAGGGTGTAGCGTCGCCCGTGCCAGGGTTTGGGCCCCACGTCCCGAGGGCGCTCCAGGGGCTCGGGATCCACGCAGTTGGGGATCGTGCGCACGGCCGCGGGCACACTCGCACCCGCCGCCCCCAGGACCTCGCCCAGCCGGCGCGCCGTGTAACCGGAAACGGCGATCAGGCCCGCGAAGCGCCCGTAGGTCCAGCGCGCCAGTCGGCGATGGCGAGCGGATAGGAGCGGCTGGATCGTGTAGGTGCCGTGGGCCGTGGCGATGCAGGGACGGCGCGCCAACTTGGCGGCCAAGAGGCCCAGCAGACTGTGCGGATAGTCCTTGATCGCGTGCACCACGTCGGCGCGCCGAGCAGCACCGACGGTGCGCAAAAGTCCCAGCCCCAGGCTCGCCCAAAAACGCGGCCGATCCATGTAGAAAAAGTAGTCCGGCGGCAAAGCCACCCGCACCTGCCAGTGGGCCGGTACGTCGGCGGAAGTGGGCCGGTGCTTGCGCGCCAGCAGCACCTCCACCTCCAGGCCGGGAATCTCCTGCTCCAAGGCGCGGATCAGGCAGACGGCATAACGCCCCACCCCATCCAGGTCCGAGAGGGAGTCGGTCAGAAAGAGGACTCTCACGAATCCCCCACTTCGGAGTCCAAGCCCATCCAGCGCAAGAGCCTCGCCGCCCGGGCGTCCCAGCCGTAGGCAGGCGCACGTTCGAGCAGCCGCGCCGAAAGGCGCGCCCGTGCGCCGGGATCCCCCAGGAGGCGCGCGATGCCCTCGGCCAGCGCGGCCGGATCGTCCGGCGCAACCAGCACCGCATCGGCCCCGTCGGTCAGGATGTCGCGCAGGGAGGGCAGGTCGCTGGCCACCAGAGGCAGGCCGACCGCCATGGCTTCGAAGACCTTGAGCGGCGAGGTGTAGCGGGCACTGATGGCCGGCTGGGAGCGATTCGGAACCACACCCACGTCGGCTGCGGCCAGGTAGAGCCCCACCCGTTCCGGCGGCTGGAAGCCGTCCACGCGCACGTTCCCGATGGGCGCTGCCCGGGCGGCAAGTTCGCGCGCCAAGGGTTCGGGTCCGCCGGCGATGAGGAAAGTCGCCTGCGGCACCTGCCGGGCGGCCTCCACGAGCAGATCGACCCCTTTCCAGGGGAGCAGGCTGCCGGTGTAGACCACCAGGGGCGGATCGGCCGGGAGCCCGAGGGCCCGGCGCGCTTCCCCGCGCCCGGGCAGCCCTGAGAAACGCTCGGGTTCGAAGCCGTCGTGTTCGACGCAGAGCCGCGTTTCGCCCAGGCCGAAGGCCGCCAGGTCCTCGGCCACGCCGCCCGAGATCGCCACGAGCCCCGCCAGGGCGGGAATCGCGTCCGACAGCCAGCGCCGGCGCAGACGGCCGCCAGGTACCCGGTGCACTTCCAGGTACACACGCCCGCGAAAGCCCCGCCCCGGGCCGATTCCCAGGGCCAAAAGGCGCGCGGTTTCGATCTCACGGCTGAGGACCACTGCCCCGGGCGCGGCCGTCGCCGCCCGGCGCGCCGCGGCACGCGCAAAGCTCCACTCCTGAAGCCGCGCGGTCAGCACCTGGGCGCGTTTCGGCCCCCGGTCGATCCAATCCCAGCAGGGCAGCGTTTCGACCTTCGGCCGCGGTCCCGGCTCGGCGCCGTAGTACTGCCACAGGTCCTGGCCCGCGGGCAGCGCCGGCGTCGGATGGCGCTTGGGGTGAAGCAGCGCCGTGGGGACCCCCGCGCGCGCGAAGGCCGCGGCCACCTGCACCACCTGCAGGGACTGGGCCCGCTCCGAAGGCAGGCGTGCGTTGGCCACGAGCAAGAGCTCCCGGCCGGTTGCGCGGGCGCCGAGAGGTGGCAGTCCCGCAACGGGCGAGGGTCCGCCGCTCACCCGCAGTCCCCGAGCTCCCATGGGTCTGTGTCAGCGCGTGGCGCGCCGTTCCTCGCGGAGCAGCCGCGCGCGCTCCTCCTGCACCCGCTCGCGCAGGGCT
>JBJHAV010000247.1:0-5878 GCA_050480685.1 Planctomycetaceae bacterium | reverse complement strand
GGGCATGCGCCAGCGGCTCGGCATCGCCCAGGCGCTGCTCGGCGGTCCGAGCACGCTGTTGCTCGATGAGCCGACCAACGGACTCGACCCGGAGGGCATCGCCGAGGTGCGCGAACTCGTGCGCGCGTTGGCGCACCGCGACGGCTGCGCGGTGCTGCTTTCGAGCCACTTGCTCGGCGAAGTGGCCGAGGCCTGCGACCGCATCGCCGTGCTGCGCCAAGGTCGGCTGGTGGCGGCCGGCGACACGGCGGAGCTCCTGCGCGCCGGG
Organism: Planctomycetaceae bacterium; assembly: GCA_050480685.1. Classification (GTDB taxonomy): domain Bacteria; phylum Planctomycetota; class UBA1135; order UBA1135; genus JBJHAV01. Next base: position 5,610 of record JBJHAV010000247.1, on the reverse strand, counting down.
CCGCGCCGCTACCACGTGGAGGTGCGCGATCGTGCGCGCGCGCGCACGGCGCTCGGCTCCTTGGGGCTGGTGCTGTCCGAGGGTGCGGACGGCACTCCGGCGCAGGAAGCCGCGGCGGATCGTGTGACTTCGCGCTTCGAGTGCGACCTGGGAGAAGTGGAGCCCGACCGGTTGGCGCGCGCCCTGGTCGAAACGGACGCGGGCCTGATCGCCATGCGTCCCGCGGCGCGGGGCCTGGAAGCGCTCTACCTGGCCTCTTCCCACGGCCAACTCGCGCCGCCGGAGCCCCCCGCGCCCCGCGGCCACGCCGCGCCCGCCGAACGCCGCGCGCCGGCGCGCCCGCTGATCCACCTGTTCGGCTACGAACTGCGCCGCCTGGTGCGCGCCGGCGCGGCCTTTTGGCTTTTGGCGCCGGCCGCCATCGGCGCCCTCGCCATCGCGCGCCGTTTGGCCGAAGCGCGCGCGCGTTCCGAGGAAGTGCTCGGCGGTGAACTCGCCAGCGCCACGGAAATGACCGCCTTCGAGGCCCTCGGCCGCGGTTGGCTGGCGGGTCTGCCTTTGCTCGCGCCCATGGCCGCCGGGCTGGCCAGCCAACTGATCGCCGCCGAACGCGCCCGCGGCACCCTGCGCAACGTGCTGCTGCGCCCCATCGGCAGGCTGCGCGTCGGCCTCGGCAAGGCCCTGGTGGCGCTGCTTTGGACGCTCTATGGGCACGCGGCATTGGTGCTCGCCACCTGGGGCCTGGCCCTGCACTTCCTCGAGTTCTCGGACGTGACCGAGCTGTTGCCCAACGGCGAGCGTTTCCCGATCGTGCCGGCCTCCGAACTCTGGCCCGAACTGCAAAGCGCCCTGGCCGGCTCGCTGCTGCCCCTGGCGGCCTTTGCCCTGCTCGGCCTGGCGGTTGGCAGCTTGGCGCGCACGGCCGCCGGAGCCTTGGCCGGTGCCCTCGGTCTGGTGGTTTTGCTCGACCTCCTGCGCGGCTTCGCCCGCGAAGTCGGCCTGGAATCTTGGCTGCCGGGCGCGTATTTGCCTTCCGTGCTCGGCGATGCCTCCCAGACACGCGCTTTCGCTTATTTGGCCGAGGGCGTCACGAACGTGCGTTTCGAACACGCCTGGGGCGCGCTGATCGTGCCCCTCGCCTGGGCCGCCGGCGCCCTCGCCGTTTCGCTCTTCGCCCTTCGCCGTCGGGACGTCCCCTAATAGACCGCCATGCGCTTCGCCGCCGCGCTATTCGCCCTGCTTTCGGTCGCCTGCGTGGCCCCGAGCCTGCCGGTTGCCGGTCCGCCGCTGGTGGATCTCGAAGAGCCCCCGGCCTTCCTGGTGGAGCCCGAGGACGAAGCCCAGCGGCGGGCCCTGCCGCGCGCGAGCTTCAGCGGGCTGGAGCTGCGCGACGCGCGCCGCACCCTGGATGCGCTGCTCGGCCCGCCCGAGGGTCTGGAGGTGGTGCGCGTGGTCGAAAACTCACCGGCCGCCGCCGCCGGCCTGGAGACCGGGGACGTGCTTTTGGCGGTGCTCGCGCCGGCCTCGGCGGCCGCGGACGAGCTGGCGTTCCCGAGCCAATGGGCCGAAATCGAAGCGGCGCTGCCCCCGGGCACTCGCGTCGAGTTGGCCGTGGATCGGGCCGGGCGCGAGCGCAGGGCGGCCCTGGTGCTCGCCGAGCGGGTCGGGCCGCCCCAGCGCCTCTTGGGCGAACGGCTGCGCGAGGAAGAGCGCGTCGGCCTGGTGGTGCGCAGCGCCACCGAGGTGGAAGCCGCCGCCGCCGAGTTGCCCCCGGGGGCCGGCGCGGTCGTGGTCGGGCTGGCGCGCTCCAGCCCGTGGCGCGGGCGCGGCATCGCCTACGGGGACCTGGTGCGCGCGGTCGACGGGCGCCGGGTGGATGCGCCCGTCGTGTTGCTCGACGCCCTGCGCCAAGCGCCGTCGTCCGGCGCCGTGCGCGTCGAAGTGCAGCGGGGCGAAGAGCGCTTCGAACTCGATCTGCCGCTCTCCCGGCGCGAACGCGAAACGCGTCGGGTGTGGGTCCCGCTGATCGCGAACTACGAGCGCGACGGGCCGCGGCGAAGTCTCTCCCTGGTGCTCGGTCTCGTGCGCCACGAACGCACGCCGGCCGCCTGGCGCCTGCGGCTTTTGTACCTGATCCGCATCGAACGGGGCGACGGCGATCGCCTGGTGGAGCGCGAAGGATGAGGCTCTGCCGAACACCCCTCAGCCGCACAGGGGGCCGCCGCACTGGGGGCCTGTGCGCCTCGGCCGCCCTCGCGATGGCCCCGATGACCCTGTGGCTCGGTGCAGCCCATGGGGCCCAAAGCGGCGTGGCCCTCGACATCCACTCGCTGCCGCTCGGCGCGGGCGAACGGGTCAGCGCCGCGCTGGCGGCGGACATGGACCGGGACGGGGCGCGCGATCTGTTGCTCGCGATCGAGCGCGAGTCCGGCCGCGAACTGCGCATCCACCGGGCCAGGCCCCAGGGCGCGCGGCGCTACGCGGGCCAGCCGGATGCGCGGCTCGAGCTGAGCGTCGACACAATCGCTTTTGCGCCCCTGGCCCTCGGCGCCGCGGGCCCGCGCGCGGTGGCGCTCTTCGGCCCGCGCGGCGCAGTGTCCTGGGCGCCCGAGGCCCCGGAAGCCGAACGACTCCGACGGCTCGTCAGCGCGGACCTGCTTTGGCAGTTGCCCGCCGACGCGGGGCCCTTCCCGTTCCCCGCCGCCGTGGCCGACTTGAACGGGGACGGATTGGAGGACCTGCTGCTGCCCACCCGCCGCGGTTACGCCCTGGCTTGGCAGCGGGCCGATGGGGACACACCCTTCGGCGAGCCCGTGCTGCTGCGCCTGCCGGACACACGCGCCCTGGCCGCCGAGCGCGGTTTGGATGCACCGGAGGAGGGACCGGCGGCCCTCGGGGACGGCGGTGTGTCCCTGCGCCTGGGGGCCGGCCGGCCGGATCGGGCCGGACTGCTGGTGCGTGTGTCGGACCAGGTGCCGTCGCCCTTCGCCGCGGACCTGATCGCGCCCGGGCGCCGGGACCTGATCGCCCTCGACGACCTCTTCCTGCACACCTGGTCCCTGGGCCCGAACATGGCCGGCGGAGCGCCGGACCAGTCCTTGGTTTCCCCGGTGCGGCTCGACGCCCGGCGGCAACTGGACGTGTCCTTCTCGGCCCACGTGGCGCACCTGGACCGGGACGGCCGCACGGACCTGATCTTCGTGGCCGGCGATCAACGCGCGCGCGAAGTGCGCAGCCAGGTGCTGGTCTTCAACCAATCCGGCCGCGCGGCCGGCGCGCGCGATCCCTTCGGCGAGCGCGGCACGCCGGATCAGGTGCTGGTGCTGGCGGGGTTCGTGGCCGACGCGGAGCTGGTGGATGTGGACGGGGACGGATTGCCGGACCTTGTGCTGACGACCCTGCGGCCGGACCTGTTCGACACCCTGCGCCAGGCGGTCGCCGACCGACTGGAACTCGAACTGGTGGTCTACCGCAACGAAGGCGGGCGCTTCGCGCGCCGGCCGAGCTTCAGCCAGCGCGTGCGCGTGGCCCTGGAGGGCAGCGAACCCCTGGTGAGGTTTGCGCGCCGGCCCGGGGCGAGCGGATTCGCGTACCTCTTGCTGCGCGAGGAACCCGGGCGTTTGGTGGCCCAGGGTCTGCGCGCCGGGCGCGATGGAAGCTGGAGCCTCTTGCCCAGGCCCTTGCAGGAGGTCGGTCTGCACGCGGACGCGAGGCTGGTGACCGTGCCCGGCCCCGGGCCGGGGGCGCCGATCGCCGGTGTGCTCGCACTGGAGCCCGGGCAGGTGCTGGCCCTGGAGGTGCGCTGATGGCGGCCGGCGCTCTGGCGGGCCTTTGGTTCGCATGGGCCCTGGGCGCGGCGCACGGGCCGAGCGAGGCGGACAGCGCCGCGGGCATCGAGCGTGTGCAGCGCGTGACGGTGCCCTTCCCCCTGGCCGAGTGGCGCGCGATCCGGGCGGCGGCGCCCGTGGATCCCGAGGACGAAACTGCGCGGCCGGCGGCCAGTCGTCTGTTGCTGGTGGGACAAGGCGGTGAACTGCGCCTGTGGCTGGGCGAAGGCGGCGCGTTGGCCACGGCCCCGGGCGGGCGCGCGGCCCTGGCTGTGCCCGACCGTTCGCTGCTGGCGGTGGGCGGCGCGCTCCTGGGCCCGGGCGAGCCGCCCGCCCTGGTGGTGCTCTCGCCCCGGGGTTTGGGGCTTTTGGTGCTCGATCCCGAGGGCCTGGAAGCCGAGGCTCCGACCGTGCTGGAGCGGCGCGCGCGCTTCGACTTGAGCGTGGGCGCGCCGCGTTTCGCGCCGCTGCTCCAGGACGTGGATGGTGACGGCCGACTCGACGCCCTGGTGCCCGCGCCCCGTTCGGTGGAGCTTTGGTTGCAGCGCCCGCCCGAAGCGGTGCCCGATGTTGGGGCTGCCGAAAGCGACGGCAAACGCCCGCTGCCCCGATTCGAGCGGGCCGCGCGGGTGCGCGTGGAGACCGCCAGCTCCGCCCAGGCGGATGCCGCCGAACTCTCGGACCGCCTGCGGGCCTCCTTTGCGATCCCCGGACTCTTGACCGACGACCTCAACGGCGACGGGCGGCCGGACCTGATCGTGATCGAAGGCGCGCGCCACGCCTTCCACCTGCAGCGCGAGGACGGCTCCTTCCCCTTGGACCCTGACGTGTCCGTGGACCTGTCGCTCTTCCGCGACGGCACCGGACCTTCCCGGGTGCGCTTGGGGGGCACCTTGACCCTGGGGGAAGAGGCCCAGCTCACCCGCCGCGACCTGGACAGGGACGGTATCCCCGATTTCGTGATCGCCCAGGGCCGCAAGGTCTGGGTGTTCCACGGCGGGCCCGAAGGACCCCAGTTCAAAAACCCCTCGGCGATCCTGCAGACCGCCGACGATGTCACCGCCGTCGCCATCGCGCACCTGGACGGGGACGAGTGGCCGGACCTGTTGCTCTTGCGCATCGAGCTGCCCAGCGTGCCGACGCTCCTCATGGGGCTCGTCACGCGCTGGGACGTGCCGGTGCGCGCGGTGGGCTACCGCAACCTGGATGGCCGGCGTTTCGAACTGCGGCCGAGCTTCCGCGCGGATTTGGCCCTGCGCCTGCCGCCGATCTTCGAACTGCTGCGCGATCCCTACGCATTGATCGAGCGTTTCCGCGGGGTGGGGGCCAAGTTCCGCGAAGCCCTGATCGCCGACCTTTCGGGCAGCGGTTCACGCGACCTGGTGCTGGTGGGCGAGGACGGAGCGCGCATCGATGTCTGGTACGGCCGCGGCCTGGATGGGGACTCCTTGGGCGAACGCGAGGTCGAACGACAACTGGCGGACCAGCTCTTCGGCCAAAGCGACAACGTCTGGGACCTGGACCGGCTGCTGGGCTGGATCGAAGCCAGCGCCGCCCGGCGCGACGCGCGTCTGACCGCGGGACGCTCCCCGGATCTGTCCGCGGCCCTGGAGTTGCCCGCCGGCGCGCGCCTAGAGCGGGTCGAGGTGCTGCGGCCCGCCGGGGCCGAACAGGACCGCCTGCTGGTCGCCTGGCGCCGCCCCGACGGCACCACCGGCTTCGACCTGCTGCGCATCCGCCGCTAACCGGTGGGTGGGGACGGTGCCTGGCTCCAACTCCACCC
>JBJHAV010000246.1:0-5878 GCA_050480685.1 Planctomycetaceae bacterium | reverse complement strand
CCGGGGGATGAGCCGTTTGAGTTGGTGGTGGCGCTCGATCGGGAGTTGGTGGTGGAGGTGCGTGAGGAGGGGCAGCCGGTGCGGGCGGCGCTGGTGAGATTGCGCGGTGCGCGCGGGGGCACGTTGCTCGGCGCCGGGCCGACGGATGCGGGCGGGAGCGTGGCTTTTGGGCCCGCCGGGCTGGGCGAGGTGATTGTCGAGTTGGCTGATCCGCGCTATGTCGCCGCACCGACTCTCGCGCGCCCGAGCGCGGGCGCCCCGCGGGTGCGGGTGGAGGCTTATTCCGGCGGCGAACTAGAACTGCGCCTGGTCACCTCGGACGGCCAGCCGCTCCCGGGCGCCCAGGTGCGCCTGGTCCACCGGGACCTGGACCAAGACGCAGCCCTCTGGATCGCCCAGGGCCGCGTCCAGGGCAGCCTCCAGTCCGACCACCAGGGCCGCATCCACCTCCTCGGCCTGCCCCGCGGCCGCTACCAAGCCCAAGTGACCTCGTCCACCGGCCAAATCCAAGGCGAACCGGTCGTGCGCGCCGGCGAAGTCACCTCCGCGCTGCTGCTGGTCGAGTAGCAGGTTTGGGTCGGCGCGGTGCCGCGCTGGAGCGCGTCCTATTCACGTGTCGCAGCGCAGTCAGCTTCCGGGGAACCAGTGCCGCGTGCGGCGGGCGAAGGCGACCAGGGAGAGCATGACGGGGACCTCGATCAGCACGCCTACGACGGTGGCGAGGGCGGCCAGGGAGCCGACGCCAAAGAGACTGATGGCCACGGCGACGGCGAGTTCGAAGAAGTTCGAGGTGCCGATCAGCGCGGCGGGGGCGGCCACGGCGAAGGGCAGCTTGAGGGCTTTGGCGGCGCCGTAGGCCAGAGCGAAGATGCCGTAGCTCTGCAAGAGCAGGGGAATGGCGATCAGGCCGACCAGGAACGGGCGCTCCAGGAGGGCCGTGGCCTGGAACGCGAAGAGCAGGGCCACGGTGCCGAGCAACGCGAGCAGGGCGATCGGCCCGAAGCGCCGTGCGATCCGTTCGACCGATAGTTCGCCCAAGAATCGCTGGGTTACGAGCCCGGCGGCCAGGGGCGCGACCACGAACACACCGACCGAGATCCAGAGTGTTTCCCAGGGCACGAACAGTTCGGTCAAACCGAGCAGTAAGGCCGCCAAGGGCGCGAAGGCCACGACCATCACCAGGTCGTTGAGGGAGATCTGGACGAGGGTGTAGTTCGGATCGCCGTCCACCAGATGGCTCCAGACGAACACCATCGCGGTGCAGGGCGCGATACCGAGCAGGATCATGCCGGCCAGGATCTGCGAGGCCTCGTCGGGGCTGACCCAAGCCTCGAAGAGGTAGCGGAAGAAGAGCACACCCAAAAGCGCCATGCTGAAGGGTTTCACCAGCCAGTTGACCACCAGGGTCAGGGCCAAACCCTTCGGCTGGCGGCCGACACGCGCGAGGGCGGAGAGCCGCACCTTCAGCATCATCGGGTAGATCATCAGCCACACGAGCGGCGCGATGACCAGGTTCACCCCGGCCAGCTCCAGCGCGGCGAGCCGTTCGAAGAGGCCAGGCCATACCCGACCGGCACCGACGCCGACCAAAATGGCGGCGAGCACCCAGCGGGAGAGCAGGCGTTCGATGCGTCCCATGGCGACGTACGATAGCGCCGAGTTTCAGCGCTGATTGCGAAAAGCGGTCAAGTGCTCGGCCCGCCGCTGGGGATCTCGACGCCGATTTTTGGGCGAGGCGCGAAGGCTTCTCCCGAATGGCGAGACCATGACTGCGAGCTCCCGGCGGGTCGAAACCTACCCGGAGCCCTTGGGGTCGCGAGGGAAGTCCTTCGCGCTGCCTGCCTGTTGGGAAGTCGCCGGCCGCTTTGCGACTAGAAGCCGACCCACAGGGCCAGGCCGTTGCTCGCCGTGATCGTTTCCAGGGTGCCCTGGGGCGGCACGGCGAAGCCTTGCAGCAGGAGGTTGGCCCCGTGCAGGCTCGGGTCCTTGGGGGTCTGGAAGGCGAACGCGGTTTGCCCCTGGGGCCCGAGGGGGCCGAGGAAGAGCAGCGCGGGATCGGCGAGCAGTAGCGTCGAGGAGAAGAAGGGCAGCTCGGCCGGCGTGGAGCCCCAGGCGAGGCACCCGAGGGAGCCGGGAGCGGCGCCGGAGAGGTGCACGATCGAACTCTCCCCGGGGATCGGTCCCTGGGCGGCCGTGAGCAGCAGCTGCGCCCCTCCGCTCGGTCCGTAAGCCATCGCAGTGGCCAAAAAGTCGGCCGGCGCCAAGCCGCCCGGCAAACTCGCCGACTGCATCGAGAAGAGCACCACTTCGCCCTCCAATTCGTGGGCGTTGGGAGCCCCGGCCAGGATCAGGTCCCCGTGGGCCGCGAGCGATCGCCCGAGCAGGTCCGCGGCCCCGCCGCCGGCGCGCGTCAGCCGCGCTTCCGACGCGAACCCCAACTGACCCGGTTCGCGCCGGAAGGTGTAGAGCGCGCCGCCCTTGGCCACCTCACCGCTGGCGCCGCCGCGCGCGCCGACCACCAACCGCGTCGCTCCCGAGGGCAGCACGGCCAGGGTCAGGTTGGCGCCGAACTCGGCCAGGATCACCTCCCCTTGGGGCCGCAGCACTTCGATCGGCGCGAACTGCGGGAAGAAGTCACCGTCCTGGACGGCGAACACCCACGCGGCGCCGACGTTGTGACCCAAAACCTTGTCGCGCGGCGCGCCGACCACCAAACGCTGGCCGTCGACCGCCAGGGACGTGCCGAACTCGTCGTAGGCCGCCAAGTTCCCGGGCTGCAGCGGCGGACCGTGGAACGCGGCCTGGGCATCCACGCGGAAAGGCACCACCATCCCCGCGCTGGTTTTGCCAGGTGCATCGGCGGTGTTGCTGCCGGCGAGCACGTGGGCATAAGAACCGTCGGCGCTCGCGCGCACCGCCAAGGCCCGCCCCATCTTGCCCAGGGGGCTGCCCAGATTCGAACTGTGCTGCCAAGCGCCGTTCACGCGGCGGAAGACGGCCACGTGGTCCTGTTGCCCCGGCGCGCCCACCGCCAGCCAATCGCCATCCGCCGCCAAGGCCCGTCCGAAGGTTTGGCTCGCCACCGGCGTGCTCGACTGCAAAGTTTGGCGCAGGGTCCACAGCCCGCCCTCCAACCCATAAACAAACACGACGCCGGCACCGAACTCGACGACCTGCGTGTTCGGCGCGGACACGAACAACTCACCCCCGTGCAGCAGCATCGCCTCGCCGAAGAGCCCCGCGTTCACGACGGGGCCGGCCAGCACCTGCACCGGCTCAAACACCGGCCCCACCCGGCGATACACCTGCACCTCCTGGGCGCCTAGGGACTGGGCAAACGCCCACCCCGCCCCCAACTCCACCCGCCACCCGGCCCGATCGATCCCCGGCGCCAAGTCCTGGAGCCAAGGGCTCAGATGACACCACTCCGCCCCCTCCGAGGCCGACGCAGTGGGGGCAACAGGGGCCAACAACGAACCCGCCAAACAAAGACCAACGAGGATGTGCTTCACGTCTATTCCCAAGGGAGCCGGTTTCCGTCCAGTCCAACGACCGGCGACCCGTCCCTCGGGCCGCACCCCAGACCGCCGGAGCCCTCCTCCCCAGCCGACATCCCCTTCAGGAAATTTTTCCTCCCAACCTAGGCCAGAGCCTTCCGTCGCGGCTCCCAGCGGGCGGGTCAGCGGGCGCGGCGGGCGGCGGCGAGGATTTCGGGCCAGGTGGGTTCTTTGCCGCGGATTTCGATGGCGAAGGCGAAGATGCGGCCGGCGGCGTGGCGCAGGAGGTAGGTGCCGGTGGCGAGGAGGGTTAGGGCGGCGGGGAGTTCCCACCAGGTGGCGGCGCCGAGGGCGAGGCGGGTGGCGAGGGCCGAGGGGGCGGTGGGGGGGAGCAGGGCGAGGGTCAGGGCCAGGGGGCCGCTGGGGTCGGAGAGCAAGAGGAAGCCGGCGGAGAGGGGCAGGGCGGGCAGCATCAGCCAGATGCCGCGTTGGGATTGGTTGGGGTCGTCGATGGTGGCGGCGATGGCAGCGAAGAAGGTGAACCAGAAGGCGAAACCCAGTGCCATCAGCAGGAGCACGGCGACGGCGAAGCCGGGGGTCAGGGCGATGGTCGGCAGGGGGAAGTCGAAACCGGCGAAGCGCAGGGCGAAGGTGGCGGCGAGGCCAGCGCAGGCGTAGAGCGCGAGCACGAACAGGGTCAGGGCCGAGAGGCCCAGAATCTTGCCGTCGATCCACTGCTGGGGGGTGATCGCCGAGAGCACCTGTTCGGTCACGCGCAACTGCTTTTCGCCGGTGATGCCGAGGAAGAGGTACGCGTTGCCGGTGAAGACGCCCATCAGGATCAGGGCGATCACGGCGATGGCGGCGATCACGTCGGCTTTGCCGCGGCCGGGAGCGTCGGGATCGGAGAGCTCCACATCGAGGTCCGCGGGTCCGAGGAGCTCGGCCAGCGCGGTGGGGTCCTGACCGCGCAGAGCCAGCCGCTGCTGGAGGACGTGCTGGTCGAGCACGGCACGCAGTCGGTCCTCGAAACGCGGCATGCGCGGCACGAGCAGACGCATGGAAGCGGAGCCGTCGGCGCCGAGTTCGTGGAAGAGCACGCCGGCCACGTCGCCGCGCTCCAAGGCCACTCTCGCTTGCGCTTCTTCCATGGGCGCGGCGAGGAGACCGGCGGCGTGCAACTCGCCCAGCAGGCCCTCGAGCGGGGACCCTTCCGCGCTTTCGCGGGCCAAGCGCGCGGTTTCCTCGGGAGCCGTCACAAAGGCCAAGTCCACCGGCGCTTCGGCGCGCTCCGAGGCCCAGCGCGCCACCTGGCCGCCGACCACCGCGCCAAAGACCATCAACAGCAGGCCGAAGATCTGCTCCTTCCATTTGAAGAAGCGCTGGAACTCCCAGCGCGCGACTTCGATCGCAACAGCGCGGCGCTTCACGGGGTCCCTCCGGCGTCCACGGCTTCCAGGTAGAGCGAATGCAGGCTGCGGCGCACGCTCGCGACTTCCTTCAGGGGCACACGCGCGGCCAGGTCGGCGAGCAGATGTTCGAGGGCGAAGCCGTCTTCGATGTCCAGCCGCATGCGGCCGTCGCCGAGGGGCAGCGCGGAGCGCACGCCGCCAAGACCCGCAAGCGCCTCGGGAGTGGCGCCGTCGCCCAGGCGCACGTCGAGCTGCCGTCCGCGATCCGCCTCGGCGCCCAGCTCCCGCAGGCTGCCGGCCAGGCGTTCGCGCCCGCGCGCGATGACTTGCACACGATCCGCGGCGCGCTCGACCAGCTCCAGTTGGTGCGCGCTCAGGATCAGGGCGGCGCCGCGGGCGCGCAGTTCGGCGAGCAGGTCGAGCACGACTTCCTGGTGGATCGGGTCCAGGCCGCTGAAAGGTTCGTCAAGCACGATCCAATCGGGCCGGTGCACGAGGGTCGCCGCGAGCTGCACCTTTTGTTGGTTGCCCTTGCTGAGCGCGTCCGGTTTTTCGCCGGCCCGGTCCGTGAGTTCGAAACGCGCGAGCCAGCGGGCGGCTTCCTTGCGCGCGTCGGCCCAATCCATGCCACGCAGCACGCCGAAGTAGGCGATCGTGCGTTCGATCGGGACTTCGCGGAAGAGCCCGCGCTCTTCGGGCAGGTAGCCGACACGCTCCGGCGGAGGCGGCTCTCCCGGCGCTTGTCCCAGATCCCAAGTCACCCGTCCCGAGTCGGGCGCCAAGAGCCCGAGCAACATGCGCAGGGTGGTGCTCTTGCCGGCGCCGTTGGGGCCGAGCAATGCCAAACACTCCCCGCGCCGGACCTCCACGTCGAGACGGTCGACGGCGAGCACCGTGCGGTAGCGCTTGACGAGAGCCTCGGCGCGCACGGTGGCCTCTCCCGTTTGGAAACTAGTCAGAGTCACCTCC
>JBJHAV010000245.1:0-5884 GCA_050480685.1 Planctomycetaceae bacterium | reverse complement strand
GGGCCTGTTCGAGCGCGCGGTGCTCGCCGAAATGCGCGGTGTGCGCAACGACGGGGCCGCCAAACAAGCGCTCGCCCACCTGGACCAACTGCTCCGCGGCGAGCATGGCATCCACGACGACGAGGTCGCCCAGCAAGTGGCCCTGACCGCCGTCACCTGGTGTGTGCACATCCTGGAGGACCCGGAACGCGCCGAGCGCTACGCCGATTATGTGCGTCAGCGTTTCGCGGAGAACGCGGAGCTCCTGGAAGTGCTCGAAGAAATTCTCGCCGATTGATGGCTCGGGGCGCCGCCGGGGGATTCCGGCGGCGCCCCAGGTTGAGCCCTAGCAGGGGCTCACCCGCGAGTCCGGGCCGAGGTGAGGAAGCGCACATGCTCGCGATCAGCCTCCAACGCACCGGCGGTGCCGACGCCCTCGAACCGCTCGAACTGCCCGATCCCGCCCCCGGCCCGGGGGAGGTTTTGGTCGCCGTCGAGCGTGCGGGTGTCAACTTCATCGACGTCTACCACCGCAGCGGCCTCTATCCGATCGATTTGCCGGCGGTGCTCGGGGTCGAGGGCGCCGGTGTTGTGGTCGCCCACGGCCCGGCCTCGCCCGGCTCACCGCCGCCCCCGCCCCTCGGCGCGCGGGTCGCCTGGGCCATGCCGCTGGGGTCCTACGCGACCTTGGCGAGGGTGCCGGCGGATCGGCTGGTGCCCATCCCCGAAGGCTTGAGTTCGGAACTCGCCGCCGCCGCCCTGCTCCAGGGTTTGACCGCCCACTACCTGGTGCACGACTGCCTGCCGCCGCCGCGCACGGCGAACGGCCCGCGCCGCGCGTTGGTGCATGCGGCCGCCGGCGGTGTTGGGCTGCTGCTCGTGCAGTGGCTGCGCGAGCTGGGTGTGCACGTGCTCGGCGTGGTGTCGAACGGGGACAAGGCCGAGCTGGCGCGCGAAGCCGGCGCCGACCAGGTGGTGCTCGCCGGCGAAGTCGATCTGGCCGAGGCCGCCCGCGAGTTCGGAGCCGGACGAGGGGTCGACGTGGTCTACGACTCGGTCGGCGATGCGACCCTGCGCGCGTCCCTCGCTTCCCTGGCCCCGCGCGGCTTGTTGGTCAGCTTCGGCCAATCCAGCGGCACCCCTCCGCCCATCGCGCTCAAGGAATTGGCCGGCCGCTCGCTGACCGTCATGCGCCCGACCCTGGGCGACTACGTGGCCGAGCGGCCCGAGCTCGAAGGCCGCGCCGCGGACCTCTTCACGCGCCTGGCCGAAAACCGCCTGAAGGTGCGCATCGAACGTGTCCTGCCCCTGGCCGAAGCCGCCATCGCCCACCGGCTGCTCGAATCCCGCGCCACCGCCGGCAAGCTGCTGCTCGCGCCTTAACCGCCTTTCGCACCGCCGCGCGGCCCTTTCGCGCGATCCGCAGCGGGACGGCGGACACACCCCGCGGATCTGGGGGAGGTGAAGCGCCGCGACTGGTCGTCAGTCCTGCCCCGCGCCGCCCGCCGGGGGCGAGGTTTCGCCGTCCAGGGCGCCGGAGAGTTTGATCAGCGCCCGGTGCAGAAGATTGCGCGCGGCGTTTTCCGTCCGCCCCAGGGCCTGGGCCACCTCGGCGCGCGGCAATCCGGCCACCCGTGCGAGCAGAACCGCCTCGCGTTCGTCCGCCGAGAGCTCCCGAAAGGCCTGGTCCAGGCGTTCGAAGAGCTCCGCGGCCAACGCCCGCTGGGTCGGCGTCGCGCTGCGCGCGAAGAGCACCGCCAGGGGGTCGCCGCCCTCCGGATCCGCGGCCCCATCCCGGGGCGCAGAGCCCCCCGCCGGGGTGCCCTCGCGGGCCTGATCCCGGCGCGCGGCCCGGTGGTACGCGTGTTTGTCGGCGATCTTGCGGGCGGCCGTGGCGTAGATCCAGTGGCGGAAAGCCGCTTCGCCGCCGTGCTGGAAGCGCGCTTGGTTTTCGAGCAGGTCGCGCACCGTGGATTGCACCACGTCGCTGGCGCCCTCGCGCCCGCCGAAACCGCGCCCCACGCGCACGCGCACGAAGGCCTCGACCCCGGGCAAGTGTCGCTCGAGCAGGAGTTCCAGGGCCGCCCGGTCCCCCGCCTGGGCCCGCTGCACCAGCTCGGCCTCCGACGGTTGCGGGAGATGCCCCGCTCCACCCGCACCCAACGCCGGCTCCACCACACCGTCATCCTATCCCCGCCCCGCTGAACCCGCCCCGGCCCGCGCCCCGGCCGCCCCGCATTCCGGCCCCGGAGCTACGCTTTCCCCAGCGCCGCCGCCCATGGACACCCTCCCTCCCCCCCGTGCAGCGGACGGCACCGAAGCCCTCCTGGGCGCCTGCCTCGAACGCCTCGAGTGCGGGGACGGGGCCGGCCTCGAACGCCTGATCGAATCCCACCCGGAATCGTCGGACTTCCTTCTGCGCAGGCTCGCGCTGCTGCGCGACGTGGGGCTTTTGCCGGAGCCGGAGCGCGCCGAGGCCCCGCCCGCACGCCTCGGTCCGTTCCAACTGGGCGACCGGTTGGGCGCCGGCGCCATGGGGGTCGTTTGGCGCGCCTACCAGGACCCGCCCGGCCGGTACGTGGCGCTCAAGGTGCTGCGCCCCGAACAACAGCTCTTCGCCGAGAGTCGCCTGCGCTTTCGACGCGAGGTCGAGTTGGCCGCGCGCCTTTCGCACCCGGCGATCCTGCCGATCCTGGCGGTGGGCGAGGACCAGGGGCTCGCTTGGTTCGCCACGGAACTCGTGCGCGGCATCAGCCTGGAAGAGCTGGTGCGCGCGGCGCGCGAGCGCTACGCCGAACCCGACGCGGTCGATCCGCGCGCCTTGAGCCCGTTGGTCGCCGAGCGCATCGGACAGGCCGCGCCGGGCTCCCCCTGGCGCGATCGCGACGGGCGACCCTACAGCGGCTGGCGGCACTTCGCCCTCGAAACCGCGCGCACCCTGGCCGAAGCGCTGGCCCACGCCCACGCGCGCGGGATTTTGCACCGGGACGTGAAGCCCCAGAACGCGCTGATCGACCTGGAAGGCCGCGTTTGGCTGGCGGACTTCGGTTTGGCGGTTGCGCCGGACGACCCGAGCATCAGCGCGACGCGGGTGGCCGTGGGTTCGCTGCCCTACTTGGCACCGGAGGTGCTCGCCGGATCCGCCCACGAGGTGCGTTCGGACGTGTGGGGCTTGGGGGCGCTGCTCTTCGAACTGCTGCTTTGGCGGCGGCCCTTCGAAGCCGACCAGCCGGCCCGCCTCATGGCGCGCATCGCCGCCGGCGAACGCACTCGCCTGCCGGCGGCGGAACGCCGGCTCGGTCCCGAACTGCGCGCCGTGTTGGACCGGGCCCTGGCGGTCGAACGCCGCGAGCGCTACGCCGATGCGGGTGCCGTCGCGGCGGACCTCGGCAACCTGCTCGCCGGCCGCCCGACGAGCGCGCGCGCGCGCGGCCCCGTCGGCCTGTTGGTCGCGGCCGCTCGCCGGCGCCCGTGGGCGACCACCGCCTTGCTGCTCGCGGCCCTGGTCAGCCTCGGCGGCCCGCTCGTCTACGGCCTGCAACAACGGCGCGGCGCGCGGTTGGTGGCGCTGGAACGCGACCGCGCCCTGGCCGCCCACAGTCAAGCCATGGCGGCGGTCGAACGCATGCTCTCCCGCGTCGGTGCGGACCTGGCCTTCGTGCCCGCCATGGAGGAGCTGCGCCGAGCGCTGCTTGAAGACGCGGTCGAACTGCTCGAACGCCTGGCGGCCGAAACTCCGCCGGGTGCGAGCGGCGCGGCGGCCCTCGATCTAGTGGCCGCGCACGCACGCTTGGGCGAGCTCGAGGATCTGCTCGGGCGCGCGGATCGCGCGGCCCGGGCCTTCGGCGCCGCCCGGGAGGAAGCCCGCCGACTTGTGGAGGATCCCTCCCTGGCGGACCACCTGGGCCGCGCCGCCCGGGAGGCCGAGGCGCGCCACGCCGCGGCCCAGGCCCGCGCGCTCCTGCGGCTGGGCGACCTGGATGCGGCCGATGCGGTCCTTGCGGAAGCGCACGCGCATTTGGCCGCGCCGGGACCGCCCTTGCCGGAGGCGACCCGCGATCTGCTCGGGGCGCGCCTCGCGGCCGCCGGAGGCTTGGTGGCCGTGCGCCGCGGCGAGGTGCGCGCGGGGCTCGAAACCCTCGGCGCCGCGGCCGAACGGGTCGATCGCCTGCTGGCCGAGCTCGACCCGGGTGCCCCCCGCGAGGCCGCGTTGGAGTTGGCCTTCGAGATTTGGCACGCCCGTTCCCAGGAGGCCCTGCGCCTCGATGAAACGGGACTGGAGGAGGACACCGAACGGGCGCTCGGGCGCGCGCTCGATTTGGCCCTGGAACGCGCCGAACGCTCCAGCGAAGCGAGCCGCGGGCGCGATTTGGTCAGCGCCCACATCAACCTGGGGGGAGCTCGCCTGCGGCGCGGCCGACTGGACGACGCCGAAGCGCTCTACTTGGCCGCCCGGGACGACGCCGCCCGCCTGCTGCGCGACCATCCCGCCGTCCTCACCCTGCGATCGGAACTGGCGGGAGCCTCGAACCAACTCGGCCTCTTGGCCGAAGCGCGCGGCGACCTGGAAGCCGCCGGCACCCACTACGACGCCTCGGTGGAGGTGCTGGAAGAGTTGGTCCGCCTCGTGCCCGAGGACGTGGTCTTCCTGCACCGGCTCGCCGTCGGGCGCATGAACGCCAGCGCGCCCTACATGCGCCGCGGCGACATCCCGGCGGCCGAATTCCGCGTGGACCTGGCCTTCGAAGCCCTGCACCTGGCCCGCCAACTGGCCCCCGACGACGCCGACTTGGCCATGCTGCACATCAGCCTGATGGGCGCCCGTTGGGTCCTGCGCCACGAAGCCGGCGACCACCGCGGCGTTTCCCGCGCCGCCGCGGCCCTGGCCGAACTCGACCTGCCCGCCGGCCTCACCCGGGTCGCCCTGCACCGCGCCGCCTACGCCCACGTGGTCGCCTTCCAACTGGTCGAGCGCGACTCCGACCTATCCGCCGACGAAGCCGAAGCCCTGCGCGCCACCTACGCCGAAGCCGCCGCCGAAACCACCCGCCGCTCCTACCGCGCCGGCAACCGCTACCCCGACCTGACCTCCCTGCGAAACCTCCAGCCCCTGCACGGCCGCCCGGAGTTCCAAACCCTCCTGACCTGGTTCGATCAGGAAAACACCCCCAGCCCCGCCCCCGAGCCCCGCTGACCCTCTTTCCTAGTCCTGTTTGACCCCGTCCACGTAGAAGCCGCTCAGCTCCCCGTCGAAAGAGCCGTCCGGGCCCCAATGCACCCGGGAGCCATGAAACTTACCGCGCCTGATCTCCGCCTGCCTGGCCAGCCTCCCGTTCGGGTGCCAAGAACTGCCGAGCCCCTCGGCATACCCATCCACATAGAAGGTCAGGATCGTCTGGATGCCGTCCTCCTCGAAGCAGACCTTCGCGGCAACCCCATCGCCCTGGGTGGGAGACGTCCCCCCCAAAGGCCGACCCAAACCATTAAAATCGCGCCGAGCACACCGACAACCGGCAGCGCCCAGGGCTCTCTCCGCTTTCGCCGCGACAATCCCAGCGACGTCGCGTTCATGGCCTAACCTAGCGCAAGGGCCTCATCCCCACCACCCTATCCGCGCTGCCTGCCCAAAGCTTCGCGGGAGAAGCGCCGCGCTCCCCGCTCACTTTTGTTCCGCGGGAATCGCTGCCCTCAAAGGAGCCATCAAGTCAATGGGAGTCGATTCCATCTTGAGCGATCCTCGACTGTAGTAGCTGAGCGACTAGGTCGTGCCTGCCAGCGATGGCGAAGGCCGTTCCCTGGCCGTGCGCCACGGGCCGCACCTGCGCTCGGGGATACCAATACCGCGCGGCCCTGGAACGGGGGGTGGGGACGGTGCCAGGCGCCAACTCCTCCCCCTTCCACCGGT
>JBJHAV010000244.1:0-5895 GCA_050480685.1 Planctomycetaceae bacterium | reverse complement strand
GGCGGGAGCCGGGTCGCTACAGCCGGGAGGGGGGTGGAGTTGGCGCCAGGCACCGTCCCCACCCACGTGCACGTCCGCAGGCGCGGATCGGGAGGTGGAGTAGGCTGCTAGGGTGGGTGGATCGAGGGCGGGCGCGGGGCCGGAGCGAGCGGTGCTCGGGGGAACGGCCTTGGCGGCCGGGCTGCTGGTCTGGGCCGCGCTCGCGCCGCTCGGGGATCCGGCGGGGCTCGGCCGCAGCGAGCACCAATCGCGGCTGGTCACCCTCGAAGGCGCGGTCGCGGCCGAGTGGGAACGGCTGGCGGGCGGCGGCGGCTTCCTGAGCGCGGACCCGGAAGCCTTTGCCTTCGAGCCTCCCCTTCCCGCCCGGGACGATCCTTCCGCTGAGTCGAGCCCAATCGCCCCCATAACCCCGTCGGCAGGTTTCTCGGCGCTCGTGCTCGAAGCGGCACGCGCGGGCGGGTCCGCTCGTGCCGAGAGCCTTCTAGCGACCGCTTTCGAAACCGCAGGCGCCGAGTCCGAGCAAGCCCTCGCGAGTCTCTTGCATGTGCAGTGGCGCGCGCGCCACGCCGATCCCGCGGCTGCCGCCGAGCTTTGGCGCGAACGACGCGGAGCCCTCGACGCACCCGCGCCGGGCCTGGCGGCTTCGCCGGCCTTGTTGGCGGCGTTGGCCGCGGCGCCGGGCCTGACCGCCCAGGAGCGCGCGTCGCTCCAGGGCGACCTGGCGAATCACTGGGACCGGAGCCGCCTCGCCTTGCCTCCGCTCACATTGAGCGCCGAAGAAGGAGGACTGCGGCGCGCGCTGCGCCGGGAGCTCGCTCAACTCGCTGAAGACGAAACCGCGCGCGAAACCCTCGAACGCGCGGAGGCGCGCGAACGGGGCCGGCTGCTCGCCGCGCGGCTCGGGGCCGAGCTGCCCGCCCCGGGCAGCCCCCTTGTTTTGGCGCGTGTCGCCGACGGGTCCGCGTCCTATTGGCTCGATCCGCGCGCGCAGCCCAGACCCCTGGCCGCGCCCGCGGATCCCGCGGCCGTGGCCGACCTTCTCGAAAGCGCCGTGCGCGCCCGCGCTGCGCTGCCGGCCGAAGTGCGCCTCGATCTGGTGGCCGGCGATCCGTCCCCGGCCAACCAAGGCGCAGCGCTCCAGCCCCTCGGACGCCCGATCCCCCTCGCCGGCACGGACCTGGTCGTGTCGCTGATGCATCCGGACCCTCCGGCCCTCGAACGCGCGGCGGCGGCGCCCTTCGGGGCGGCGCGCTGGGCTCTACTCGTGGCCGCGGCCACCGTGGCCGTCGCCGGGCTGCTGACCTTCCGCTCCCTCGGCCGCGGTCGCCGCTTGGCCGCCCTGCGCGCCCAATTCGTCACCAGCGTCAGCCACGAACTGCGCACTCCTTTGGCGTCCCTGCTCTTGCTGGCGGAAAACCTCTCCCGCGGCGATCTCGGCCCCGAGGCGACCGCGCGTCACCACCGCGGATTGCTCGAAGAAACGCGCCGGCTGCGTCGTCTGGTGGAGGATGTGCTCGACGTGGCGCGTCTGGAGCGCGGCGATGGTCCGCAGGTGGAGCCCGAACCCGTGGCCGCAGCCCAACTCGCCGCGCGCTTGGCTTCGCAAGCGCGGACCCGCCTGGCCGCAGCCGGAATCGAGCTCGAAGTGCGCGGCGCCGAAGCGTTGCCCGAAACCCTCGAACTCGACGCCTTGGCCGTGGAAAGAGCGCTCTTCAATCTGGTCGACAACGCCGCGCGCCACAGCGGCGCCAAGCGCGTGCGCCTCGAATGGCGTGCGGGCGGTTCGGGGGGCTGGACCCTGTCGCTGGCCGACGACGGCCGAGGTCTTTCGCCGTCCGAGCGCGAGCGCGTGATCCTGCCCTTCGAACGGGGTCGCGCCGGGGCGGCTGGCGGCGTCGGGCTCGGCCTGGCGATCGCCGACGCCGTGGCGCGCGCCCACGGCGGCCGTCTGGAGGTCGCGGCGGCAGACCTGGGCGGCGCCGAGTTCCGCTTGCACCTGCCGCACGCCGCGGCCTGAATCCCATGCACCAAGACGCTCGCATTCTGATCGTGGAGGACGAAGAAACCCTGCGCATGGCCTTGGCCGAGGCTTTGCGCGCGGAGGGTTTCGAAGTGCTCGAAGCCGCCAGCGGCGAACGCGGGTTGGAACTCGCCCTGAGCGAAGGCCCCGACGTGGTGCTGCTCGATCTGATGCTGCCCGGCCGCGACGGGCTCTCGGTGCTGCGCGCCCTGCGCGCGGATCGGCTCGACGCGGCCGTGCTCGTGCTCACCGCGCGCGGCGAAGAGTGGGATCGGGTGCGCGGCTTCGAGGACGGCGCCGATGACTACGTGGTCAAACCCTTCAGCACCCGCGAGCTGGTGCTGCGTGTGCATGCGGCGCTGACCCGGGCGCGCGGCTCCGCGCCGGGTGTGCCCGGCGATCGCCGGCGGGTGCGCATCGGCGCCGCGCTCGTGGATTTCGCGGCCTTTTCGATCGAGCGGGAGGGCCGCCGCGAGCGCCTTTCGCGGCGCGAGCTGGATCTGCTGCGTTACCTGGTGGACCACGCGGGCCGAACCCTGCCGCGCCAGCGCATCCTGGACGATGTCTGGGGGCGGGAGAACTACCCGACGGAGCGCACCATCGACACCCACGTGCTGAAGCTGCGCAAGAAGATCGAGCCCCGGCCCGACCGCCCGGTGCACCTCTTGACGGTCCACGGGGTGGGGTACTGCCTGCGGCTGGAGCCCTCCGGGCCGGACTCCATGGATCGTTGACAAATCCGCCACCCGCGCTTGGCAAGCTCGGCGGCGCATCGCCGTCGAATGGGGCCGAATCGGGGCTGCGCGCCGCTTGGGCGCGGGCCCGAAGTCCGGCCCACATCCGAGGAGGAACCTTGTCATGCCCGCGCTTCGTCCCGCACTGCTCGTCACGCCCGTCGCTTGGTTTTGCCTGGCGCTGATCGCCTGGTCCCAAGGGGCCCCGGTCCACGGTTTCGATCCGGCACGGGTCGATTTGGGCCCGCATCCCCGGCTCGCCGCGCTGTTCGCCGTGGAGGGGGCGGCCGAGCGCCGCGCCGCGGTTTTGGAGGGGCTGGAGGGGGCCCTGGTCGATGGGGCCGTGCGGGGGGACACGTCGCAGACCCGCCGCCGGATCGAAGAGCTGTTGCTCGTGCTGATGCATGAGCGCGCCGTGGAAGGGCGGGCTGAATTGCTCGCGTTGCTCCTGGCTCGCTTGGGGGAACTCGAATCCGTGGTGAAACCCGGGGATCCGCCCACCCTTTTGCCCCACCCGGATTCACGGCGTTGGAGCGACTTGGCGGCGGGTTTTGTCCCCGCCGGGCCGCTGTGGTTGGCGGCCGTTGGGCCCGCAGGTGGCCAGAATGCGAATGCGGCTTCTGCCGCGGCGCGCGCGTCCGCGCCCACTCCGCAGGCCCAAGCCGCAGTCGCGGTGGCCTCGGAGCAATCGTCGGAAAAGGGCCTCGCCGACTGGGTCCTGACCCAACTGCACCACAACCGGGTAAACGAGATCGCTCGCCTGGGTTCGCACGGGCTCGAAGTGCTGGTGGAGCTGACCCGCGAGCACGGCTTCGGCGGTAGCCAAGACACAGCTCAACGGGCCGTGAATGCGATCGTGCACCTGTACCCGGCGGATGGGGCTGGGGCACTCGCGGAGCTGGTCGAGGCACCGGAAGGGGCGCGGCTCGTTCCGCTCGTCGAGCGATGGCTTCAGGAGCGGTTGAGGCTAGCGAGTACGTACTACGCCGAGTCCGAGGAGGAACCGGCGCGCTTTCGCTGGGCGGACGGGGGTGCTGCCCAACTCCTGGCCGCGGTCCTGCTCCATCCGGAGGCCATCGAATCCGTCGGGCGCCTGCTCGATCCCGTGTTCCAGCGCGACGCACTTTTGGCGGAACACGAGGCCAGGCTGTCGGCCGCGCTCGGCGGCGAATCGGAAGACCGCGCCTTGAGGACCTTCCGGCTGTTCGAGTTCGTGCAATACACCCGGGCCGAGCTTCCGCTGCTCGAAGCCGCATTGGCTAGCCCCCATGGGGTGATCCGGCGCCGCGCTGCCCAGCGACTCGTTCTTCATCCCGCCAGTGCCGCACTCTTCGACTTGGCGGAGGATGAAGATCCCGAGGTGCGTCGAGCGGTGCTCGATGCCTTTCGCTCGCGGACGGTGAGTTTCCACTTCATGAACGCCCGCGGACTTTCCACCAGGATCACACACGATGGGAAATCTGCGCGCGCTGAGCACCCGGAGTCGGCGGCACGGGCACTTGCCGTGCTCTTGGGCGATCCCGCCCCCGACTTGAGGGAACGCGCCCGTAGGTCGCTTGATTCGAGTAACTGGTCCGAAGCGCCTTTCCTGCTAGAGGCGGTGCTCGAGTCGGCGCGGGAAGGCTCCGCCGCCGACCGCGTTGCTTTGTTGGAGCTCAGGTTCCTGCCTTCGTCGTGGCGTGCGTCCCTGATCGAGACCCTAGCCGCGGACGGAGATCCCGCCGTGCGCGAGGCGCGGCTCGCCGCTCTGACGCGCCTGGATCCGGCCGAGGTGCTCGCGATCCCCGGTGTGTCGCCGGACGAGGTCTTGGCGCATGTGGCCGCCGTGGGCGCGAGAGAGACACGCAACGCTTGGCTGCGTTCGGGCGAGGTCCTCGAAGCGACGCTCGCTTGGGCCTTCGCCGAACCCGGTGCGCGGCGAATCGACCGCTTGATCGAGGGGACGGCGCTTTCGCGGCACCAACTTTCGCGGCAAATGGAGGACGAGGCCCTGGTCGCATGGATTCGCGCCTCAGCCGCGGCCGGTGAGGATCCCGAAGCTTCGAGTCGTGCCCTAGGTCTGGTCGGGTTCATCGTCGGAGACAGGCGCGTTGCGGCAGCCCGTAGCGTGCTTCGGGATACGGGTTTCGATGCGCGCCTGCGCCTGTATGCCGCCGGGATCGCGCTGCAAGCGGGGGAAGGCGAGGTGCTGGCCGAGTTGCTGCGGACTTTGGCGAAGGAGTCTCCCGGGCCAACCGAGGAGGAGCGGGCGCGTTTGCACGCGGCGTCGAGGTCGCTGCCCGGGTCCGAGCTGGCCGAAATGCTGGCGCGCTTGATCCGTGAACCGGGGCTTTCGGCCGAATGGCTCGCGGGTCCTTTCGCGGTGATGCCGGTCGACGGGGAGCATGCCGTCGAAGCCGCCCGCGGCGCCCTAGAGCGTTGGACACCGGGGGATTCGGGCAGCAACCTCATCTTTTCTCACATCATGAACCGACTCTGGCCGCGCAGGCCGGACCTGCTGACCATCGGCTTCTTCGAGCGAGCCACGGCACATCCTCCCATGGCCCACGGTGCCGTGCAGGCCCTGGGCACCCAACAGCTCGAGGGGGCCGTTGAGCTACTGACAACGGTCCTCGCGGACGGACCCGAAGGTGCCTACGAGGAATCCACTCAGGTGGCCGCCGTGCACTCCCTCGAGCGCATCGCCCAGGTCGATGGGGATCCACGCACGGTCGAGGCTCTGTTGCTCGCTCTCGACCAGGGCAGCGTCTCTCTGCGCTCCGCTGCCCGCGAGGCCCTCGAACGGCTCGACCAGCTCTACACCCTGCGCGACTCCTGGCGCCGCCGTTTGGCCCAGGGGCCGGCCCGGGAAGAAGCCATGGCGGCACTGCGAGCGTTCCTTTCGGACCCGGACCCAGAGGTGCGCGTCGAGGCGGTGCGAGGTTTGGGTTCCCTGGGGACTGCCCTGGACATTCCGACCTTGATTCCGCTGCTGCGCGACCCCGAACCCCAAATGCGCGCCGCCGCCCGCGCCTCCCTCGACCGCCTCCACGCCCGCGCCGACAACGACGGATGACGGTTCGGTGGGTGGGGACGGTGCCTGGCGCCAACTCCACCCCCCCTCCCCCCTGTCACGACCCGGCGTCCGCCGGGTCGTGACAG
>JBJHAV010000243.1:0-5951 GCA_050480685.1 Planctomycetaceae bacterium | reverse complement strand
CAGCGGGAGAGTTCGAGGGCGGCGCGCACGACGCCGAGCAGGCGCTCGCGGGTCAAAGCGCCTGCCAGCGAGCCGTCGGCAGCGAGCACCGGCACCTGGTTCACGCCCGAGCCCTGCAGTTGCCGCAAAGCCTCCAGAATCGTCGTTTCCGCGGACACGCTGACCAACTCGGGGGCCGGGCGCATGACGGCCCGCACTTCGGTTCCCGCGCGCTTTTCCGCGGGCACACGCGCCAAATCGGTCAGGGTCACGAGCCCCAGGAGCTTTCCGCGCTCCACCACCAGCGCCCAACGCGGGCCCCGCCCGCACAGGGCCGCTTCGGCCATCTCGGCCACGCTGGCGGAGGCCGACAGGGTCGGGGGCGCGGGATCCATCACCTGCTGCACCCGCCGGTCGCCGAGCACCCGCTCAAGGCCGGCGCCCTGGGCCGTGCCGCGCGCTGCGCTGGCCAAGAACCAGCCGATGAAGGCCAGCCAAAGCCCGCCCAGCAGGTTGCCGACCCCCAGGGCCAGCACGAGCCCCAGGCCGATCAGGAGCCCCGCCAGCATCACTCCCGCATGGGCCGCCCAGCGGGTCGCCCGGTGGCGGTCGCCGCTCACGGCCCACAGGAACGCGCGCAGCATGTGTCCGCCGTCCAGGGGCAGGCCGGGCAGCAGGTTGAAGATCGCCAGCACGAAGTTGATCGAGCCCAACCACATGCACACTTGGCCGATCACCTGGTTCAGCTCGCCGGTCGCCGGCCAAGCGAAGGCGAGGGCCAGGAACAGCACCCCGAGCAGGACACTGACCAAGGGCCCGGCCACGGCGATGCCGAAGGCCTGGCCGGGACGGTCCGGTTCGCGCTCCAGGGCCGCGACACCGCCGAACAGGAACAGGGTGATCGAACGCACGGGCACGCCGGTGCGTATCGACACCACGCTGTGCCCCAGCTCGTGCAGGAAGATCGACAGGAAAAACAGCAAGCTCGCGGCGATGGCGCCGCCCCAGTGGGCCGCCGCGCTCCAATCCCCGTGCAGGAGCTCGAACCGCTTGCCCAAGGAGAGTGTGATCAGCAGAAAAATCGCCAACCAGGTGACGTCGATGCGCACCTCGATGCCCATCAGTCGCCCGATCGTCCAGCCTTTGCCTCCCATGGCTTCAGTATGCGCAATGCGCGCGCCGCGGCCGAAAGCCGAGCGGCGCCGTGCGTTCAGGCCCGCCGCCGCGCGGCGCGCGCGAGGTGGCGTTCGAGCCCTTCCATGTGGCCTTCCCGCGAAAAGAGCCGGCGCTGGCGTTCGCGGCCGGCCTGGCCCAGGCTGCGCCCCAGGGCGGGATCGGCGATCACCCGGCCGATGGCTTCGGCCAGGGCCTCGCAGTCCTTGGAAGGCACCAGGAAACCGGTCCGCCCGTCCTCCAGCCAATCGGGGATGCCGCCCACGCGGAAGGCCACCACCGGTTTGGCGTGGGCCATGGCCTCCAGGCCCACGAGCCCGAAGGGTTCATCCCAAACCGAAGGCACCACCACCAGATCCGCGCGCTGGTAGAGCGCGTCCAGGGCGCCTCCGGGCAGGAAGCCGGTGAAGTGCACCTTTTGCCCCAAACCGTCCTGTAGGGCCTTGGTGCGCAGCCATTCTTCCGCGGGGCCGGTGCCCGCGATGACGGTGCGCACGTCGCTCGGCAACTTGGTCAAGGTCGTCAGCAGGTAGTCGACCCCCTTGTCGGGCAGGGTCAGCCGCGCGGGCGTGAAGAGCAGCGGGCCGGGCGCGCCGGCCAAAAATGCGCGGGTGGCTTCGGGAAGTTGGTTTTTGTCGCCCAAAGGGCCCACGCCGGCGTCCGTGAAAAGCGGCAGCACGTCCGTGCGCTCGGGCGGCAGGCCGGCCGCGAGCAGCTCCCCGTGCATGTAGCGGGAGTTGGTCAAGATGCGCCGCGCGCGCGACGTCAGGCGCAGTTCCCGGCGCTTTTCGAAGAGCTGCCGCAGGGGTTCGGCCACCGGGCGCTCGTGCTGGCCGCGTTTGAAGCAGATGCAACCCTCGCGGAACCAGTAGCGCTCCAGGCAGGCGAGGCCGACCGGCGTCGTGCAGGTCTCGCCGGTTTCGTGCACCTTGTTGAGTCCCGGGCAGAAGAGCACGTGGTCGTGCACGTAGCGCACCACCGGCGCCGCCGCGAGCAAGAGTTCGAGGGCTTCGAGACTGCGCAGGGCGCTGATGTAGATCACATCCGGGCGCGCCCGTTCGAGGGCCGAGATCAGCGCGGAGACACCGCCTGGCGAAAGCCGGGCCTGGTCCAGCTCGTCGACCCGGTGCACGGTGTGCTCCGCTTCGCTCGGGCCGGTTTCCACCCGGCAGAGCACGTCGACCGCGTGGCCCCGTCGGACCAGCTCCGGAGCGACCACGGCGGCATAACGCTCGGTGCCCCCGGCGGGGCCCCAGGTGTCGAGGGTGACGAGGATGCGCATGGGGGGGAGTCGGGCCCGCGGGGGAAAACGGGTCGGGCCGGCATGGTAGCGCCGCCGGCCGAACCGTCACACGCCGGCCAGCACCTCGTCGGCGGCCGCCAGGAGCTCCTCCAAATCGGTCTCCAGGTGGTCGCCCATGTGCCCGATGCGCACGCTCTTGCCCTTCCAGTCCCCGTACCCGTTCGAGACCCTGTGCCCGCGGGTTTCGAGGCCGGACAGCAGGGCTTGGGTGTCGACGCGCCGCCCTGCCCCCGTCGCGCCGCCGTCGGTGCGCAGGCAACTGACCGTGTGCGAAGCGCGCCGGGTGTCCGCCGGCAGGGGCACGAATCCGTGCCCGGCGGCCCAGGCTAGGGTGCGCCGAGCCATGCGCGTGTGGCGCTCGCAGCGCGCGCGGAAGGCGGCTTCGGGCGACGCAAAACCGCCCCCTTCGAGCAGCCCGGCGGCGATGTCCTCCAGTTGCCGGGCCAGCGCGTAGTAGAGCGGCACCGCCGGGGTGGCCGGGGTCTTGCGTTCCAGGTGGCCGTCGAGCACCCGCAGGGGGTCCAGGTACCAGCCACGGTGGGGCACCTTTGCGGCCCGCTCCCGGTAGCGCGCGGAAAAGGCCGCCAGGGCGAGCCCGGGCGGCAGGGCGAGCGCCTTTTGGCTGCCGGTGATCGCCACGTCGAGGCCGAGCTCGTCCACCCGCGCCGGTTGTCCGCCCGCCAGCGTCACCTGGTCGATGATGGCGAGGGTCTCCGGCGAAGCTTCGCGGGCGGCCGGCGCCAGGGCGCCAAGGTCCAAGGCCACGCCGGTGGCGGTTTCGTTGGCCACGGCGGTGTAGGCCCCGAAGGCCCGCCCGGACTGCACCGCGGCCGCCAGGCGATCGGCCACGCGGTCCGGTTCGGGGGCCTCTCCGGTGCGCACTTCGAGCACCTCGTGCGCAAGCCCGCGGGCCCGGCACATGTCGGCAAAACGCTTCGAGAAGGCGCCGTTCACCAGGCACAAAACGGGCCCCTCCACACCGGCCAGGGCCGCTTCCATCAGACCGCTGGCGCTGGAGGTGTGCACGCAGGCGCGCGTCGAACCCAGGGGATCCAGGCCGAACAGCCAGCCCAGGTGTCGATCGATGCGTTCGATCAGCTCGGTCATAGCCGAACTGCGGTGGCCGATCGCGGGGCGCGCCAGTTCGGCGGCGATTTCCGCGCGCACCTCGGTCGGCCCGGGGATCCAAAGACGCGTTCTTTTGTCGTGCACGGCGAATGGCGCTGGAGAGTTGTGGGGAAGCTGGGCAGGGATCAAGTACCCGGTGGGAGCAGCAGCGCCGCCAGGTCCTCGACCCGGCGCACGCGACATCGCGGATGGGCGCCCGCGAATACGGCGGGCCGCTCGACCACGGCGCCGAAGGCGATGAAACGCACAAGGGCCGGAGCAGCTTCCAGATCCGTGGCGCCGTCGCCCACCAGCGCCAGGCGCTTGTATCCGAAGGCGCGCGCGAAGTCCTCGACGACCTCCCGTTTGCCCCCCGAGCGGGCGAGGGGCGAGCGGCGCTCGAAATCCACGTATTCGCCGGAGGGCCCGAGCTGCACGTCCACGGCGAAGAGCCGCGTCAGGGGCACACCCAGGTGTCGCGCCAGGGGTTTGAGCGCCGGAGCCAGTCCGCCGCTGATCAACGCCACGGGCAGACCGGCGGCCACGAGCCGCGCGAAGAGCGTTTCCATGCCCGGCAGCAGGGTCTGCAAGTAGCGCTGCCCCAGGTCTTCGAGGGCCGCGCGATCCGGTCGCAGGCGTTCGAGCCGCGCGGCGTACACCGCTTCGATCGGCAGTTCTCCGGCCATGGCCCGTTCGGTCATGGTCACGAGTTCGTCGCGCTCCTTTGCCGGCAGGTCCGCGGCCAACTCGTCGACCCCTTCCAAGGCGCACACGGTCGAGTCGCAGTCGAAGAGCACCGCGTCATAGGGCGGCGGTTCGTCGCGCACGGTGGTGTCGCCGTGTGCAGCGTCGCCGTGAGCGGCGCTCAAAGCACCACCAGCTCGCAGGCTTCCAGGTCGTCGAGTTCGCGCAGTTCGGCGACCACGCCGTCGGCCGGGCGCTGCTCCAGGGAGAGGAACGCGGCGGCCAGGCCGTCGGCGCTCGGTGCCGGGCCGAGTTCCGCCCGTTGGATGTTGAGGCCCCGGGCGCCGAGCAGCGTCCCCAGCCGCCCGAGCACCCCGGGCCGATCGCGGTGGCGCGTGATCAGGATCGGCCCCTTCGGCACCAGTTCGACCTCCAAGCCGTCCACGCGCACAAAACGCGGTTCGCGCCCGTAGAGCGTGCCCGTGGCGCCCACGCGCAGGTCGTCGCCGGACACGTGCACCGCCAGGTGACCGGCTTGCCAGGGGGAGCTTTCGGCGGCGCGTTCGAAAACCTCGATGCCCCGTTCGCGCGCCAGCAGCGGCGCGTTGACGAAGTTGACCATCGGGCCCTGACCCGGCCGCAGGAGACCCACGAGCACCGCCAGGCGCAGGGCTTCGGCGCCCACCTCACCCAACTCCCCGGCCCGCTCGATCTCCACGCGCCGGTAGCCGATCGCGCCGCGGCGGGGCCCGCGCGCGCCGCGCTGGGCGGCGGATTGGGCCAAAAAGTGCCCGAGCTGTTCGGCCAAACCCAGGGCCGGCGCGATTTCCGCCAGGGGCCGCGCGGGCAGGGCCGGCATGTTGACCGCGTGGCGCGCGACGCCGTCGATCAGGAAGTCGGCCATCTGCTCCGCGATCATGCGCCCGACGCGCTCCTGGGCTTCCCGCGAGGAGGCTCCCAGGTGGGGGGTGACGAGCGCCGAGCCGTGCAGCAAGAGCGGGTGTTCGGCGGCCGGCGGTTCTTCGTCGAGCACATCGAGGGCCAGGCCGCCCAGGCGCCCGGAGTCGAGGGCCGCAAGGGCCGCGCTTTCGTCCACCACGCCGCCGCGGGAGGTGTTGATCAAAAACGCGCCCGGGCGCATGGCCGCCAGTTCGGGCGCGCCGATCATGTTGCGGGTGGCGGCCACCAGCGGCACGTGCAGGCTGACCGCGTGCGCGCGGGCGAGCAGCGCGTCGAGGGGCACCAGGGGCACGGAAGCGAACGGTCCGCCGGCCAGGGCTTCGGGGCGCAGCTCCGGATCGTGGGCCAAAACCTCCATGCCGAGGCCCAGGGCGCGTTCGGCCACGAGCCGTCCGACGCGGCCGAATCCGACGATGCCGAGGGTTTTGCCGGCCAGCTCCGTGCCCATCAGCCCGGACTTGCCCCAGCTCCCGGAGCGCACCGAACGGTGGGCCAGGTGCAGCCTGCGCGCCAGGGCGAAGAGCAGGGCGACGGCGAGTTCGGCGGTCGAGAGTGTGTTGCCGCCGGGGGTGTTCATGACCACCACACCGCGGGCGCTGGCGGACTCCACGTCGACGTTGTCGACCCCGATGCCGGCCCGGCCCACGGCGCGCAGCGCCGGCGCGCGCGCCAGCAAATCGGCGTTCACGCGTGTGGCCGAACGCACCACCAATCCCGCCGCGCGCGCCAGGGCGGCCGTGTGCTC
>JBJHAV010000242.1:0-5964 GCA_050480685.1 Planctomycetaceae bacterium | reverse complement strand
CCCGTGATCCCGCAGCGGGGGCTCCGCGTCCGCAGGGAGCCCCTCAGGGCTCTCCGCGTCCGCAGGGCGCCCCGCAGGGAATGACCGCGCCCGAGGCCGCCCCGGGGCGCGCTCCCGCCGAAGCCCCGCCCGAAGCCCGTGGACCGCGCGAAGGCCAGGCCCCCGCACAGCCGGCCGCCGCCCGCCCGGGCCCGAACCTGGGCGCCACGAACCTCTCGCCGCGCCACCAACTGGAGTCCTGGCTGGCGGAGATGGTGCGCAGCAAGGCCAGCGACCTGATCCTGCGCGCCGGGGGTCGTCCTTCCTGCCGCGTGGACGGGCGCATCGCGTTCCTGCCCGGCCGGGTGCCCCACGCGGGCGCCCTGGCGGAGGTCCTGGAGGGCATCGTCGGCGCCCCGCGCATGCGCATTTGGCGCGAGACGGGTTCGTGCGACGTGGCGCTGCATCTGGACGGGCTCGGCCGCTTCCGCCTCAACGCGTACAAGCAGATGGGCGAACCCGCCGTGGTGCTGCGCCGGGTGTCGGCCACTCCGCCGCGCCTGGAGAACCTCTATCTGCCCACCGCCGAGCTGCAAAAGATCGCGCTCAAAAAGCGCGGCATCGTGCTGGTCACGGGGGTTGCCGGTTCAGGCAAGTCCACGACCCTGGCGGGCATGATCCAGTTCATGAACCAGAACGCCGAACGGCACGTGGTGACCCTGGAAGACCCGGTTGAGATGATTTTCCAGGAGGAGCGCTGCGTAATCAGCCAGCGCGAGATCGGCACCGACGTGCCCAGTTTCTCGAACGGCTTGCGCCACGCCCTGCGCCAGAGTCCGGACGTGATCCTGATCGGCGAGATGCGCGACGCGGAGACCGTGCAAGCGGCCCTCGATGCCACCGAAACCGGTCACCTGGTGATGAGCACCCTGCACACGGTCAACGCGGCCCAGACCGTCGACCGCATCATCAGCTTCTTCCCGCCGGAGCAGCACCAGCAGGTGCGCGCGCGCCTGGCGGACAACCTGGCGGCGGTCTTGAGCCAGCGCCTGTTGCCCAAGCGCAGCGGTCAAGGCATGGTCCCGGCCCTGGAGCTGATGGTTTCGACCCCGCGGGTGCGGGAGTTGCTCGCCGAGGGATGCACGGCCGAACTCGGCCGCTGCATCGACCAGGGCAGCGAAGCGGGGCTGATCTCCTTCAACCAGTCCCTGCGGCAACTGGTGGAGTCGGACCTGATCGACCTGGACAGCGCCCTGGCAGCCAGCGACCGCCCGGACGAGCTTCTGTTGGCCCTGCGCGGCTTCACCAGCGGCGGGGATCGCAAGCGCTCCCACCTGCGCCTGAATCCGGCCGGCGACCTCTGAGTCCGCGCGCGGCCCCTTCGGAGGGTCGCGCGGGAGGGCCGGGGCCCGGTGGGACGGCAGCGCGGCGGCGGGAAGATTCCCCCGCGGCGGTCGTCCCCCAGGTGCTGGCGGTCGACTCGCCCCCGGTCCGCCGTCCGCGGCGCCCCCCCGGGCTGGTAGCATGCTCCTCCGCCGGGGAGGCGCCGCCGCGTTCCCCCGGCCACCCGAGGCCCGATGAACCTCTCGACGCTCAAGTTGCTGATCTGGGTCGCCTCCCTGGCCACCCTGGGTGGGCTCGCCTGGTACGTGCACGACTACGTGCAGAACATGGAGTCCCTGCGGGCCAGCCGCGCCAGCATGGATCGCCAGCGCCAGGTGCTCGACTCCGTGCCCCAGCCCGAGCCGCCGCGCCTGACCCTGGTGCATCCGAGCCGGATCGAGGCCAACTTCCACAACCTCAACTGGACCGGCAAGCTCGCCCCGCCGCCCCCGCCGCCGCCTCCGAAGGAGGAGCCCGAGGTCAAGGCCCCGGTGCGGCCGGATTTGGCGACGGTCCTGCGTGTGCTCTACGTGGAGGTCGACACGGACGCGCCGGCCAGCCGCTTGGCGCACTTGCAATACCTGCGCCCGGGGTTGCTCTCGAACAACCAGACCACCGCCACCGTGCGCATGGGCGATCGGCTGCCCCGCGAGTTCCAAAACGTGCGGGTGGCGGCCATCGGTGCCGACGGCGTGCGTTTCGAGTTCGACGCGTTCCCGGACGAACCCCAGACGATCGAAACCTGGTCGCCCTTCGAATCGGGCATCATCAGCGTGGCCCCGGGCGAGGCACGCGAGCGCCGGGTGCGCGCCATCCCCCGCGGTCCGGGGACGGGCGAGGCTTTCCGCCCCGAGAACACGGTCGAACGCCGGCCGGGCATCTTCACCCTGGGGACCGAGGACATGGCCGCGTTCGAGCGCGACCACCTGCAGATCCTGTCGAGCGAAGTACGGCACCGCTCGTGGCGCAATCCGCGCACGGGGCGCTACGAGGGGGTCGAGATCCAGGACGTCGCCGCCGGCTCCCTGGTGGCCAAACACGGCGTCAAGTCCGGGGACGTGATCAAGAGCATCAACGGGCACCCGGTCAACTCGGTCAACCAGGCGATCCACTTCGTCAAAACGAACGCCGAGCTCTACACCACCTGGGAGGTGGTGCTGGAAAACGCGGGCAAGCCGCGCACCCTGGTGTTCGAATCGCCCTGACCGCCTCCCAGGCCGTCGCCAAGACCTTCGCCCCGGGGTCAGCCCGTCCATGGACTCCGCGCGCCCGGGCTCGCCGCCCCCCGCCGCAGCGCCGCTGCGGGTGCTGTTGACCGCCGATCTGGGCAACAGCGCGCTCAAATTGACCCTGTGGCCCGCGCCCGAGGGTCCGAGGGGCGAGGTGCCGCCCCGCCCCCTGGCGCGCTTCTGCGAGCTTTCGCCGGGGCCCCTCGCGAGCCAGGTCGAAGCCTGGTTGGCCTCGGTCCAGGCTCCCGCCCAGACCGGCGGTTTGGGACCGATCCGCATCGAAGCCCAGGCCCTGTGTGCCGTGGGCGCCCGCGAGCGGGAGGACACCGTGCGCGCGTTCCTGTCGGGGCTGGCGCCCGAGGGCCTTGGCGGGCCCGTGGACAGCGGGGTGGAGAACCGCTGCCGCGAACCCCACAGCGTCGGGGCGGATCGGCTCTTCGCCGCCCGCGGGGCGGCCGAGTGGGTGGGGGGCTCCGCGATCGTCGTGGACGCGGGCACTGCCCTGACCGTGGACGCGGTGCGCTGGGAGGGACCCGGCGGGGCGCCGCCGGCCTTCTTGGGCGGGGCGATCGCCCCCGGGCCGGGTCTTCTCGCCCGCGCCTTGGCCGAGGGCGCCGCCCGTTTGCCCCGGATCGAACCCCGCCCCGCGCCGCCGGCCCTGGGCCGCGAGACCCGGGAGGCGATCTCGGCGGGTGTGGGGGTGGGCCTTTGGGGCGCTGCGGCGGAACTGGCCCGGCGGGTCGGTCTGGAGGCAGGTTTGGCCGGGGCACCGAGGGTCTTAACCGGCGGAGCGCGCGGTTTCCTGCTGGAGCCGGTGCCGTTTTGGCCCGGCGACCTGCGCGAGGTGCCGGATCTGGTGGCCTTCGGCCTTTGGGTCGCGCTCGCGGACGCGCGGGCGGGGACAGCGGGATGAGGCCCGGCGCCCATGCTGCCGCGGAACGGCCCGGGGCCCCGGCCCCGCTCCATTGGCGCGAAGAAACCTCGCCTGCCCCCGGGGCGGTGAGGGTGCTCGTCTGCGAGGGACCGGGAGCGGCCCGGCGGATATCCGCTTTGATCGGCACGCCGGTTTCGCAGGACCCCCGAGCGCCCCGGCTGGTGTCCCTGCGGGACGCGGCCGGAGAGGCCCTCGACGAGGCCCTGCTCGTGTCCCGCGGAGGCGAGCGGTTCGAACTGCACCTCCACGGGGGGCAGGCCGTGGTCGAGGCCGTGGTGGCGGCCCTTGGGGTGCCTCCCGCGCCCGCTCCCGCGGATGCGCGCGCGAGGGCGCTCGCGCGGCTCGCCGAGGCGCGCGGTGAGCGCGCCGCGAGGGTGCTGCTCGACCAGTGCGAAGGGGCCCTGGAGCGGGCCCTCACGGCCCTGGCGCGGGGGTCCATGCCGGCCTTCGAACGCGGGCTCGCCCGGCTCCTGGCCCGCGGTCGGCGTTTCCAAGCCCTCTTGGACCGGGCCCCTGTGGTCGTGCTCGCCGGGCCGGCCAACGCGGGCAAGTCGACCCTCTTCAATCTGCTGGTGGGGCGGGAGCGCGCCCTCGTTTCCGCACGGCCGGGCACGACCCGCGATGCCCTGGTGGAGCCGGCCCTCTTGGGCGAACTCGCGGTCGAATGGGTCGACACGGCGGGGGAGAGGGAAGCGACGGGGCCCCAGGCGGAGATCGAGCGCGCCGGGC
This sequence comes from Planctomycetaceae bacterium, assembly GCA_050480685.1. Classification (GTDB taxonomy): domain Bacteria; phylum Planctomycetota; class UBA1135; order UBA1135; genus JBJHAV01. The sequence continues at coordinate 1,710 of JBJHAV010000242.1, read as the reverse complement.
AGGAATTGGCGCGCGAGTGGCTCGATCGGGCGGACCTGGTGCTTTGGGTCGAGTCCGCCGAAGGGGCTAAGGGCCCGCCCCCGGGGCTGTGTGCCCGCCGCCGGGTGTTGCCGGTCCTGGCCCGTGCGGATCTGGCCTTTGCGGATCCGGCCCCCGCGGATCCGGCCCGTGCCGACCGGGGCGGCGCGGGGCCGGGCGGGCCGCCCGCGGACGGGCTCCTGGTCAGCGCCCTGGCCGACCCCATCGGCACCCGCGCGCGCCTGGGCGAGGCCGTGGCCCGGGCCCTCGGACACGATCCGGCCCTTTGGCCCCCGGGTGCCGGGGTGCCCGTGGATGCCGGGGAACTGAGCCGCATCGAGCAGGCCCTCCGGAGCCCGCCGGCCTCCCCCGGGGAGCGGGCGCGTTTCCTGTCCGAGGTGCTCGGGACCCCCACGCAGCCCTGGTGGCGTTGATCCGCGCCGGGGTCGCTTCTAGGATCCGATCTTCGGGGCGGGAGGCGCAGGCGCCGAGCCGGCCCTCACCCCGAACATGGAAGACGCGCGCACGGCCGGACCCAGGCACTTGGTATCGATCGACGACCTGTCCCTGGTCGAGATCCGCGCGCTCTTCGAGCGCGCCAGCGAGTTCGCTTCCGACCCCCGCGGGTGGTCGCACCTGTGCCGCGGTCGCATCGCGGCGAGTGTGTTCTACGAACCCTCGACGCGCACGCGGCTGTCCTTCGAGTCCGCCATGTTGCGCCTCGGCGGCGGCGTGTTGACTGCCGCCGACATGAAAACCTCGAGCGCCACCAAGGGCGAGTCCCTGGCGGACACGGTGCGCGTGGTGCAGGGATACGCGGACCTGATCGTGCTGCGCCACCCGAGCGAGGGCGCGGCGCGCTTGGCCGCCCAGTACGCCTCGGTCCCGGTAATCAACGCTGGCGACGGAAGTCACGAGCACCCGACCCAGACACTCTGCGATCTCTACACCCTGTGGATCGAACGCGGGCGTCTGGAGGGACTCGATGTGGTTCTGGCCGGAGACCTGCGCTACAGCCGCACGATCCACTCCTTCATCTACGCCTTGGCCCGTTTCGGCGCGAACATCGTGTGTGTTCCACACCACGGCCTGGAGCTGCCCGACTACGTGCTCCAACGTTTGCGCGAGGAGTACGGCGCCGAGCCCGTGCGCGCGGATGCAACGCGCCTCGGTGCCCTGGCGGCCCGCTCCGATGCGGTTTACATCACGCCCCAAAAGCCCCACCAGTTGAGCCTCTTCACCGAAGCCAGCGGCCTGCGCGTGGAGCACGTGGACGCGGTCTACATGACCCGGCCCCAGACCGAACGCCACCCGGCCCGCGAGGAAGGCGAGGCGGACGACTACCTGCGCTTGGGCCACGCGACGATGCAGGCGGAACTGCTGCGCGATGCGGTGGTCATGCACCCGCTGCCGCGCCGGGACGAGATCAGCCAGGATCTCGATGGGGATCCCCGCAGCCTGTACTTCAAGCAGGCCGCCCGGGGGGTTCCGATCCGCATGGCCCTGATCGCGGCGCTGCTAGACCAGATCGAGCTGGGGGATGCCCATCCGCCCGCCGGCCCGCGGCTGTACCCCGTGGGGCTGCCCTTCAATCCCTGCCTCAACCCGACCTGCGTTTCGCGCACCGAGTCCCGCCACGTGGCACCGGCCCACAAGCTGCTCTCGCGCCACCCTTTGCGCGCGGCCTGTGGC
>JBJHAV010000241.1:0-5974 GCA_050480685.1 Planctomycetaceae bacterium | reverse complement strand
GGGTCGGGGCTCGCGGCGCTCGCCATCGGCGCGCTTTCGATCGGTGTCGCTCAGCCGCTGCTCTTTCCCGCCATCGGCGCGAGCACCTTCATCGTGTTCTTCGCGCCGCGCTCAGCCCTGGCCGCGCCGCGCAACGTGGTGCTCGGGCACCTCCTGGGCGCCGGGCTCGGGGCCCTGGCCGCCTGGTTCTTCGGCGTCGAGGCCCACGTCGCTTGGCTGGCCGGCGGCTCGGCCTGGGCGGCGGTGGCCTCCGCGTCCCTGGCCCTGGCCTGCACCTCGGCGGGCATGGCGACCTTCGACTTGCCCCACCCGCCGGCCGGCGCCACCACCCTGATCGTGGCCACGGGGCTGATGGGGGGCTGGGCGGACCTGGCGGCAATCCTGGCTTCGGCCCTGGCCCTGGTGGCGATTGCACGGCTCGCCCACCGCATCACCGGCGAGCCCTACCCGCGCTGGAGGGCGAAGCCGGAGCGGGTGTCGCTGCCGGTGGCGGACCCCCACGCCGGTTGAGGGATTCCGCGAGCGGAGGGCGCTCTAGGAAACAACCCTCGCCAGGACGCCGCCCATGAAACCTCCGAGCCAGATCCTCTCGTCCCGCACCGGCCTCGTGTTGGTCCTCTCCCTGCTCGTGGCCTGCGGCAACGGGGAGATCGACAACGCCGCACCGGTCTCCGGGCAGGGGGGCATCGCCGCCACCGCCGCGGCGGAAGGCGCAGGGGACCGCGCTCCCGGGACCGCGCCGCAGGTCGCCGAGGGGAGCGAGGAGTCGCGGGCCCATGCGCCCTCCCCGCCGACCGCCGAGGCCGTGGAGCAGGAAGCCGTGGAGCCGGAGGCCGCGCCACTCCCCGGCGATGTGGCGCAGGAGCCCGCGGTGGAATCCGCGTCCGGGAACAGCGAGCCGTTCGCCGCGCCGCTCCCCACCGCCGTGGAGCCTCCGCCCGCCGTGGAGGAGGTCTACAGCGGCCGCACCCGGCGTTTCCAGCATCCGCGGGGCTGGTATTCCTTCGACATGCCGCGGGCCTGGTCGGCGGAGATGGCCAGCGAAGAAGTGGTGGTGGTGCAGCCTGGATTGCGGCCCGGTGATCGCATCGATGCGATCCTGCTCGTGACCCACGGCGAGTTGGAGGATCAGGAACGCTCGCAGACCATCGAACAGCTTTTTGCGTCGAACCAAGCGGAGATCCGCGAGTTGATGGCGGAACTCGAATTGAAGGTGGAAGGGGCCGATGGTCCGCCGGAGCGTGTGCTGGTGGGCGAACTGCCCGGGGCGGTGCAAACCTGGTCCGGTCGCACCGCGGACGGCCAGCCGGTGACGGTGTGGATCGGCGCCGTCGCCCGCCGGGAGTATTTCTTGGCCGTGGTCGGCGTGCTCGTGCGCGAACAATCCGGGCAGTATTTGCCGGGTCTCAAGCGCATCCTGACCTCGCTCCAGTTGACGCCCCCGGAGCGCAACACCTCCCTGGAAGGGCTGCTCGCGGGCCGGCGCATCGGCTCCAGCAGTGTGCATTCCGGCGGCAGCACCACCTGGCTCTACGACTTCTTCGCGGACGGCAGCTTCCGGCGCGAGACGATCATGAGTTTTTCCGGCCTGGGCGTTTCCGGGGGCAGCAGCGAGGAGCGCGGCCGCTGGGAGGTGATCGGCGACGAGCTGTTCCTGTACAGCTCCAGCGGCCAGGAGGTCGCTCGCCCCGTGGTGGAGGGCGGCCGCCTGGTCGGCGTGCGTTTCGGCGAGCGCCTTTACGGCCTGCGCTGACGGCGAATTGGGCCGCGAGGGAAAAGTTTTCCGGCTCGAAGGCCCCCTTGCCCCGCGCTCCGGCCCGCCGCGCGCGGGCGGGATAGGTTTTCTCAGGTGGGACGCGGAACGTGCCGCGCACCGCCTTCGAAACCGAAGTCACGGCGCCGCCTTCAGGAAGCGGCGCCAGGGTGCCGGGGGGCACCCGGGGGCCACATGCAAAGGGTTCCGCGGAGCCGCGGCTCCAATCATCGTTCGTATTCGGCCGTCGCCTGGGGAGGCGCGGCTTTGATCTCGCTCCTGGCCTTCGCGCCGGCGGCCGAGGCCCAGTCCAACGTGCGGCCCGTGCCCCGGGTGCACTTGCCCGCGGACGCCGGCGCCAGCTTTGGCTACTCGATCGGCCCGCGCGCCGAGCCCGCGGCGCACCGCGGCGATGTTTGGACCGCCGAAGCCTCGGCGCCCCGCTTCCAGATTCAGGGCGGCTCCGAGGAAAGCCCGCTCGAGCACCTGGACGTGGGTTTCCGCGGCCGGCTCTTCGGGCGCGAAGCCCTCGAAAATGGCGGCGAACTCGGTGTGCAGCGGGGCAATTGGTACGCGACCCTCAGCCGCGAAATCGACGCGCGCCGTGTGCTCGCCTTGAGTTTCGAGAGCGAAGCATCCTTTTACGACTGGGGCGGCGACACGCAGGTGGTGCCGGGCTCCGCTCGGCCCTTCAACGACCTCTACCGCACCCGCTTGGCGGCGACGCTCTACAGCCACTGGGCCGGTCGCACCTCGCTCTTCAGCGGCTTCGAGGTGGCCCTCGGCGGCGAGGACCAGGCCACGCTCTCCCAAAGTGTGACCCTCGGCGGCGCCCTCGGAATTTCCTACCAGGCTTCACCGGATCTGCGCGTGGCGATCGGATTGGCCGGATCCTCGCGATTGGAGGACGACGTCTGGTTGATCCCCTTCCTGGGGGTCGATTGGCGTTTCGCCCGCGATTGGCACCTGCTCGTGGAAGGGGAGCGTGTGGCCCTCGATTGGCACCTCTCCGAGCGCTTCACCTGGAGCGCCTATGCGATCTACGAACAGCGCCAGTACCGCTTGAATCCGGGCGGTCCGCTGCCCAGCGGAGTGGTGCGCGACGAGCAGATCGATTTGGGCAGCACCTTGGCTTGGCGTCCCCGGCCCGGTGTCGAACTGCGTCTGGGCGGTGGCTGGTCCGCTTGGCGCGAACTCAACGTGTTCGAACGCCGGGGTGGCAAGGTGAGCGAGGTCGAGATCGACCCGGCACCTTACCTGGAGCTCGGGCTCAGCCTGCGCTTCTGATCGGCGACCGGCAGGCCAACACATTCGCCGCGCGCCGCGCGGTGGGCGTCTTCTTTCCAGCGCCAACCCCGGCGACCGACCACATCCCGGGCGGTCCAAATCAGGATGCGCAGGTCCATGCTCGCCGAGTGTTCCGAGAGATACGCCAGGCAGAGCTCGAGCTTGCGTTCGTAGGCCGCCACGTCGCGGCCGGTGTATCCCTGCACCACCTGCGCCAGGCCCGTGATGCCCGGGCGCACGGCCAGGCGGGCGGAGAAACCCGGCACCTCGCGCTCGGCCCACTGCTCGATCTCGATCATCTCCGGGCGCGGGCCGATCAGGCGCATCTCGCCGCGCAGCACGTTGAGCAGTTGCGGCAGCTCGTCCAGGTGGCTGTTGCGCAGGAAGCGGCCGAGGCGCGTGACCCGTTGCTGGTCCTGGCCGTGGCTCCAGGAGTGGAAGGAGCCGTTGTTCGAATCCCGCATGGTGCGGAACTTGTAGAGCGTGAAGCGGCGCCCGCGCAGGCCGACGCGTTCCTGTGCGAAGAGGATCTTGCGCGGATCCCCGAAGGCGATCCAGTTGGCGAGGGCCACCGGTAGGGCGAGCACCAGCGCCAGGGGCAAAACGAGCACGAGCAGCGGGCCGTCGAGGAGCCAGCGGCCACCGCTCGCCCAAAGCCCGCGCGGTTCGAGGGCCGCCCAGTCGGGCCCTTCTTCCAGGCTCAGGGGCAGCGGGGTGGCCCGGCGCGGGCGGGGGGCTGCCACGGGTGGGGAGCTCGACCACGGCTCCGGCGCGGGGGGGGCACCGAGGACCGTGCTCGCACGGGAGGGGTTGGTTTCCTCGCTCATGGGGGGCATCGGGACGGGGAACGCGTCCCTTGCCCGGGGAATCGGCCCCTCGGGCCCTTGGGCTGGAGTCTCTTTTGGGCGCCTGGTGCCTCTGGGGCGCGCCCGGCGATCCCAGTGGCGGGAGAGGGGCGAGGGAAGGCTCGCGCACGATCGGGGGGCCCGCCGATGGGTCCCCGGGAGCGCCATGGGGCGCTTCGAACCCAAGGGAGCGAAGGATGGGAAGGAAGACGATCGTCCTGGGCATCAACGCCTGGCACGGGGATGCGGCGGCGGCCCTGGTCATCGACGGACAACTGGTGGCCGCTGCGGAGGAGGAGCGCTTCCGGCGCATCAAACACTGGGCCGGCTTCCCGTCCGAGGCGGCCCGCTGGTGTCTGGCGGAGGCGGGTGTCACCGCCGCCCAGATCGATCACGTGGCGATCAACCGCGATCCCAAGGCCCAGCGTGTGTCCAAGGTCCTGTGGGCTCTGCGCGCGCGGCCTTCCCTCGGCATCCTCGCCGATCGCCTGCGCAATCGCGCGCGGGTCGGCTCCCTGCGCACCGCCACCGCCCAGGCCTTGGGGGTGTCTCCGGCGGAGCTGGGGGCCAGCTTCCACCACATCGAACACCACCTGGCGCACCTGGCCAGCGCCTACCTGGTGTCGCCCTTCGAGCGCGCGGCGGTGGTCTCGGTGGACGGCTTCGGGGATTTCTCCTCGGCCCAATGGGCGCTGGGCGAAGGTCGCGACCTGCGTGTGCTCGGCCGGGTCGGCTTTCCCCACTCCCTGGGTTTGCTCTACACGGCGCTCACCCAGCACCTGGGTTTCGCGCACTATGGCGACGAATACAAGGTCATGGGGCTAGCCGCCTACGGCCGGCCGAGTTTCCTGCCCGAGATGCGGCGGCTCGTGAGCCTGCGCGCCGATGGTGGTTTTGCCCTCGACAACCACTACTTCCGCCATGCGCGCGGCGGTGTGGCCATGACCTGGGAGGGCGGCGCGCCGACGTTGGAGGATGTCTTCGCGCCCGAGCTCTGCGAACTGCTCGGCCCGCGCCGCTCGCCCGGTGAACCCATCGAGCAGCGCCACCGGGACCTGGCCGCTTCGGCCCAGGCGCTCTACGAGGAGTGTTTTTTCCACTTGCTGGGCCGTTTGGCCGAATCCACCGGCGAGGTGCGCCTGGCCGTGGCCGGGGGCTGCGGCATGAACAGCCTGGCGAACGGGCGCATCGCCGAGCAGACGCCCTTCCGCGAGGTTTGGGTGCAACCGGCGGCCGGGGATGCGGGTGGAGCACTCGGTGCGGCCTACGCCGTTTGGAACCTGGTGCTCGGTCGCCCGCGGAGCTTCGAGATGCACCACGCCTACTGGGGCCCGAAGGCCTCCGAGGCCGAGTTGGAGGCGCTTTTCTCCGGCCGCGCCGCGGAGTTGGCCGAAGCCGGTTGCCGCCGCATCCGCCCCGAGGACGAGGATGCGCTGGTGGCGCGTGTGGCCGAAGCCCTGGCCGACGGCAAGGTGGTCGGCTGGTTTCAGGGGCGCATGGAGTGGGGCCCGCGGGCGCTGGGCAATCGTTCGATCCTCGGCGATCCGCGCCGGGCGGACATGCAAGAGATCCTCAACCTCAAGATCAAACGCCGCGAGTCGTTCCGCCCCTTCGCGCCCTCGGTGTTGGCCGAGCGCCAGGGCGAGTGGTTCGCGAGCGACGCGCCGGTGCCCTTCATGGGGCAGGTCTTTCCGATCCTGGAGAGCCAGCGCGAGCGCATCCCGGCCGTGACCCACGCGGACGGAACGGGCCGCCTGCAAACGGTGACCCGCGAGGCGAACCCGCGCTACTGGAAGCTGATCCGCGCCTTCGAGGAGCGCACGGGTGTGCCGATGGTGCTGAACACCTCGTTCAACGAAAACGAGCCGGTGGTCTGCCGCCCAAAAGAAGCGCTGGAGTGTTTCCTGCGCACCAAGATGGACGTGCTCGTGCTCGGCGATGTGTTGCTCGAGCGCCTGCCCAGCGGAGCCGCGCCGGGCTTCGACCCGCCCTTCCCCTGCCATGCGTTCCTGCTGGGGGCGGGAAGGTACGGCCTGACCCAGCTGCAGAACCTCGTCCGGCTGCCGCCGACCGGGACCCTGCTGGGGGT